>NZ_CP118100.1:1918419-2238155 GCF_028747645.1 Microbacterium esteraromaticum
TCGTGGGAATGCTGTTCTGATCCGGGCCGACTGAGCCGCCCCGGGCACGAAGAAGGGGACGTCCCGCAGGACGTCCCCTTCTTCGTGTTCTGCGTCAGAACCAGATGCTGAGCTCGCGAGCCGCCGACTCGGGGCTGTCGGAACCGTGCACGAGGTTCTGCTGCACGGCCAGGCCCCAGTCGCGGCCGAGGTCGCCGCGGATCGTGCCGGGAGCGGCCGTGGTCGGGTCGGTGGTACCGGCGAGCGACCGGAAGCCCTCGATGACGCGGTTGCCGGCGAGACGGATCGCCACCGACGGACCCGACATCATGAACTCCATCAGCGGCTCGTAGAACGGCTTGCCCTCATGCTCGGCGTAGTGAGCGGCGAGCCGGTCACGGTCGGGCTCGACGAGTCGCAGGTCGACGAGCGCGTAGCCCTTCGCCTCGATGCGCGCGAGGATCTCTCCCGTCAGGCCGCGGGCGACGCCGTCGGGCTTGACGAGGACGAGGGTTTCTTCAGTGGCCATGTCATTCGCTCTCTGTGTGAGGTTCTGCCGGCGGGCCCGACGGACGCTGTCGGTCGATGCGGGCCCCACCGATCGTCGCATACCCCCACATGCCGCCGAAAATCAGAGCGACCACGACGATCGCCGGTACCAGCAGTCCTGCGAGGGCGATGACGACCTGCAGCGCCCAGCCGGCCGGGATCGCCCACGGGCGCGTGATGGCACCGGCGACCACGATCAGCGCCACGGCCACGATGAAGCCGCCGGCGATGCCCCACCACTGCGGGATGTCACCGGGCACCGCGCGCAGACCGAACACGGTGAGCCCTGCCAGGATGACGACGATGGCCTCGGAGCCGAGCACGATCGCGCCGAGCTTCTGCACAAGGGTGCGCGGCGGCCGCGCCTGACGTGCGCTCACGCCCGCCACCCCGACTTCCAGTCCTCTTCCTCGGACAGCAGCAACGCCTCACCGGCCAGCACGATGGATCCGGCGATCACGACCGCGCGGCGCTCCGACGAGGCCGCCCACTCGCGTGCGGCATCCGCGGCGTCCGCCAGAGTCGCGTGCACCGTGGCGCGACGCCCCCGCGCCTCGACCAGGTCGGCGATGGCGTCGCCCTCTTCAGCGCGTGCCGACTCGGGTGCAGTCGCGAACACCTCGGCGACGGCCGGCAGCAGCCGGTCGATGATGCCTCCGGCATCCTTGTCGTCGAGAACACCGAGCACCAGACCCCACTCGTCGAAGTCGAAGCTGTCGTCCAGCGACTGCGCGAGCGCGGCCGCACCGTGCGGGTTGTGCGCAGCATCCACGACCACGGTCGGCGCGATGCCCACCAGCTGCAGGCGCCCGGGGGAAGTAGCCGCTTGCAGACCGTCGGTGAGGATCTCACCGGGGATGGCGCGCTCCGCGCCGCCGATCAGCGACTCCACCGCAGCGACAGCCAGCGCGGCGTTGTGCCCCTGGTGTGCGCCGTACTGCGGCAGGTACTCATCGACGTACTCACCGGCGATGCCCTTGATCGTCAGCAGCTGCCCGCCGACGGCGAGCTTCTGCGCCGCGAGACCGAACTCCTGGCCGTCGAAGGCGATGCTCGCCTGACGTTCGGCGGCGACCCGCCTCAGCACCTCGGCGGCCTCGGTGGGCTGCGCGGCCGAGACGACCGCGGCGCCGTCCTTGATGATGCCCGCCTTCACCTCGGCGATCTCGGCGATGGTCGCGCCGAGACGATCGGCGTGATCGAGATCGATCGGCGTGAACACGGCGACATCACCATCCGCGGTGTTCGTCGAGTCCCACGACCCGCCCATGCCGACTTCCAGCACCAGCACATCGACAGGGGCATCCGATGCCGCCACGAATGCCAGCACCGTGAGCAGTTCGAAGAACGTCAGCGGCTCTTCGCCGCCCGCCTGCAGTTCGGCGTCGACGATCCCGATGAAAGGCTCGATCTCGTCCCACGCATCGGCGATCGCGGCGTCGGCGATCGGCTCGCCGTCGATCATGATGCGTTCCGTGAACCGCTTCAGATGCGGGCTGGTGAACAGGCCGGTGCGCAGGCCGTGCGAACGCAGCAGGCTCTCGATCATGCGCGCCGTGGACGTCTTGCCGTTCGTGCCGGTGATGTGCACCACCCGGTACGTGCGCTGCGGGTCGTCGAGTAGCGTCAGGATGCGCTCGACACGCTCCTTGCGCGGCTGCACCCAGCGCTCACCCGCCCGGCTCAGCAGCGCCTCGTAGACAGCATCCGCTCGTTGTGTGTCGCTCATGCGTCCTCCTCGGAGACGGTGCGGTCGATCGTGACGACGATCGGCGACTTCGCCGAGCCGAGCGCGCGTGCTCCGCTGCGGAAGACGCCTTCGCCGGGGCTCTCGACGTCGTCGACGAGCTGGTCGATGTCTTCGCTCGCCTGCACCGCGAAGCCGACCGCAAGCGTCTCAGCGGCGATCAGCGCGGCGTGCGCCTGGAGCGCTGCGGCGTCGGCCGGGGCGACGTTCAGCGCGAGCGCGATGCGATCGCTGACGTCGAGGCCGGCGTTCTTGCGCGCCTCCTGCACGACCCGGATCGCGTCACGTGCAAGACCCTCGGCCTCCAGCTCGGGCGTCGTCACGGTGTCGAGCAGCATGAACCCTCCGCCGGGGACGATCGCCAGGGCCTCGCCCTCGGGGCGTCCGGAGGTCTCCAGCGCCAGCTCGTACTCGGCGGGCTCCAGCGCGATGCCGTCGACGGTGACCACGCCGTCCTGCTCGGTCCAGAAGCCGTCCTTCGCGGCGCGGATGATCCGCTGCACCTCCTTGCCCAGGCGCGGGCCGGCGACGCGGGCGTTCACGCTGAGGCGGTGGCTGATGCCATACTCGCCGGCAGTGCCCTCTTGCTGTGCGACCAGCTCGACGGCCTTGACGTTGAGCTCCTCACGCAGGATGCCCTCGAACTGCGCCAGATCAGCGGCCAGCGGCGAGACGACGGTCAACCGTGCGAGGGGCAGGCGCACACGTAGCTTCTCGCGCTTGCGCAGGGCGTTGCCGACGCTCGACAGCTCGCGGACGGCATCCATCGCGTCACGCACATCATCCGCGGCGGGGAACGCGTCGGCGTCGGGCCAGTCGGTCAGGTGCACGCTGCGCCCGCCCGTCAGACCCTGCCAGATGCGCTCGCTGATCAGCGGGACCATCGGGGCCGCCACGCGGGTGAGGGTCTCGAGCACGGTGTACAGCGTGTCGAAGGCCTCGCGGCTGGCCGGGTCGTCGTTCACGCCCTCCCAGAACCGATCGCGCGAACGACGGATGTACCAGTTGGTGAGTACCTCGACGAACTCGCGCAGCCGCGCCGCGGCCGTGGTCGAATCGAGCCCTTCCAGATCGGCCCGTACCTCGCGGACGAGATCACCGAGACGCGCCAGGATGTACCGGTCGAGCACGTCGGTCGAATCGGTGCGCCACGAGGCCTCGTAGCCGCCCGACGCGTTGGCGTAGGTCGCGAAGAAGTACCACGAGCTCCACAGCGGCAGCAGGAACTCGCGCACGCCCGCCCGGATGCCCTCCTCGGTGACGGCCAGGTTGCCTCCGCGCAGCACCGAGCTCGACATCAGGAACCAGCGCATGGCGTCCGACCCGTCCCGATCGAGCACCTCGCTGACGTCCGGGTAGTTGCGCAGCGACTTCGACATCTTGTACCCGTCGTTGCCGAGCACGATGCCGTGGCAGCTCACACCGGTGAAGGCGGGACGCTCGAACAGCGCGGTCGAGAGTACGTGCATGACGTAGAACCAGCCGCGGGTCTGCCCGATGTACTCGACGATGAAGTCGGCCGGCGCGTGCGCGTCGAACCAGTCCTGGTTCTCGAACGGGTAGTGCACCTGTGCGAACGGCATCGAGCCCGAGTCGAACCACACGTCGAAGACGTCCTCGATGCGGCGCATCGTGCTCGTGCCGGTGGGGTCGTCGGGGTTCGGCCGCGTCAGGTCGTCGATGTACGGCCGGTGCAGGTCGACCTCGCCGTTCGGACCGGTCGGAAGCGCACCGAAGTCGCGCTCCAGCTCTTCCAGAGACCCGTAGACGTCGACGCGCGGGTACTCGGGGTCATCGCTCTTCCATACCGGGATGGGCGAGCCCCAGTACCGGTTGCGGCTGATCGACCAGTCGCGCGCGCCCTCGAGCCACTTGCCGAACTGGCCGTGCTTGACGTTCTCGGGCACCCAGGTGATCTGCTCGTTGTTCGCCAGCAGATCGTCCTTGATGTCGGTCACGCGGATGAACCAGCTCGAGACCGCCTTGTAGATGAGGGGGTTGCGGCAGCGCCAGCAATGCGGGTACGAGTGCTCGTAGCTCTGCAGACGCAGCAGGCGCCCGGCGGCACGGATCAGGCGAACCAGTGGGGTGTTGGCGTCCATCCACAGCTCACCGGCGACGTCGGTGACGCTGGATAGGAAGCGCCCGCCATCGTCGAGCGAGATGATCGTGGGGATGCCGGCGGCGTTCGCCACGCGCTGGTCATCCTCACCGTACGCCGGAGCCTGGTGCACGATTCCGGTACCGTCCGACACGGTGACGTAGTCGTCCACCAGCAGGCGCCATGCACTGTCGGTGCCCCAGGTCTCGGCATCCGCGTAGTAGTCGAACAGGCGGTCGTAGGTGACGTCCTGCAACGCCGCTCCGAGATGCGCTGCCTCGATCGCGGCGTGCGCCTCGTCGGCCGACTCGTACCCGAGATCCTTGGCATAGCCGCCGAGCAGCTCACGCGCGATCAGGTAGCGGTGCGCCGCACTCTCGGCGACGTCGTCGCCCGGCACGATGTCGGCAGCCCCCTGAGGGCCGGCCGGCACGACGACGTACTCGATGTCGGGGCCGACGGCGAGCGCGAGGTTGGTGGGCAGAGTCCAGGGCGTTGTCGTCCAGGCGAGCGCGCGCACTCCGGTGAGCCCGAGCGATTCGGCCTTGGCGCCGGTGAGCGGGAATGTCGCGGTCACCGATGGATCCTGGCGCATCTGGTACACGTCGTCGTCCATGCGCAGTTCGTGGGCGCTCAGCGGCGTCTCATCACGCCAGCAGTACGGCAGCACGCGGTAGCCCTCATAGGCGAGGTTCTTGTCGTAGAGCGTCTTGAACGCCCACAGCACGCTCTCCATGTAGCCGAGATCGAGCGTCTTGTACCCACGCTCGAAATCGACCCAGCGCGCCTGACGGGTGACGTAGTCCTGCCACTCGTGCGTGTAGGCGAGCACAGAATCACGGGCCTTGGCGTTGAAGACGTCGATGCCCATCGCCTCGATCTCGCTCTTCTCGGTGATGCCGAGCTGCTTCATCGCCTCGAGCTCGGCGGGCAGGCCATGGGTGTCCCACCCGAACACGCGGTCGACCTTCTTGCCGAGCATGGTCTGGAAACGCGGGAACAGGTCTTTGGCGTAGCCCGTCAGCAGGTGGCCGTAGTGGGGCAGTCCGTTCGCGAACGGCGGGCCGTCGTAGAAGACCCACTCGTCGGCGCCCTCGCGCTGCTCAATCGAGGCGCGGAAGGTGTCATCGGACTTCCAGAAGTCGAGCACGTCGCGCTCGATCTCGGGGAAGCGCGGGCTCGGAGTGACGGCGGCCGGGCCGAAGGAGCTCTGCGCTCCAGAGGCGGCGGAGGTGCGCGGGTAGGTCATGTCATCTCGCAGGGATCGTGTCGGATGCTGCTGCGAGGACGACCCGCGCTGTCGCGCGAACCGCGGTACCACCTCACGTGCTCGCACGCGGACGCGCGAACCACTCTCACTGCGGCGCTGACGGGCCTGCCCCGCTCGGTTCTAGTGGCTTCGGTCGCGTTGCTGGTCGAAGCGTTCTTCCGAGAGCTCCCCGGTGATGGCCGGATCTGCGCTGGTTCGCCCATTCTACGTCGTTCCGGCGGTGCACACCATGTCGCCGGTCCGGCATAGGGTCGGCCCATGGCATCCCGCACTCCCGCCCCGAAGCCCCCCGTCGTATCCGCCCCCGTTCTGCCGCGTCAGCTGGCCGATGCCGCCCCTGCCCCACGTGCGGACATCGTTGCCGCGCGCATCACTCTGCAGGACACCACGGACCTCACCCACGCCACCGTCGAGCAGTGCGTCATCGAGGGGCAGGCGACAGATGTCGACATGCGCTGGAGCACGATGTTCGACGTCGAGCTTGCAGACATCCGCGTCGCAGCACTCCAGGCCAGGGCGTTGAACGGCCGCCGTATCCGCATCGTCGGCGGCCGGATCGGCACTCTCGACCTCACCGACGCTCGTTTGTCTGAGATCGAGCTGCGCGACGTGCGCATCGACTACCTCAATCTCGGGGCCGCCCGGGTCGACCATCTGCAGGTCACAGGCAGCAGCATCACAACACTCGACGTGCCGCAGGCCGTGCTGTCGCGCGTCGCGTTCGAGAACACCCGATCCGATGAGGTCGACCCCCGTGACATGCGCGCCACCGATGTCGATCTGCGCGGCCTCGACGCACTCTCGTACATCGACGTGACGTCCCTGCGCGGCGCGACCCTCGACGGGCACCAGGTGCAGATGCTCGCGCCCGCGCTGGCCGCGGCGGCCGGCATCCGCGTTCTCGACTGACCACGGTGGGCCCTCTCAGACGGGGCGGCCCGCTGCCAGCAGCTCGACCGTGAACGGCACCGACAGACCCGCGAGCGCGTCAGCCGGCGGCCTCGAGCAGATCGGCGATCCGCGCCAGTGAATCCGCTCCGGTCAACTCGCCCGCGACGAGAGGCACCTCGAGAAGGGCCACGCTGGGCACCCGGTCGCGAACGCGGGCAAGGTGCACGTCCTCACCGCGGCGTCGAATGCGCAACAGCTCGCCGGCGTCGGCTGGCGAGCGCCGGTTGGCGATCAGCGCCGTCACCTCAACGTGCATCGCGCGCAGGCTGTCGACGACCTCGAACGTCTCGGCGACCGGAAGCGTCTCAGCGGTGAACACGACGACGAATCCCGCGCGCTCCGGGTCGGCGATCGCCTTCTGCAACGCGTCGAAGCGGTCCCGTCGCCGCTGCAGGGTGCGCCGCAACTCTGCCTGCGCGTCGGCCTGCGGGTCGCTGCGCCCGGTGAGACCGCGCATCGCCGCCGAGAAGCGTTCTGAACGATCCCGGTTGCGCAGCAGCGTCTCGGTCCATCCCGCCAGCTGCCCGGGCAGCGCTAGTAGACGCAGAGTGTGCCCGGACGGCGCGGTGTCGAAGATCACGGCGTCATAATCGGTGCGCCCGAGTTCTGCCAGCTCGGCGATGCGCTCCAGCACCGCCGATTCATGACTGCCCGGAGCTTCACGGGCGCGGTCGAGATGTGCACGCGCAGCGCCGTGCTGCTGCTCGGGCAGAAGCTGCAGCATCGTCTGTTCGACAGCGGTCAGATGACGCGCGATCGTCGCGTGCGGATCGATCTCCACGCCGTGCAGCTCGCCCGACTCGAACACAGCCAACTGCACCGGGGCGTCACCCACCTCGCGCTCCCAGAGGTGCCCGAGGTTGTGGGCGGGGTCTGTCGACACCACCAGCACGCGCTCCCCCGCACGTGCCCTGGCCAGGCCGAGCGCCGAGGCCAGCGAGGTCTTGCCCACACCCCCCTTACCGCCGATGAACAGCATCCGACGGCGGAGTCCTTCTAGCAACATGCGACGTGGTCCAGAGGTGATCGGGGCATGCCCATGCGGCGGTGCCAGTCGTGGAAGTCCGTGGCTAGCAACGGCATCAGCTCAGCGCTGTAGTACGCGACGGGATCGGGCACGCCCAGCGCCTCACCGAGCACGATGAGGGCGAACAGGTCGTCCTCATCCCGCTGCTCACGGGCAAGGGTCTGCCGGTAGGGGCCCGCGTAGTACTCCGCGAGCCCCTCCCGGAAGGCGGCCCAGCGCTGTCGCCAACGCCGGGCCGCGGTCACATCCGACACGGATCAGACCTCTTCACGCACCGCCTGGAGTTGGGCGTCCTCGTCCTCGTCCTCGGCGGGCCCGGTGGCTGCACGTCGCATGGCGAGCACCGCTTCGATGGCGACCCACACGCTCGCAGCGATGATGACGACGTCCAAGGTGAACAGCAGCCAGTCCGGGTCGGTCGGCGAGGCGAACGCCGTGAGCTGCTGGATCGCCGCCCAGAACGACAGCCCGAACACCAGTACCAGCGGAATCAATGCTGGCAGCGGGTTGCGACGCTTGCGCAGCAGCATGACCGCGACGATCGACAGGGTGAGGGATGCCATCAGCTGGTTGGTCGTACCAAACAGCGGCCAGATGCGCAGACCGCCATCGCCGCCGAGGCCCTGCGAGAAGGTCAGACCCAGCCCCACGGCCACGACGATCAGAGTCGCCGGCACCTTGGTGATGCGCACCTTCATCGAGTCGCCGATCTCTTGCACGACGAAGCGCAACAGTCGCATTCCGGTGTCCATGGTTGTCGCCGCGAAGAGTACGGCCATGGTAGCCAGCACCGTCGCGCTGAGCGACACCGGCAGCCCGAGCCCGGCGTTCATGATCGCGCCGCCGCCGTTGACGAACGCGGTGACACCGCCGGCACCGAACGAGCTGTACACCTCTTCCCATTCCGCAACCGTGCGGAACCCGGCGATCACGGCCAGGATCGTACCGAGCGAGAGCAGCCCCTCGCCGACGGCGCCAAAGTAGCCGACGAAGCGTGCGTCGGTCTCCTTGTCGAGCTGCTTCGACGTGGTACCCGACGAGACCATGCCGTGGAAGCCCGAGATCGCGCCGCAGGCGATGGTCACGAACAACAGCGGCACCATGCTCGGTGTCCCTTCCGGAACGGCCGTGTTGATCGCGGGGGCCACGATCTGCAGCCCGCCGGATGAGAAGAGAGTGGCGGTGAGCACCGAGCCGAACAGCAGGATGAGCCCGACGAACAGCTGCACGCCGTTGATGTAATCGCGCGGCTGCAGCAGCACCCATACCGGCAGCAGCGAGGCGATCGCCCCATAGACGAACAGGGCGACGATCCAGAACGTCGCAGGCCCCATGCCGAGGAAGTCATCCGGAAGTACGACGGGCATGCTGTCGCCGAGCACGATCAGACCGTACAACGCGCTGACGCCGACGATGGTGACCCACAGCAGCGGCCAGCGCAGCCGGTACACCGCGACGCCTACCAGCAGCGCCACGACGATCGCGCCCCACACGGGAATAACCGCGGTCGGCGTGCTGATCAGCAGGTTCTTGATCACGACGGCGAACGCGGCGATGACCATCAACAGCAGCAGGAAGATGACGACCAGGAACAGGCTCGCCCCGCGCTTGCCGATGTACCGCGCCGACAGGGCGCCGATCGACCGGCCCTTGTTGCGGTTCGACGCCCAGAGCGCGCCGAGGTCGTGCATACCGGCGAAGAAGACCGTTCCGATGGTGACCCACAGGAAGGCCGGCACCCACCCCCAGATCACCGCGATGGCGGGTCCGACAATGGGCGCCGCACCCGCCACAGAGGTGAAGTGGTGCCCCCAGAGGATGAACTTGTTCGTCGGAACATAGTCGACGCCGTCATTGAGTTCATGCGCGGGAGTCTTGAAAGCTGGGTCGAGTCGATACACTCGGTTGGCCAGATACCGTGAGTAGAAGAAGTATCCGCAGGCGAAGACCGCGAGCCCGATCGTCATCAGAAGAACGGGAGACATGGTTGATGCTTCCTTTCCGGCGGTGACCTCGGCGTCACCATTGCCCCAAAGGTAGCAAAGCTGGGAGGTCGCTGATAATCCGCGCGCGGCCCGTCTCAGGCGGGGCGGCGCGCTGCCAGCAGCTCGACCGTGAACGGATGCTGAGGATCGGCGAACACGCGTGCGACCGGGCCCTGTTCGACGATCTCGCCGTCTCTCATGACAAGGACATCGTCGCTGACCGCAGCGATCACATCGAGGTCGTGCGACACGAACACCATGGTCAGTTCACGCTCCCGCTGCAGACGCCGCAGCAGAGCGAGCACGCGTTCACGCACCGTCGGGTCGAGCGCCGACACCGGTTCATCCAGCACGAGCACCTGGGGGTCTGCGGCGAGCGCGCGTGCGATCGCCATCCGCTGCCGCTGCCCTCCGGACAGCTGCGACGGGCGGCGGCGACCTAGCTCCGGGTCGAGACCGACCTCCCGCATCAGCTCCGCCGCCCGCGACGAACGCTGCGCGCGCGGCACTCCGGCCGCCTGAAGCGCCTCGTGCAGCGAGCGCTCCGTGCGCCATCGCGGGTCGAACGCACCGAGGGGGTTCTGGTGCACGAGCTGCACGCGCTGGGGCGAGGTCCACCGCAGCGCACCGGCGTCGAGGCGCTCGACGCCGACCAGCATCCTCGCCAGCGTCGTCTTCCCCGATCCCGATTCCCCGACGATGCCGAGCGTACGACCGGCCTGCACCCGGAACGTCGCGTCGCGCAGGACGGGCCGGTCGAACGTCTTCGACACCCCGACGGCGTCCAGCAGCGTCGGCCCTGCCGCGCCGGCTTCACGCACCGCGTGCCGCGTCGCGGCGATCAGACGACGCGTGTAGTCCTCCTGCGGGGCGGCGAAGATGTCGGCCACCGTCCCCTGGTCGACGATCCGCCCGTGGCGCATCACGATGACACGATCGGCGACCCGGCTCACCGCGGCGAAGTCGTGACTGATGAACAGCACACCGGTTCCCGAGTCGGCGATCTCGCGGAGCAGCGCGAGCACGCGCGCCTGGACCGTGGCGTCGAGTGCCGTTGTCGCCTCGTCGGCGACCAGCACGTCGGGTTCTGCGGCGAGCGCCGAGGCGATCAGCGCACGTTGCCGCAGCCCGCCAGACAGTTCATGGGGGTAGGCGCGGGCGCGGCGCTCGGCATCCGGCATGGCCACCCGCTCAAGCAGCCCGCGCACACGCGCCGGGCGCTCCCCGCGCGCGATCCCGTGGATCTCCAGCGGCTCGGCGACCTCGGCACCGACGCGCCGCAGCGGATCCAACGCAGCGAGCGCGTCCTGCGCGACCAGAGCGATCCGGCGCCCGCGTAGTCGGCGCCACGCCGACTCGGTGAGGCCGGTGGCATCTGTGTCTCCGATCGTGAGCGCATCGAGCGCGACGGATGCTCCCACCGGTGCCGCACCGAGCAGGGCCCGGGCGGTGAGGGACTTACCGGCCCCAGACTCGCCGACGATCGCCACACACTCACCGGGCTCGACGGTGACGGAGACGTCATCGACGACGACGGTTCCGTCGAAAGAGATACGCAGACCGCGCACGTCAAGGGCGCTCATGAGAGGACCCCGTCCATTCGGGCGCGCAGTCGCCGCCCCACGATGGTCGCGGCGATCACCGTGAGTGAGATCGCGAGCCCGGGGAACACCGAGACCCACCATGCGGTACCGAGCACGTTCCGCCCACCCGAGAGCATCAGGCCCCACTCCGGAGTCGGTTCGACCGGCCCCAAACCGAGAAAGCTCAGGCCGGCGGCCGCGAGGATGCTGGATCCGATGCCGATCGTGGCGAGAACGCTCAGCGTTCCGAGCACGCCGGGAGCGACATGACGCAGGAAGGCGCGCACGGGCCCGACCCCGAGGATGCGCGCCGCCTCGACGTGTTCGGCGATGCGCAACGTGCGCGTGCTCGTCCTGGCCAGGCGGATGTACACCGGTACGGCGGCGATGGTCACGGCGATCGCGACATTGATGTGCCCCGGCCCGAGCAGCGCCACGATGATCAGTGCGATGAGGAACTCGGGAAAGGCCAGCACGATGTCGTTGATCCGCATCGCGACGGCGTCGACACCCCGCGGTGCCACCCCGGCCAGCGAGCCGAGCACCAGCCCGCCCACGAGCGCCAGGCCCGTGGCGAGCACACCGATCCCGACCGACGGGCCCGCCGCGTACACGACGCGAGAGAAGACATCACGTCCGCTCTGATCAGTGCCGAACAGGTGGGCAGCGCTCGGTGGCAGCAGCGCTTCGCGCACCTCGGTCTCCAGCGGGTCGTGCGTGGCGAAGAGTGTCGGGAACAGCGCCGCGACGGCGATCAGCGCGAGAAAGGCGAGGGCCGCCCACAGCACCGCGTCGGTCGGGCGCATCCGGCGCCGCGTGGTCACCTCTGCGACCGTCATCGCGGCTCCCCCGCTCCGGCCGGCGTCGCGTCGGTCGGCGTCGCGTCGTTCGGGCGGCGCGCGACGTGCAATCGGGGGTCGATCAGTGGATGCACGAGTTCGACGATCGTGTTGATGACGACGAAGACCAGCGCGCTGAGCATGATGATGCCGGTGACGACCGGCAGGTCACGATCAAGAATCGCGGTGAGGGTGACCCGGCCCAGGCCGGGGCGCGCGAACACCGTCTCGACGAGCACCGCGCCGCCCAGCAGCGACCCGACGAGATAGGCGGTCAGCGTCAAGGCACCGGATGCCCCGTGCCGCAGAGTGTGTACGAGGGTCAGCCGCACCGGCCCAGCGCCTCGCGCGCGCACCGTCTCGGCGAAGGGCTGCCGCTCAGCCTGCTCGATGCCGTCGCGCAGCACCTGCCCGATCAGGGCCGCCACCGGCAGCGCAAGCGTGATGGCAGGAAGCACGATCGTCGCCGGATTGCGCGTGCCCGCGACCGGGAACCATCCGAGACCGAACGCGAAGACCGACAGCAGAATCAGTCCGATCCAGAACACCGGCGATGACAGCACCACGAGCTCGACGGCGCTGGCGACGGCGCGCGGCGCGCCGCGGCGGGCCAGGAGCGCGACCGTCAGCGCGAGTACCACGCCGATCACGAGCGCCAGCAGTGTCAGCTGCACGGTCGGGGCGAGATTCCGTCCGATCACCTCGGCTACCGGCATCCGCAATTGATACGACTCCCCGAGGTCGCCCCGCAGCAGTCCGCCGAGGTAGTCGAGGTACTGCTGCCGCGGTGGGCGAGTGAGGCCGAGTTCGTCGCGGATGCCGGCTTTCGTCGCCTCGGACACCTGCGCGAGCGGTCCGAGCATGACATCGACGGGGTCACCGGGAATCACCCGGAAGGCCAGGAACGCGAGCGTCGCCGCACCCCACAGTACGAAGACCGCGGATGCGACGAGCTCGACGACCCGGCGGATCACGGCGTGGCGACGGTGGCTTCGTAGAACAGCGGACGACCGTAGAGGTCGTACGTCAGCCCGTCGACGGTGGCTCCCACGGCGGTGATGAGCGAAGGAGTGTAGAGCGGCACGATGGCAGTGTATGCCGCGTTCCACTCCTGCACCTGCTGGTAGGCCGCGTCGCGGTCCGCCTGCTGCTGGGCAGCCAGTCCCTCTTCGAGCAGCGCATCGATCTCGGCGTTGCTCACCTGCGAGGCGTTCTGGAACCCTTCGCTGTGCAGGTGGTTGCGCAGCAGGTCGGCGTCGACACCCGAGAAGCCCCAGTCGGTGATGTCGAACGTCTTGGGACCGTAGCGCTCGTTGTACGCGGCCGGCTCGAGCACGTCGCGGGTGATCTCGAACCCGACCTCGGCGAGGTCGGACTGGACGACGTTGGCCAGAGCGGTGCGGTCATCGGGAACGGGCGTCCACGCGATCCAGTCGGCGGTCAGCCGCTCGCCGTCCTTCATCCGAATGCCGTCGTCGCCTCGTTCGGTCCAGCCGGCCTCATCGAGCAGCGTGTTCGCGACGTCCTGATCGAATGCCCAGGTGCCCTCGACGGCGGCGTCGTAGCCGGGCGTCGAGGCAGACAGCACGCTCCATGCGCGCGGGAACTGACCGTAGAAGATCTCCTCGACGGCCGTGTCGATGTCGATCGCCCTGGCGAACGCCTGGCGCACCTTCTCATCGGCGAAGACGCCGTGCTTCTCGTTGAGGAACAGCGAGTACGGCAGACCGGGGTACTCGATCGCCTCTACCTCGACGTCGTCGGGGAGTGTTGCGACCTGGTTCGGCGGAATGTTGCTGGCGAGGTCGGCCTCGCCGCTGCCCACCACGCCTGCGCGCACCGATGCCTCCGGGAGGATCTGCACGCGCAGAGTCTCGAACGCGGCGGCGTCGTCGCCGTGCGGCCCCCACGCGTAGTCGTCGTTGCGCGAGTAGACGAGCTCCTGGTCGGGGGTGTACTCCGTCAGCACGAACGGACCGGTACCGACGTTGATGCCGGGCCCACCGGCCTTGAGCTGATCGCCGGCCTCTTCGAGCACCTTCGGCGACCAGAAGCCGAGCTGCGCGGTGCTCGCCGCCTGCAGGAACGGTGCGTAGGGCTGCGTGAAGCTGACGGCGACCTCGTACTCCCCCAGCACCTCGGTGCCCGCGTAGTAGTCGCCACCGAGCATGCTCGCCGCCTGCGCCGAGACCGTGTCGGGATCGATGATGCGATCGAAGTTCGCCTTGACGGCGGCGGCATCGAAGGGCTCCCCGTCGTGGAAGGTGACGTCGTCACGCAGGCGGAAGGTGTAGGTGGTGCCGTCCTCGGACACCGTCCAATCGGTGGCGAGCCACGGCGAAAACGATCCGTCGGCCTCTTGGAAGACGAGGGAGTCGAGCACCTGGCGCTGCACCATGCCCGACACGTCGAGCTGACTGATCTGGGGGTCCATGTGGCCGGCCGCGAGGTTCGCCCCTTCGATGGCCCAGACGAGTTCGCCGTTCGGGTCGGCGGCGCCCTGTGCGTCGTTCTGACCGTCGGAGGCTGGGCCGGCGCAGGCGGAGAGCAGAAGGGCGGATGCTGCGGCGAGCGCCGCGAGCGGAAGAAGTCGGCGCACGGTGGATGCGGGCATAGTGATCCTCAGGAAGAAGAGACGGGTTAGCCCAAGTCTACCGTCGATTCTTGGACACCGTCGATATATCACCGCGGGTGGCCGGCGTCGCCCCATCGAGCGCGCCCGGTAGACTGACCCGACAACCCACACTCAGGCACGCTCACACAGTGCCGCACACATCGCTCGAAGGAGACCTCCATGTCCAGCATTCCCGACAAGCCCGCACTCGAAGGTCTCGAAGCGAAGTGGGGCGAGGCCTGGTCCGAGCAGGGCACCTACCTGTTCGATCGTGCACGTGCGACCGGATCCGGCCGAGACGGCGTCTACTCGATCGACACTCCCCCGCCGACGGCGTCGGGCAGCCTGCACATCGGCCACGTGTTCTCGTACACCCACACCGACATCACGGCGCGCTTCGAGCGCATGCGCGGCAAGAACGTCTTCTACCCGATGGGATGGGATGACAACGGCCTGCCCACCGAGCGCCGCGTGCAGAACTATTACGGTGTGCGCTGCGATCCCTCCCTCGCGTACGACCCCGACTTCACTCCCCCGCTCGAGGGCGGCGGCAAGTCCTCGCGCGCGGCCGACCAGATGCCGATCAGCCGCCGCAACTTCATCGAGCTGTGCGAGAAGCTGACCGTCGAGGACGAGAAGCACTTCGAGGCGCTGTTCCGCCAGCTCGGCCTGAGCGTCGATTGGACCCAGTCGTACCGCACTATCTCGGACGACACGATCCGCCAGAGCCAGCTCGCGTTCCTGCGCAACCTGGAGCGGGGCGAGGCGTACCAGTCGCTCGCGCCGACACTGTGGGACATCGACTTCCGTTCGGCGATCGCCCAGGCTGAGCTTGAGGACCGCGACCAGCAGGCCGCCTATCACACCATCGAGTTCCCCTTCGCCGACGGCTCGGGTTCGATCGCGGTCGACACGACGCGCCCTGAACTGCTGCCGGCGTGCATCGCGATCGTCACCCACCCCGAGGGGCCGCACAAGCACCTCATCGGCACAAAGGTGCGCACGCCGTTCTTCGGCGCCGAGATCGAGATCCACGGGCACCACCTCGCCCTGGCCGACAAGGGCACCGGGGCCGCGATGGTCTGCACGTTCGGCGACGTGACCGACATCGTGTGGTGGCGCGAGCTGCGCACGACGGCCGGCGCCGAGCTGCCGAACATGACGACCATCGGGCTGGACGGACGCTTCCTTCCCGAAGCCCCCGAAACCGTGGCGGATGCCGACGCCCGCACCTGGTATGCCGAGAGCATGGCGGGCAAGACGGTGTTCAGCGCTCGCAAGGCGCTGGTTGAGAAGCTGCAGGAGACCGGCGACATGACGGCGGTCGGCAAGCCCTTCAACCACGCCGTGAAGTTCTTCGAGAAGGGCGATCGCCCGCTCGAGATCGTCTCGACACGTCAGTGGTACATCCGCAACGGCGCACGAGACGCCGAACTGCGCGACCGGCTCGTCGAGCACGGGCGCGAGCTGGCCTGGCACCCCGACTTCATGCGGGTGCGCTACGAGAACTGGGTCGGCGGCCTGACCGGCGACTGGCTCGTCTCGCGTCAGCGATTCTTCGGTGTTCCGATTCCGGTCTGGTACGCCCTCGACGAGAACGGCGAGCGCGACTACGACCGCGTGCTCGTTCCGACGACTGCTCAGCTGCCGATCGATCCGACCACCGATGTGCCCGACGGGTACACCGAGCAGCAGCGCGGTGTCGCGGGCGGTTTCGATGCTGAGAAGGACATCTTCGACACCTGGGCGACGTCCTCGCTCACGCCGCAGCTGGCCGGTGGCTGGCAGCGCGATGAGGACCTCTGGAACCTCGTGGCGCCGTTCGACCTGCGTCCGCAGGGCCAGGACATCATCCGCACCTGGCTGTTCTCGACGATGCTGCGCTCGACGCTTGAAGACCACCGGTCGCCGTGGCGCAACGCGGCGATCTCGGGCTTCATCGTCGACCCCGACCGCAAGAAGATGTCCAAGTCGAAGGGCAACGTCGTCACCCCGGCCGACATCCTCGACAAGCACGGCTCCGACGCGGTGCGCTACTGGTCGGCGTCGAGCCGTCTCGGAATGGACGCGGCGTTCGACCCGCAGAATCCCACGCAGGTGAAGATCGGTCGCCGCCTGGCGATCAAGATCCTCAACGCGGCGAAGTTCGTGCTGTCGTTCCCGGTCCCCGAGGGCGCTGAGGTCACGCACGCACTCGATGCGTCGATGCTCACCGCACTGGACGCCGTCGTGCGCGACGCGACCAAGGCCTACGAGAACTACGACCAGGCCAAGGCGCTGGAGGTCACCGAGGCGTTCTTCTGGACCTTCTGCGACGACTACCTGGAGCTGGTGAAGGAACGCGCCTACGACCAGACGGACGTCGGTCAGGCATCCGCCGCCCTGGCGCTGCGCCTGGCACTGTCGACGCTGCTGCGCCTGCTGGCGCCGATCGTGTCGTTCGCGACCGAGGAGGCGTGGTCGTGGTTCGAAGAGGGTTCGATCCACACCGCCGCATGGCCGTCCCCGCTGGGCATCGACGGTGACACCGCGGTGCTCGACGCCGCCAGCGAGGCGCTGATCGGCATCCGCCGCGCGAAGACCGAGGCCAAGGCCTCGCAGAAGACTCCGGTGGCCAGCGCCACGATCGCCGCCCCGGCGGCGAAGGTCGAGGCGCTGCGCGCCGTGGCCGATGATCTGCGTGCGGTCGGGCGCATCGCCGAGCTGAGCTTCGCGGATGCCGACGAGCTGACGGTCACGGCCATCGAGCTCGCCCCGGTGGAGGCGTGATGCAACTCGGCACGCGCTGGGCGACCGGGGCGAAGCCGCCGGCATCCGTGCCGGCCGAACTGCACCCTGCGATCACCGAGGTCGAGGCGCGGGGCCTGACCGGGCACTGGACCCTCACCTGGCTGGAGGGCCGGCCGATCGCCGAGCTCGACGCCGGGTGGGAGGTTCTGCTCAGCGCGACGGGCGAGGTCATCGCACGCCCGTTCGAAGACTGAACCGACACCCCCACTTCACGCCGAGACCCCGTGCTGCAGACGTCTGCAGCACGGGGTCTCGGCGATAACACGGGGTGTCGGCGAGTGCCTCACCTCATGGCAGCGACAGCGTCAGCTCACGGCGGCGCGTGCCGCGACGAACGCCGCCACACAGCGCTCGACCTGCTCGGGCGTGTGCGCCGCCGAGAGCTGCACGCGGATGCGCGCCAGCCCCCGCGGAACGACCGGGAAGCTGAACGCCGTGACATACACGCCCTGCTTCTGCATCTCGTCGGCGATGCGAGCCGTCAGCGCGGCGTCACCGAACATCACGGGGACGATCGGGTGCTCGCCCGGCAGCAGCTCGAAGCCCTCTTCGGTCATGCGGGCGCGGAACAGCGCGGCGTTCTCGCGCAGACGGGCGCGAAGATCGGCCGACCCCTCGACGAGGTCGAGCGCCGTCAGCGTTCCGGCGACGATCGACGGCGCCAGCGTGTTCGAGAACAGGTACGGGCGCGAGCGCTGGCGCAGCAGGGCGACGATCTCGCGGTGCGCGGCGACGTATCCACCCGAGGCCCCGCCGAGCGCCTTGCCGAAGGTACCGGTGTAGATGTCGACCCGCCCTTCGACGCCGCACAGCTCGGGCGTGCCACGGCCGTGCTCACCGACGAACCCGACGGCGTGCGAGTCGTCGACGAAGACGAGCGCGTCGTACCGCTCGGCGAGGTCGCAGATCTCCTGCAAGGGGGCGATGTAGCCGTCCATCGAGAACACGCCATCGGTGACGATGACGCGGAAGCGGGCATCCGAAGCCGCCTTCAGCTGCTCTTCGAGATCGGCCATGTCGCGGTTGCGGTAGCGCAGACGGCGTGCCTTCGACAGGCGGATGCCGTCGATGATCGACGCGTGGTTGAGTTCGTCCGAGATGATGGCGTCCTCGGCCGTGAACAGCGTCTCGAACACACCGCCGTTGGCGTCGAAGCACGACGAGTACAGGATCGCGTCGTCGGTACCGAGGAAGCCGGCGAGGCGACGTTCGAGCTCGAGGTGCTGGTCCTGGGTACCGCAGATGAAGCGCACGCTGGCGAGGCCGTAGCCCCAGGTGTCGAGCGAGCCCTTCGCGGCCGCGAGGATGCGCGGGTCGTCGGCGAGACCGAGGTAGTTGTTCGCGCAGAAGTTGAGCACCTGCGCGCCGCCGGTCGTGATCTCTGCCTGCTGCGGACCCGCGATGCCGCGCTCGCGCTTGGTCAGCCCGGCTGCTTCGATACCCGCGAGCTCATCGGCGAGGTGGTTCTTGAAGGTGGTATACATGTCGGCTCCTACAGCTCAGTCCAGTCGAGGATGATCTTGCCCGTGCCGGCGGCCTCGGCGGCGGCGAAGCCCCGCTCCCAGTCGCGCGCGGGAATACAGTCCGCGATCACACGGCTGATCGAATCGCGCAGCGTCGCGCTGGTGTGCAGCATGGCGCCCATCGCGTTCCAGGTCTCGAACATCTCGCGACCGTAGATGCCCTTGATGGTGAGCATATGGGTGACGAGCTTGCCCCAGTCGATGTCGAATCCGCTGCTGGGGAGCCCCAGCATGGCGATCTGGCCCCCGTGCTTCATGTTGTCGATCATCGCGGGCAGCGCGGTGGGTGCACCACTCATCTCAAAGCCGATGTCGAAGCCCTCGCGCATGCCCAGCGAGCGCTGGGCTTCGCGGATGTCCTGCTGAGAGACGTCGATGACCTCATCGGCCCCCATGACCTTGGCCATCTCCAGGCGCGGTGCGCTGACATCGGTCGCGACGATGTAGCGGGCACCGGCGTGGCGCGCCACGGCGATCGACATCAGTCCGATCGGCCCGCAGCCGGTGACCAGCACGTCCTCGCCGACGACACGATAGGTCAGGGCGGTGTGCACGGCGTTGCCGAGCGGGTCGAAGATCGCGCCGAGCTCGGGGGTGACGTCATCGTGGTGCACCCAGACGTTCGTCGCCGGCAACGAGAGGTACTCGGCGAATGCGCCGTCGCGCTGCAGGCCCAGACCGATGGTGCGGATGCACATCTGGCGACGTCCGGCACGGCAGTTGCGGCAGGTGCCGCAGACGATGTGTCCCTCGCCCGAGACGCGGTCGCCGACGGCGATGTCGTGCACGAGCGGACCGACCTCGACGACCTCGCCGTAGAACTCGTGTCCGGGGATCAGCGGTGCCTCGATGGCGGATGCCGCCCAATCGTCCCACCGTCGGATGTGCAGGTCGGTGCCGCAGATGCCGGTGCGCAGCACGCGGATCACGACCTCGCCGGTACCCGCCACCGGATCCGGCCGATCGACCATCTCCAGTCCTTCATGCGGACCGCTCTTGAAAAGTGCCTTCATACTTCGATTTCACTCCACCCGACGTTGTAGAGCAATCACCAAACACTGCACTGTGGATTAAGCGAGAACTAAACTTTGGGCATGGAACTCCATCAGCTGCAGATCCTTCGTGAGCTCGGCACCCTGGGCAGCGTCACCGCCGTTGCCGAAGCACTGCGCGTGACCCCCTCGGCCGTGTCACAGCAGCTGACCGCTCTGCAACGGGGCTTCCGCACGCCGCTGACACGCAAGCAGGGACGCACCCTGGCGCTCACCGCAGCCGGTGAGGTGCTCGCCGCCGCCGGCGCTGAGGCCATCGATGCCATGGCCGCCGCACGCAGCGCACTCGACGAGTACGAGCAGGACAGCACGGGAACCGTCACCATCAGCGGCTTCCACAGCGTTGGGCAGGCACTGTTCGGCGCCCTGTTGCGCGAACTGTCATCTGCCGAGGCCACACCGGCGGTGCAGCTGACCGACGAGGACGTCGCGCAGAACGAGTTCCCCGCGCTCACCGCCCGATACGACCTCGTGCTCGCGCACCGCATGGAGCATTCACCGCCCTGGCCGACACAGGGCATCCGCAGTCTCACCCTCGTGCGCGAGCCGCTCGACATCGCCGTCGCCGTCACCCACCCGCTGGCGGGGCGTGCGGCGGTCACCGCCGCCGACATCGCCGGAGAACGCTGGGTCACCAGCCGGGTCGGATACTCCCCCGACGATGTGCTCGGCGCGATCGCGGCCGTCGCAAATCGATCCCCGCAGGTGCAGCACCGCATCAATGACTACGGCGCCGTCGCCGCCGTGGTCGCCGCGGGTGACGCGATCGGCATGCTGCCGCGTTTCACCTCACGCAGCGTCGACGACCGCGACATCGTGCGACTGCCGTTGCGGGGCGTCGGCAACCATCGCCTCATCGATGTACTGGCACGCCCCGAGACGCTCCGGCGGCGTAGTGTACGCGTCGTGGTCGACGGACTGCAGCAGGTGATGGCGCGCCTGAGTGAATGAGAGAGTCCTCATACACGCCTCATCCTGAACTCATCCCGAGTCGTCATCGTGAATTCATCAACGTTCACGAGGAGTTCACCATGATCACCACGATCGCCATCGCCACCAACGTCGCAGCCATCACCGTGCTCGCCTACGCGCTGTACTTCCGGCGCCACCGCCGGCGCGACCTGATGCTGTCGTACGTCGCCCTGAACACCGGTGTGATGGCCGTGACCATCGCGCTGAGCTCGGTCGAGGCGGGCATCGGCCTCGGGCTGGGCTTGTTCGGCATCCTGTCGATCATCCGCCTGCGCTCGGACCAGATCACCCAGCAGGAGATCGCGTACTACTTCACCGCCCTGGCGCTCGGCCTTCTGGCCGGTCTGCGGCCCGAACCCGCGTGGCTCATGCCCCTGCTGTCGGCACTGATGCTGATCGTGATGGCCGTCGTCGACAGCCCCCTGCTGGCGCGCAACCACCGCCGTCAGACGCTGACCCTCGACCGCGCCTACGCCGATGAGACCGAGCTGAGGGCCGCCGTCGCAGCTCTGCTGGGAGCCTCGACCGTCCGCGTGGAGCTGCTGGAGCTCGACCTGGTGCGCGAGACCACCGTCGTCGACGTGCGCTACCGCCGCGACCCCGCTCGCCCCACCGGTCGCCCGACGGCCGACCAGCGCCTGGTCGCCGAGACCGCCGCTGATCGGATGCCCGCATGAACGCCCTCGACGAGGTGATCGCCGACCTCGAGCCGGTCTCGCTGGAGGAGCTCTCCGGCGCGGCCGCGCTGCTGGATCGGGTCGACCGCAAGTACTTCGTGCCACGCGAGCTGCTGGGAACGCTGCTGCGCGAGATGCAGGGGCTGCGAGTTTTGGAGATCGGCGGCGCGCGCACCTTCCTGTACCGCACCGTGTACTTCGACTCCCCCGAGTTCACGTTCTTCCGCCAGCACGTGCAGCGGCGCCGCCACCGTTACAAGGTGCGCACCCGCACATACACCGAGTCGGGCACGTGCATGCTCGAGGTGAAGTCGAAGGGACTGCGCGGTCGCACGCTGAAGGAGCGCCGCCCGCACGATGTCGATCGCTCGGATGCACTGGATGATTCGGATCGCGAGTACGTGTCGTCATTGATTGGCTCGGACGGCAGTGATCTGAAGCCCGTGCTGCAGACGTACTACCACCGCACAACACTGAGCCTCGGTGAGCAGCGGGTCACCCTCGACACCGATCTCGACTGCGAGAACGATGAGCAGAAGGTCACCGGCCCGCAGGACGTTCTGGTCGAGACGAAGTCCCCCGACGGCGCCGGAGACCTCGACCGGCTGCTGCTGCAGCACGGCATCCGCCCGCACTCCGTGAGCAAGTACTGCATCGGGGCGGCGCTGCTCTACCCGCACCTGCATCACAACGACTGGAGCCGTCTGCTGCGCCGCTACTGGCCAGGCGCCACGCGCCGCCGCCAGCGCCCCGCGACGCGCCGCACGGCGACAACACGGCGCGGGTAGTGGCGGAAGGGGGCAGGAGCATCATCCCGACCTAGACTCGACGGATGACCGTGGACACCAACCCGCTCCTGTCTCCTTCGTCGCTGCCGTACGGGCTTCCCGACTACGCCGCGATCCGGCCCGAGCACTACATGCCGGCGTTCCGCCAGGGCTTCGACGAACAGCTCGGCGAGATCCGGTCGCTCACGGTGGTGCGATCGATGCCCACCTTCGAGAACACGATCGAGCCGCTGGAGCGCAGCGGTGAACTGCTCGACCGCGTGGCCCACGCCTTCTACACCGTCAGTTCGGCGGATGCCACGCCCGAGATCCAGGCCATCGACGAAGAGCTCGCCCCGCTGATGGCCGCACATCACGATGCGATCCTGCTCGACGAACAGCTGTATTGGCGCGTCTGCCGGGTGCACGACGCACTCGACACCCGGCCAGACCTCACCGCCGAGCAGCGTTATCTCGTGCAGCGCCACTTTAGAGAGATGACGCATGCCGGCGCCGCGCTCGACGCCGCTGCGAAGGCCCGGCTCACCGCGCTGAATCAGCGCCTGTCCTCGCTGAGCACCACGTTCGAGAAGAACCTGCTCAACGACACGAACGACCTCGCCGTCGTCTTCGATAACGCGGCCGACCTCGACGGCCTCTCGGATGGCGAACTCAGCGCCACCGCGCGCGCCGCCGCCGATCGGGGCCTGGAGGGCAGCTTCCTGGTGACGCTGCCGCTGTTCACCGGGCATCCGTATCTCGCCGCCCTCACCGTGCGCGAGAGCCGCCGCCGCATCCTCACCGCATCTCTCGCGCGGGGTGCGCGCGGAAACGCGCACGACAACCGCTCGGTGCTCGCCGAGATCGTCGGGTTGCGCGCCGAGCGCGCGACCCTGCTGGGCTACGAGTCCCACGCCGCGTACGTCACGGCCGATGAGACCGCGGGGTCACCGGATGCTGTGGAGCGGATGCTGCGCGAACTCGCCGTACCGGCGGCACGCAACGCCGAACGCGAGCGCGAGGCGCTGCAGCGCATCATCGACACGGTCGAACGCGAGCCGTTCGCTCTGGAGGCACACGACTGGGCCTTCTACACCGAGAAGGTGCGCGCACAGCGGTTCGATATCGACGTTGCCGCCCTGCGCCCGTACTTCGAGGCCGAACGGGTGCTCGTCGACGGTGTGTTCTTCGCCGCGACGCAGCTTTATGGCATCCGATTCACCGAGCGCGACGATCTGCGTGCGTACCATCCCGATGCCCGCATCTTCGAGATGCACGACGCCGATGGTTCCGCGGTCGGGCTCTATGTGCTGGACCTCTACACGCGCGATTCCAAGCGCGGCGGCGCATGGATGAATCCGATCGTGAGCGAGTCCGCGCTGCGCGGCCAGCTACCGGTCGTCGCGAACAACCTCAACGTGTCCCAGCCGGGCGACGAACAACCCACCCTGCTCACGCTGGATGAGGTGACCACGCTCTTCCACGAGTTCGGGCACGCCCTGCATGGCCTGTTCGCGCGCGTGACGTACCCCCACTTCTCGGGGACGAACGTGTTCCGCGACTTCGTCGAATTCCCCAGCCAGGTCAACGAGATGTGGATCCTGTGGGACGAGGTGCTCAGCAACTACGCCCGGCACCACGAGACCGATGAGCCGCTGGACTCTGCGGTGGTCGAGCGCCTGCAGGCGTCGACGACCTTCGACCAGGGACACGCCACCAGCGAGTACCTCGCGGCGGCGTGGCTGGACCAGGCCTGGCACCGCATGGGCACGAGCGACGAGCTCCCCGAGGTCGCGGAGTTCGAGCGTGCGGCACTCGCCGACATCGGCCTGCTCAACCCGGTGGTGCCGACGCGGTACTCGTCGACCTACTTCGCCCATGTATTCTCCGGCGGGTACAGCGCCGGGTACTACTCGTACATCTGGAGCGAGGTGCTCGATGCCGACACGGTGGCGTGGTTCCGCGAGCACGGCGGCCTGACGCGCGAGAACGGTGATCGGTTCCGTCGCCTGCTGCTGGGTGTGGGCGGTTCGAAGGACCCGTTGGAGGCCTACCGCGAGTTCCGCGGGAGGGATGCCGAGATCGGCCCGCTGCTGAAGCGACGCGGGCTGGAGGGCTGAGCCCGTCTGATCAGAGGGGTCAGGTGGCCGCACGGCCCCAGATCGCTGCTTAGCTTCTCGCTGCACAACTTCTCGCTGCACAACTTCGGAGATCTGCGCACTCTCGGAGGGCGGATTCATATGGTCGATGCATCGGTTGATGCGGAGGTCGTTGATGACGTATTCGGTTGCGGTCAGGGATGCGGCGCTGCTGGCGGTGTGTCAGGGGCTCTCTTTCGGGCGCGCTGCGCAGGTCGTTGGCGTGTCAGACAAAACGATCGGGATGTGGTGGCGGGACAGTGTCGGTATGCCAGTGTTTCGTCGCCAGAAGCCTGTTTCCGACCCTCTACGCCCGGACTCGGTGCCAGGTCGGGGGTTGACGTTGGAAGAGCGAATCGAGATCCAGTCCGGCGTGCGAGCGGGCCTGTCTCAGCGCGAGATCGGTTGGCGGGTTGGCCGGGATCAGTCGGTGATCTCTCGTGAACTCGCTCGGCACCGGGGTGTGGATGGTCAGTATTGCGCGGCGGTCGCGGAGCTGTCCGCGCAGCGTGGCCGGCGACGGCCGAAGGAGTTCAAACTCAACACGAACCCATCCCTCGCCGCGCAGATCACCGACTGGATGGACGATGGGTGGAGTCCGAAGCTGATCGCGACGGTCCTCGAAATCGACCATCCGGACGACAAGACTTGGCGGGTGAGCCACGAGACGATCTATCAGGCCCTGTATGTCCAAGGGCGCGGCCAGTTACGCCAGGATCTGGCCCGTCAGCTGTCCACCGGGCGCACGGCCCGCAAGTCCCGGGAAGGGGCGAGCAGGCGTTCACCGAGCCCGTTCAAAGACGCGTTGAAGATCAGCCAACGCCCTGCTGAGGTCGAGGACCGTGCGGTCCCTGGGCATTGGGAGGGGGACCTGATCCTCGGCGCAGGGAACCGGTCAGCGATCGGGACACTGGTGGAGCGGACCACCCGGTTCACGATCCTGCTGCACCTGCCCAACTGCCACACGGCAACCGAAGTCGCCGGGGCGATGATCCGCGAGATGAGCAAGCTCCCCGACCACCTGCGCCGATCGATCACCTGGGACCGAGGAACCGAACTGGCTGACTACGTCGACATTCAACTCGATCTGCAAGCCCCCGTCTACTTCTGCGACCCACACTCACCCTGGCAGCGCGGCACGAACGAGAACACCAACCGGCTCCTGCGGCACTGGTTCGCCAAGGGCAGCGACCTATCCGCCTGGACCGCCGAGGACCTGCGCCACGTCGCCGACAAACTCAACGCCAGACCCCGCCCCACCCTTGAGCTGAGAACACCCGCCCAAGCGTTCAACGAGTTCCTCCTAACCGCATGATGCATCCACCGCTTGACTTCCGGCTCCGAAGTTGTGCAGATCTCCGAGGACGCGCCGCGTCGGCGTCCCGCGCACGCGCACGCGGCGCGTTCTCCGACGGCGGATGCCCGTGATCGGCGCTCAGCGCGCCGTCAGCTGCCGCACGGGAATCTCGCGCTCGACGCCGACGCCGTCCCGGCGCTCCACCTGGAAAACGGGACGCCCGGGCTGTTCGCTGACCGCCTCGACGAGCTCGCCGTCGCGCCAGATGAGGGCCGAGAAATCGTCGGCCGCGATCCCCTCGGGCAGCGTTCCCGAGCCCACCCAGTCGAGGTACTTCTCGCGGCGCCCCGGCTCACCTAGGTAGTGCGGACAGGCGCTCCCGGGCAGGAATCCGAGCCCATCACGCAAAGGAGCGAGCGGTCCGAACGAGTCGGTCGACGAGGCGTCGAACCAGCAGTTCATACCCGCGCTGATGCCGGCGAGGATCGTGCCGTCGGCGGCCGCCGCGCGAAGCACCTCGGGCACACCGTGCAGACGCCAGATCGCCAGCAGGTTGGCCGTCGAACCGCCGCCGACGTAGATCACGTCCTGATCGCGAAGCATCTCGGGGTCGCTGTAGTCGTAGACCCGGTTGCCGAACAGCGACAGCACCGAGGTCTCGGCACGTCCCGCGAAGGCGGCCTCGAAATGACTGCTGTAGTCGAGGGAATCACCGCTGGCCGTGGGCACGAAACAGACCTTGGGTCGTTCACGTCCGGTGAGGTCCAGCAGGAGGTCGTCAATGGCCGACGTGCCGTCATCGGACATCGAGAATCCACCGCCGCCGAGCGTGACGATGGTTCCCCGGATAGCCGCGCTCACGCGCTCTTGCGCTTGCGGCGCAGGATCACCGTCGGGGCTGCGCCCTCTTCGACGGCGTCCTTGGTGACGATGACCTTGGAGACGTCCTCGGCGGAGGGGATCTCGAACATGATCGGTCCGAGCACGTCCTCGAGAATCGCGCGGAGTCCTCGGGCGCCGGTCTTGCGTTCCACGGCGAGGTCGGCGATCGAGCGCAACGCGTCTTCTTCGAACTCGAGTTGCACGTCGTCCAGCTCGAACATGCGCTGATACTGCTTGACCAGTGCGTTGCGGGGCCCGGTGAGGATGTCGATGAGCGCGTCCTGGTCGAGCGGCGACACAGAGGTCACGACCGGGAGCCGACCGATGAACTCGGGGATCAGACCGAACTTGTGCAGGTCCTCGGGCAGTACCTCGCCGAACAGGTCGAGGTCCTTGCCCTTGTCGTGCAGAGGTGCGCCGAAGCCGACGCCGTGCTTGCCGACACGGGCCGAGATGATGTCCTCCAGCCCGGCAAACGCTCCCGCGACGATGAACAGCACGTTCGTCGTGTCGATCTGCAGGAACTCCTGGTGCGGATGCTTGCGACCACCCTGCGGCGGGACGGAGGCGACGGTGCCCTCGAGGATCTTCAGCAACGCCTGCTGGACACCTTCGCCCGACACGTCGCGCGTGATGGAGGGATTCTCTGCCTTGCGGGCGATCTTGTCGATCTCATCGATGTAGATGATCCCGGTCTCGGCGCGCTTGGTGTCGTAGTCGGCGGCCTGCAGCAGTTTGAGCAGGATGTTCTCGACATCCTCGCCGACGTACCCCGCCTCGGTCAGCGCCGTGGCATCCGCGACGGCGAACGGAACGTTCAGCCGCTTTGCGAGCGTCTGCGCGAGATAGGTCTTGCCGCACCCGGTGGGCCCGAGCATGAGGATGTTGCTCTTAGCGACCTCGACCTCTTCGGCCTTCTGCTCGGCCGGCTGAAGGGCACCGCGAGCGCGCACGCGCTTGTAGTGGTTGTACACGGCGACGGCGAGTGACCGCTTCGCGGGCTCTTGCCCGACCACGTACTCCTCGAGGAAGGCGAAGATCTCGCGCGGCTTGGGAAGCTCGAAGTCGGCCACGGGACCGGCACCGGCCTCGGCCATGCGCTCCTCGATGATCTCGTTGCACAGCTCGACGCACTCATCGCAGATGTACACACCAGGGCCTGCGATGAGCTGCTGCACCTGCTTCTGACTCTTTCCGCAGAACGAGCACTTGAACAGATCAGCGCTTTCACCGATGCGGGCCATGCGTCCTCCTCGGGATCGAAAGATCGTTCTCTGAGCCTAACCGCACCCGCCGACACCCGGGCGGATTGGCGCGCGAGCTAACAAAAGCACGCCGGCCGGTACCCTAGCCAACCTCGAACAGGTCTGCTGGCTCGATCGCGAGCCGCAGTACATCGCCGGGATCAAGCCTCAGCCAGTCGTGGTCGCTGTATGTCGCGAACGAGATGATGTCGATGCAGAAACGGTCGCTGATCTCATAGGCGCCGTCTCCGTCTGCGACCGCGTACGAGAGAAGGCGACCTCCGTCATCCGTCGCCACGCTGCCGCGCGCTCCGCTCGTCGCTCCCCTGTCTTGAAGTTGCGGTCCCGTCCAGTACACCCAGCGCCCCGCCTCATCACCACCGGTCAAGAAGCCGAGCTTGGTTCTGGACTCGCACCCTCCGAGGTCGGTCGTCGGCGTCGGTGCGGGAACCGCGGACGGCGTCGGCGCTGCCGAGGCGCTCGTGGCGGGCGCGGTGCGGGGAGGCTCCGTCGTCGGAGCTGTCTCGGGCTCTGCCGCGGTGCAGCCGACGGCGAGCGTGCCCACCAGCGCGATGACAGAAACCGATACACGGCGAGGGAGGCTCTGCATGTCGGCATGCTAGTGCGTGCCCGCACGAGAGACGAACGCCCCGCCCGACCGAAGCCGAACGGGGCGTTACTGGGTGACGACGGACGTCAGCGATTCAGATCATGCTCTTGGTGTGCCAGACCGTCTTCGTCTCGGTGAATGCTGTGATGCGATCGAGGCTCGGTTCGGCGGATGCCGGGCGCAGCACGCGCTTGAGTGTGTCGGCCGCCGCGATCTCGAGGTCGACCCAGTCGAGGCCCCCCGCTCCGGTGAGGTCCAGGGCGTTGACGTCGGCGTGCGAGGCGAGCCAGGGCGCGACCTCCGCGGCCGAACCGGTGAGCACGTTCACGACGCCGCCGGGCACATCGCTGGTCGCGAGCACCTCTGCCAGGCTGATCGCCGACAGCGGGTACTGCTCGCTCGCGACGACGACCACCGCGTTGCCCGCCACCAGAGCCGGCGCGACGACCGAGACGAGCCCGAGCAGCGCCGAGTCCTGTGGCGCGACGATCGCGACGACACCCGTCGGCTCGGGCACGGAGATGTTGAAGTACGGCCCCGCGACGGGGTTGGCGTTTCCGGTGACCTGCGCGTACTTGTCGCACCACCCCGCGTACCAGACCCACAGGTCGATGGCGGCATCCACCTGCGTTCCGGCGGCGGCCGCGGTCACGCCCTCCTGAGCGACGATCTCGTCGACGAACTGGGCGCGACGGCCCTCCAGGATCTCGGCAACCCGGTACAGCACCTGACCGCGGTTGTACGCGGTCGCCCCCGACCAGCCCTTGACGGCGCCGCGTGCCGCGACGACGGCATCCCTGGCATCCTTCCGCGACGCCTTCGCGGCGTTGGCGAGGAACTCCCCCTTCGCCGAGCGCACCTCGTAGGTGCGTCCCGATTCGCTGCGCGGGAACGCGCCGCCGATGGCCAGCTTGTACGTCTTCGGAACGGTCAATCGCTTGCTCATGCCGATGCTCCCTTGAGGTATGCGGTCAGGCCGTGTCGGCCGCCCTCGCGCCCGTATCCCGACTCCTTGTACCCGCCGAACGGGCTGGCCGGGTCGAACCTGTTGAAGGTGTTCGCCCACACGACACCGGCACGCAGCTTGTCGGCCACGGCGAGGATGCGCGACCCCTTATCGCTCCAGATGCCCGCCGACAGGCCGTACGGGGTGTTGTTCGCCTTCGCGATCGCCTCGGCCGGGGTGCGGAAGGTCAGCACCGACAGCACCGGGCCGAAGATCTCGTCGCGCGCGATGCGATGCGACGCCTCGACACCGGTGAAGATGGTCGGCGCGAACCAGAAACCCTTGTCGGGAATCGCACAGTCGGCGGTCCAGCGCTCGGCGCCCTCGCTCTCGCCGACCGCGCTGAGTTCGCGGATGCGCTCGAGCTGGGCCGCGGAGTTGATCGCACCGATATCGGTGTTCTTGTCGAGCGGGTCCCCCAGGCGCAGAGTCGACAGTCGGTGCTTCAGGCGGTCCACGACCTCGTCGTGAATCGACTCCTGCACCAGCAGCCGGCTCCCAGCGCAGCAGACATGGCCCTGGTTGAAGAAGATGCCGTTGACGATCCCCTCGACTGCCTGGTCGATCGGTGCGTCATCGAAGACGATGTTGGCCGCCTTGCCGCCCAGCTCCAGCGTGACCCGCTTGTCGGTTCCGGCGACGGCCCTCGCGATGTTGCGGCCCACGCCGGTCGACCCCGTGAAGGCGATCTTGTCGACGTCGGCGTGGCGCACCAGCGTCGCGCCGGTCGCCCCGGCCCCGGTGACGATGTTGACGACGCCGGCGGGCAGGTCGGCCTGCTGCACGATCTCGGCGAAGATCAACGCCGTCAGCGGCGTCGTCTCGGCCGGCTTGAGCACCACGGTGTTGCCCGCGGCCAGTGCCGGAGCGATCTTCCACGCGAGCATCAGCAGCGGGAAGTTCCACGGAATGATCTGCCCCGCCACGCCCAGCGCCTTGGGGTCGGCTCCGAGGCCCGCGTAGTCGAGTTTGTCGGCCCAGCCTGCGTAGTAGAAGAACCAGGATGCCACCAGCGGCACATCCACGTCGCGGCTCTCCTTGATCGGCTTGCCGTTGTCGAGGCTCTCTGCCACGGCGAGCTCGCGTGCGCGCTCCTGCACGAGACGTGCGATGCGGAACAGGTACTTGCCGCGGTCGCGCCCGCTCATCTTCGACCACACCTTGTCGTGCGCACGGCGGGCAGCCGCGACAGCGCGATCGATGTCCTCGTCGGATGCCGATGCGACCTCGGCGATGCGGGACTCATCGGCGGGAGAGATCGTGTGGAAGCTCGGCCCGGTGCCGTCGACGAACTCACCGTCGATGAACAGCCCGTAGCTCTCACGCAGGTTCAGGACTGCCTTGGACTCGGGTGCGGGAGCGTATTCCAGGAATGACATATGCGCTCTCCTTCTCAGTCGATCGTGACGTAGTCGGGGCCGGAGTAGTGGCCGGAGATCATCTTCTGGCGCTGCAGCAGCACGTCGTTGAGCAGGCTCGACGCGCCGAACCGGAACAGGTGTGGTTGCAGCCACTCCTCGCCGGTGGTCTCGGCGACGGTGACGAGATACTTGATCGCGTCCTTCGACGAGCGGATGCCACCGGCCGGCTTCACACCGATCTTCTCGCCGGTGGCGCGGTGCCAATCGCGCACCGTCTCGAGCATGAGCAACGTGGTCGGCAGCGTCGCAGCCGGCTGCACCTTGCCCGTGGAGGTCTTGATGAAGTCGCCTCCGGCGAGAATCGACAGCCATGAGGCGCGCTTGATGTTGTCGTAGGTGTTCAGCTCGCCGGTCTCCATGATGACCTTCAGCGAGGCATAGCTGCCGTCCTCGCGGCGGCAGGCCTCCTTGACCCGGGCGATCTGGTCGAAGACCAGTCCGTAGCGGCCTTCCAGGAAGGCGCCGCGGTCGATCACCATGTCGATCTCATCGGCTCCGGCAGCGACAGCATCCGCCGTGTCGGCGAGTTTGATCTCCAGCGACGCGCGGCCCGACGGGAAGGCCGTGGCCACCGCGGCCACCGCGATGCGACCGTCGTCAGGGTCTCCGTGCAGGTCGCCGAGCGCGTCGACCGCATGGCCGACCATGTCGCCGTAGACGCAGACGGCTGCCACCAGCGGAGTACTCGGGTCGGCGGCATCCGGGTTCTTCGCCTTCGCGACCAGCGAGCGCACCTTGCCGGCCGTGTCGGCCCCTTCGAGTGTGGTCAGGTCGATCAACGAGATGATCTTGTCGAGTGCCCAGGCCTTCGACGTCGTCTTGATCGAACGCGTGCCGAGTGCGGCTGCGCGCTGTTCCAGGCCGACGGCGTCGACGCCGGGCAGGCCGTGCAGGAAGCGCCGCAGGGTCTGGTCGTCGGGTTCACCGCCGAGCACGTCGACCGCCGTTCGGCGGGCCAGTTCCGTGGTCGTCACATCTCCTCCAAGAGTTCAAGGGCAGTGGATTCTTCGGTCACCAGAACGGAGCACAGTCCGTTGCTGACGACTGTACGCGCGATGTCGTGCTTCGAGGCGCCCGCGGTCACGAAGATCGCGCGTTCTGCGGCGCGCAGGCTGTCGAGGCCGATGCCGACAGTCCTGGCATCGAGTTGAGGGTCGACGATGTTCCCGTCGGCGTCGATGTACCGCCCGAGCACGTCGCCCACCGCGCCACGGCGCGAGAGCTCAGCGATGTCCTGCGCCGCGAGGTACCCGTTCTCGACGTGCGCGGATCCCGCGTCGCACGGGCCGGCTGTGAACAGCACGGTGTTCGCCCGGGCAGCACGGTCGAGGATCGCCGCGATCGTTCGGTCCGCTTCGATCGCCAGCTTCGTCTCGACGCGCTCGAGGATCGCGGGGCTGGGCAGCAGCACTGCCTGTCCGGCGCCGCGCTGGGCCATCGTGACGGCGACGGATGCCGCGCCGCCAGAGCGACGGTTCAAGCTCACGCCGCCGTTCGCCTGGACGACGGTGACGCCCGTCGCCCACCCCTGCGGAAGGGCGTCGGCGACGGCGGTGAGGGTGCGCCCCCAGCTGACGGCGATCTCGCGAGGTACCGGACGCAGAGCCATGATCAGTTCCGCGGCCGCTGCCGCGACGTGGGAGAGCAGGGCGTCCGGGTTGTCGACGGCGGGGACGACGACGGCATCCTTCAGCCCGAAACGCGCGACGAGCGCGCGTTCCACACCGAGTCGGCGCGCCCGCGGGTGCACGATCTCGATGCGCACGATGCCCTGCTCACGCGCCTGCACAAGCAGACGCCCGACCTTCCAGCGCGAGATGCCCAGCAGAGCGCCGATCTCGTCCTGAGTCTTGTTCTCGTCGTACGACAGTTCCGCAACCCGGACCATCAGCAGTTCGTCATCCACGGGCATCCTCCTCTCGCCTCCAGCATAGGAGCTTGCCGACGAACGCGCATCGGAGTGCTCAGATGAGCAGTCACATGCGGTTGCACTGCGCATTCGTTGCGCGCGACGCGCGGAACGCCGAAGCCCCCTCCGATCGATGATCGGAGGGGGCTTCAGTGTCAGGTCGCGTCAGCCGCGCTTGCGCGAGGTCAGCACCTGGTCGACGATGCCGTACTCGAGCGCCTCCTGAGCGGAGAGGATCTTGTCGCGGTCGATGTCCTTGTTGACCTGCTCGGTCGCCTTGCCGGTGTGCTTGGCCATGGTCTCTTCGAGCCACGTGCGCATCCGCAGGATCTCGGCCGCCTGGATCTCGATGTCGGATGCCTGACCGTGGCCGGCCTCACCCATGGCGGGCTGGTGCATCAGGACGCGCGCGTTGGGCAGGGCCAGACGCTTGCCGGGAGCACCCGCTGCGAGCAGCACGGAGGCCGCCGATGCCGCCTGGCCGAGGACGACGGTCTGGATGTGCGGCGCCACGTACTGCATCGTGTCGTAGATCGCGGTCATCGCCGTGAACGAGCCACCGGGCGAGTTGATGTACATCGTGATGTCGCGCTCGGCGTCCTGGCTCTCCAGAACCAGCAGCTGCGCCATGACGTCATCGGCCGATGCGTCGTCGACCTGCACGCCGAGGAAGATCACGCGGTCTTCGAACAGCTTGTTGTAGGGGTCCTGACGCTTGAAGCCGTAGGCCGTGCGCTCTTCGAACTGCGGCAGCACGTAGCGGCTGGAGGGGAGGTTGCCGGCGGCGCGGAAAGTGGGGGTGTACATAGGTGTCTTCCTGCCTTACTTGTCCGCGCCGGTGCCGCCGCCGCCGTGCACGTCGCTGGCGTGCTCGCGGATGTGGTCGACGAATCCGTACTCGAGGGCCTCATCGGCGGTGAACCAGCGGTCGCGGTCGCCGTCCTCGTTGATCTGCTCGACCGTCTTGCCGGTCTGCGATGCCGTGATCTCGGCGAGGCGACGCTTCATCGAGAGGATCAGCTGCGCCTGAGTCTGGATGTCGCTGGCCGTTCCGCCGAAGCCGCCGTGCGGCTGGTGCAGCAGCACGCGGGCGTTCGGGGTGATGTAGCGCTTGCCCTTGGTGCCGCTGGTCAGCAGGAGCTGTCCCATCGAGGCGGCCATGCCGATGCCGACGGTGACAATGTCGTTCGGCACGAACTGCATCGTGTCGTAGATCGCCATTCCCGCGGTGATCGAACCACCGGGCGAGTTGATGTAGAGGTAGATGTCCTTCTCGGGATCTTCGGCGGCGAGAAGGAGGATCTTGGCGCAGATCTCGTTCGCGTTCTCATCGCGCACCTCAGAGCCCAGCCAGATGATGCGATCCTTCAGCAGCCTGTCGAAGACGCTCGTCGCCATCAGAGGTTCAGCCATGTCAGCTCCTGTTTCCGTGTTTCGGTGATTCGAATCTACCGGCGCGCGGCAGCCTGCTCCCCCGTGTTCGCCGTCGGCATATCACCGGGGCGGGCGCAGCTCCTGCGCGTAGGCGGTCACCGAACGGCGATAGCGCGGCAAGTGCGGCGCGAGTGCTTGCAGCGCGACCGACGTCGCCGAGAGCGGATCGCCGGCGGATGCCAGTGACAGGGCGTAGAACGCGGCCACAGCGTCACTGAGCTCTCCCCCACGCCGACGCTCGGCGCGCAGCAGGTCGAGACTCTCGGCGACGCGACCCAGATTCCGCAGAGTACTCGCGAGCTGAATCACCGCCTGCACGCGCAGCTCCTCGGCAAGCCCCAGTTCCAGGGCACGTCGGTACAGCGGTTCGGCTTCCCCCTCGCGTCCCGCCGAGTCGAGCGCGCCGGCGCGCTCGAATGCTGCGCGCGCACCGTCGCCGCAAAGGGCCGCTAGCGCGTCGATAGCGACGATGCGCTCGTCCTCCGACAGGGACTCATCGTCCCAGACCGCATCGAATCGGGTATCCAGGTCTGTCATGTCATCCTCCGCAGACGCAGAAGGGGCGGATGCCGCAGCATCCGCCCCTATCCGCGCTCTGGTTACTCGGCCTTGTCGGCGTCGTCCTTCGCAGCGGCCTTCTTCTTGGCCGGAGCCTTCTTCTTGGGCTTCTCCTCAGCCGGAGCCTCCTCAACGGGGGCTTCCTCGGCCGGGGCCTCGTCAGCGGCCTCGTCCTCGGCGTCACCGATGAACGCCGACAGGTCGACGGCGGTGCCGTTGCTGTCGACGATCTTGACCTTGCCGAGGGTTACGGCCAGCGCCTTGTTGCGCGCGACCTCGCCGACCAGCGACTGCAGCTGGCCAGCGCCCTGCAGCGCCTCGACGAACTCCTGCGGAGCCATGCCGTACTGAGCGGCCGACTGGATCAGGTACTGGCTGAGCTCTTCCTGCGAGACCTGCACGTTGGCGCTCTCGGCGATCGTGTCGAGCAGCACCTGGGTGCGGAACTGCTTCTCGCTGGCCTCGGTGACCTCGGCGCGGTGCTCGTCGTCTTCCAGGCGGTTCTCGGACTCGAGGTGGTTGTGCACCTCGTCCTCGATCAGCTGGGCCGGAACGGGGATCTCGATCTGCTCGAGCAGCGTCTCGATCAGCTGGTCGCGCGCAGCGGCACCCTGGGTGAAGACGCCCTGCTCAGCGACGCGCTCGGCGAGGCTGTCGCGCAGCTCGGCGATCGTGTCGAACTCCGAAGCCATCTGCGCGAAGTCGTCGTCTGCCTCGGGCAGCTCGCGCTCCTTGACCGCCTTGAGCGTCACGGCGACCTCGGCCTCTTCACCCGCGTGGTCGCCACCGACCAGCGTCGAGCGGAAAGTGGTCTCTTCACCGGCAGTGAGCGACTCGAGCGCCTCGTCGATGCCCTCGAGCAGCTGGCCCGAGCCGATCTCGTACGACACGCCGTCGGCGCGATCGATCTCGGTGCCGTCGATGTTCGCGACCAGGTCAAGGTCGACGAAGTCGCCCTTGGCGGCCGGACGGTCGACGGGGATCAGGGTGCCGAAGCGGGCACGCAGCTCGTCGAGCTCAGCGTCGACGCCGGCGGCGTCGGCCTCGACGGCGTCGACCGTGATCGTGATGTCCTCGAGGCTGGGCAGCTCGACCTCGGGACGAACATCGACCTCGATGTCGACCAGCAGGTCGCCCGAGAAGTCCTTCTCGTTCGGCCACTGCGTGATGTCAGCGGCGGGGCGTCCGACCATGCGCACGCCGTGCTCGGCGGCGGCTTCACGGAAGAAGCCGTCCAGTGCCTCGTTGACGGCGTGCTCGATGACCGCACCGCGACCGACGCGCTGATCGATGATCGGCGCGGGAACCTTGCCCTTGCGGAAGCCGGGGATCTGCACGTCCTGAGCGATGTGCTCGTACGCGTGCGCGATGCTGGGCTTGAGGTCCTCGGGGGTGACCGTGATGGTGAGCTTGACCCGGGTCGGGGAAAGCTTCTCGACGGTGCTGTTGGCCATGCTGGGGTATCTCCTTGTGGTTTCCGCACGAACGGCGCGGTCGTGAAGTCTGGGCCGTGGTCGGGGCGACAGGATTTGAACCTGCGACCTCCCGCTCCCAAAGCGGGCGCTCTACCAAGCTGAGCTACGCCCCGGCTTGACCCGCGCGCGGGATCGGCCTCAATGAGTCTAACGGACGGGAGCACTCCAACTGTCCGCTATGCTTGACGAGGCGCACCGCACAGCGGGGCCCACCGGAGGCATCAAGCCCCCGACAGCGGGGATGTAGCTTAATGGTAAAGCCTTAGTCTTCCAAACTAATGACGCGGGTTCGATTCCCGTCATCCCCTCCATTTCGATCAGAGTGATCCTCACGGATCATCTCCAGAACAACGAGTAAGGGCCCCCACCTCGCGGTGGGGGCCCTTACTCGTTGTTCTGGGACTGCGGGGGCCGCGGCTCAACGGCCGCCGCGACGCTCCCTCAGCTGCGTGAGCGCATCTTCGAGAAGCTGTTCAGCTTCCTCGTCGGTGCGACGCTCCTTCACGTAGGCGAGGTGCGTCTTGAACGGCTCGGTCTTCGACAGGGCCGGCGGGTTGCTCTTGTCCCGCCCCGCGGGCAGGCCGCTCTGCGGGTGGTCGATCGTGTCTGGGATCTCCTCGTCGGGCAGACCGGCGGCGAAGTACCGGACGGTCTCGTTGCCCAATCCGTCCCAGTACGACACGGCGATGCGGTCGGCGTGGTAACCGTGATCCTGCTCGCCCATCGGGCCCGAGCCGACCCGCGTACCGCGAATCGCGTTTCCTCCGGTGGACATCAGATCACCTGCAGTTTCGTGATGAGCCCGAGGGCGACGATCGAGACGAACCACACCAGCGCCAACACAACGGTGAAGCGGTTCAGGTTGCGCTCGGCGAGACCAGACGACCCCACGGCCGCCGACATACCTCCACCGAACATGTCGGACAAGCCGCCACCGCGACCCTTGTGAAGAAGGATGAGGAGCGTCAGCAGAACGCTGGTGATGCCCATCAGCACTTGCAGTACGAACTCGAGTACCTGCACGAAGAAGCCTTTCACGGGGGCCGGTCGACCCACCTAGCCGTCAATTATAGGACGAGGCGCTTGCGCGCCCCGGCCACGTCACACGCCGACGTGCTTCTCGAACCGCACGATCGCCGCGAACTCGTCCACGACGAGGCTCGCGCCGCCCACCAGGGCACCATCGACGTCGGGCTCGCGCAGGAAGCTCGCGATGTTGCCCGACTTGACGGAACCGCCATACAGCACGCGGGTGCGTGCCGCCGCGTCCTCGTCGAGCACGCGGCCGATCACGCCACGCAGCGCGGCGCAGACCTCTTGAGCCTGCGCGGGAGTCGCAGCCTGGCCCGATCCAATCGCCCAGACCGGCTCGTACGCCACGACGATGTCGCTCGACGCGGGGATGCCCTCGAGAGCCTTCTCGAGCTGCCCGGCGGGCACAGCACTGGCGCCGAACCGTTCCAGATCCTCGGCGGTCTCGCCGACGCAGATCACCGGAACCAAGCCGTGCTTGATCGCGGCCTTCACCTTGGCGGCGACGATCTCGTCGCTCTCATCGTGGTACTCGCGGCGCTCGGAGTGACCGATGATCACGTAGCCGACATTGAGCTTCGACAGGAACGCGCCGGAGATCTCACCGGTGTACGCGCCGGAGTCATGGGCTGAGAGGTCCTGCGCACCCAGACCGAACGGGATCTTGTCGGCGTCGATCAGCGTCTGCACGCTGCGGATATCGGTGAACGGCGGGAAGATGGCTACCTCGACCGTGTCACCCTCGTGTCCGGCATCCTTCAGCGTCCAGTGCAGCTTCTGCACCGTCGCGACCGCCTGAAGGTGGTCGAGGTTCATCTTCCAATTGCCCGCGATCAGCGGGGTGCGCTTGCGGTTCTGCGTCATCGTGCTTGCCATCCGAGTACCTCCAGGCCTGGGAGCTTCTTGCCCTCGAGGAACTCGAGGCTGGCGCCTCCGCCCGTCGAGATGTGTCCGAACTGTGAATCTGCGAAGCCGAGCTGGCGCACGGCAGCCGCCGAATCACCACCGCCGACGACACCGAGACCGTCGACCTCGGTGAGCGCTTCCGCGACCGCCTTCGTGCCCGCGGCGAAGGCCGGGAACTCGAACACGCCCATCGGACCGTTCCAGAAAACGGTCTTCGACGCCCGGACAGCAGCGGCGAACGCCGCCGCTGTCTCGGGGCCGATGTCGAGGCCGATACCCGCGGCACCGAACGAGCTCTGCTCGATGGCATCCGCAGCGACGATCTCGTGAGCGGCATCAGCCGCGAACCCCGACGCCACGACGACGTCGGTCGGCAGCACGAGTTCGACGCCGCGTTCCGCGGCCTCGGCGATGTATGCGCGCACCGTGTCGAGCTGGTCGCTCTCGAGCAGGCTCGATGCCACGGCATGCCCCTGAGCGGCGAGGAAGGTGAACAGCATCCCCCCGCCGATCAGCAGTCGATCCACCCGCGGGAGCAGGTGCGAGATGACCCCGAGCTTGTCGCTGACCTTCGATCCGCCCAGCACGACCGTGTAGGGCCGCTCGGGGGTCTCGGTGAGGCGGTCGAGCACATCGAGCTCAGCCGCGATCAACAGCCCCGCCGCCGAGGGCAGCAACTCGGCCAGGTCGTAGACGCTGGCCTGCTTGCGGTGCACGACGCCGAAGCCGTCCGAGACCATCGCATCGCCCAGCGATGCGAGCTCCGTCGCGAAGCCGCGACGCGTCTCGTCGTCCTTGGCCGTCTCCCCCGCGTTGAACCGCAGGTTCTCCAGCACGACGACCGAACCGTTCTGCAGCTCCGCGACTGCCTGCTGTGCCGCAGGTCCGACGGTGTCGGTGGCGAACGCGACCGACGCGTCGAGCAGCTCGCCCAGTCGCTCTGCGACGGGGGCCAGGCTGTACTGCGGGTCGGGTGCTCCGGCGGGACGCCCGAGGTGCGAGCACACGATCACACGTGCTCCCGCTTCGATGAGCGTCTTCAGCGTCGGGAGGGAGGCGCGGACGCGACCGTCATCGGTGATCTCTCCGTCCCGCAGGGGAACGTTGAGATCACAGCGGACGATGACGCGTCGGCCCTCCAGCGGGCCCAGCGAGTCGAGGGTGCGCAGAGTCATCGGATTCAGAGACGCTCTGCGACGTACTCGGTGAGGTCGACCAGACGGTTCGAGTAGCCCCACTCGTTGTCGTACCAGCTCGAGACCTTGACGAGGTTGCCGCTGACGTTGGTCAGCTCGGCGTCGAAGATCGACGAGTGCGGATTGAGCTGGATGTCGCTGGAGACGATGGGGTCCTCGGTGTACTGCAGGATGCCCTCGAGGCGTCCGTCGGCGGCGGCCTCACGGTACGCGGCGTTGATCTCTTCGACGGTGAGGTCGTCACGATCGGAGACGATCGTGAGGTCGACGATCGAGCCGGTGGGCACCGGCACGCGGTAGGACGAGCCGCTCAGCTTGCCGTTGAGCTCGGGCAGAACCAGGCCGATGGCCTTGGCTGCGCCGGTCGATGCCGGAACGATGTTGACGGCGGCGGCGCGGGCGCGACGCAGGTCGCTGTGCGGGCCGTCCTGCAGGTTCTGGTCGGCGGTGTACGCGTGGGCGGTCATCATGAAGCCGCGCTGGATGCCGAACTTGTCGTTGAAGACCTTCGCCAGCGGGGCGAGGCAGTTCGTGGTGCACGAAGCGTTCGAAATGATGTTGTGCGCGGCCGGGTCGTACGAGTCCTCGTTCACACCCACGACGAAGGTGCCGTCGACATCGGTACCCGGTGCCGAGATGATGACCTTCTTCGCACCGCCGGCAATGTGCTTGCCCGCGTCGGCTGCCTTGGTGAAGCGACCGGTCGACTCGATGACGATGTCGACGCCGAGCTCGCCCCAGGGGAGGTTGGCGGGGTCGCGCTCTTCGAAGACCTTGATGGCCTTGCCACCGACGGTGATGACGTCACCCTCGTGCGAGACCTCGACGCCCAGGGGGCCGCCGACCGAGTCGTACTTCAGCAGGTGCGCGAGCGCGGCGTTGTCGGTGAGGTCGTTGACCGCGACGATCTCGATGTCCGCGTTCTGTGCGAGCGCTGCGCGGAGGAAGTTTCTTCCAATACGACCGAAGCCGTTGATACCGATCTTGACAGACACGAAAGTCTCCTGGTTCTTAATCAAGGAAATGCGAGAATCTCGCCGATAACGCGGACAACGGCGTCCTGATGGGCTTTTCGCCCATCAGGACGCCCATGTTTTACGACAGTACCAGCAGTCCGGAGGTCTTCTCACGCGCTGTTTCAAAGCGCTGCGCAACGTTCTGCCAGTTCGCGATGTTCCACGCGGCCTTGATGTAGTCGGCCTTGACGTTCAGGTAGTCCAGGTAGAAGGCGTGCTCCCACATGTCGAGCTGGAACAGCGGGACCGTACCCTGAGCGGTGTTGGCCTGCTGGTCGAACAGCTGCTGGATGATCAGGCGGGCACCGATCGGGTCCCAGCTGAGCACGGCCCAGCCCGACCCCTGGATGCCGGCTGCTGCCGCTGCGAAGTGCGCCTGGAACTTCTCGAACGAGCCGAAGAACTCGTCGATGGCTGCCTTCAGCTCACCCTCGGGCTGCCCGCCGCCCTCGGGCGAGAGGTTGGTCCAGAAGATCGAGTGGTTGACGTGGCCACCGAGGTTGAAGGCCAGGTCCTTCTCGAGCTTGTTGACGTTCGCGAGGTTGCCGCTCTCGCGTGCCTCGGCGAGGCCTTCGAGCGCCGCGTTCGCACCTGCGACGTAGGCCGCGTGGTGCTTGTCGTGGTGCAGCTCCATGATCTTGCCGCTGATGTGCGGTTCGAGGGCCGCGAAGTCGTAGGGGAGGTCGGGAAGCGTGTAGATCGCCATGTCGATTTCATCCAATCCGCGCCGCGCCGCGGCGCTTACCGATTACCTGCGATGCCGAAGTGCGCCGCAGGGGCGGACGTCTCTCATCCTACTGACGGCAACAGCGCCCCAGGCCGGTTCCTTCCCGTTGCCCGAGCGGGAGTCAGTCGTCGATGCCGACGGGAACCGCGGCCTCGGTACCGGGGATGCCCTCCTGCTGGGCGCGCTTGTCGGCCATTGCGAGCAGGCGTCGGATCCGACCGGCGACCGCGTCCTTCGTGAGGGGCGGTTCGGCGTGGTGGCCGAGCTCGTCGAGGCTCGCATCCCGGTGCGCCAGGCGCAGGTTGCCCGCCATGCGCAGATGATCGGGAACCTCGTCGCCGAGGATCTGCAGCGCACGCTCGACGCGTGCGCATGCGGCGACGGCAGCCTGCGCCGAGCGGCGCAGGTTGGCGTCATCGAAGTTGACCAGGCGGTTCACACCGGCGCGCACCTCGCGGCGCTGACGCATCTCTTCCCAGGAGACGGCGGTGCGGCGCGCACCCATGACGGTGAGGATCTTCTGGATGGACTCCCCCTCGCGCACGACGACGCGCGGAAGGCCGCGCACCTCGCGGGCCTTGGCGGCGATGCCCAGCCGATGTGCGGCACCGACCAGAGCCATGGCGGCCTCACCCGAGGGGCACGAGAATTCCAGCATCGCCGAACGGCCCGGCTCGCTGAGCGTTCCCGCGGCGAGGAAGGCGCCGCGCAGGATGCCCCCGAGCTCTTCCGGGGATCCCGTGGTGAGGCGATTGGGAAGGCCGCGCACCGGGCGGCGTCGCGCGTCGAGCAGACCGGTCTGGCGCGCCAGCGTCTCCCCCGCGCCGATCACACGCACGGCCCAGCGCGCACCGTCACCACCCGAGGAGCTCGCCTTGACCTGGGCAACCTCCGGACGCACACCGTAGATCTCGGCGAGGTCGCGGGTGACGCGCTTGGCCAACGTCTCAGCATCCACTTCCGCCTCGACAGCGACGCGACCTGCGATCGAGTGCAGCCCACCGGCGAAGCGCAGAATGGTTGTCACCTCCGCGACCCGCACCGTCGGGGGTGCATTGCGGATGCTGACAAGCTCAGCCTTGACGTCGGTGGTGAGGGCCACGGGACTCCTTAACGATCCAATGCGTCGGATCGCCGACGCAAAGGACAAGCTTACAAGGCCGCGCGTCCGAACACTGTGCGACCTTCAGCCGGAGACTCGCTACTCCCGACCAAGATCGCGGTGTCGCACGTTCACGGCGACGCCAGGCGTATCCGCGAGCCGACGTGCGAGTTCCTCGGCCATCGCCACGGACCGGTGCTTTCCGCCCGTGCAGCCGATCGCGATCGTCGAATGGCTCTTGTTCTCACGCTGGTACCCCTCGAGCACCGGCCGGAGCGTCTGCGTATAGGCGTCGAGGAACTCCGCGGCGCCTGGCCGGGACAGCACGTAGTCGCGCACGTCGGCGTCCTTGCCCGTGAACGCGCGCAATTCCTCCTGCCAGAAGGGATTGGGCAGAAAACGCATGTCGGCGACATGGTCGACGTCGGTGGGCAGTCCGTACTTGAACCCGAAGCTCAGCAGAGTGACGCGGTGGCGCGCAGCGCCCTCCTCCGAGAACATCTCCGAGACCTGGGTGGCGAGCTGGTGGATGTTGAGCGCCGAGGTGTCGATCAGCAGGTCGGCCGACTCACGGATGGGCGCGAGTCGTGCACGCTCGGCGCGGATGCCATCGAGCAGCGTGCCGTCGCTCTGCAACGGGTGCGGACGGCGCACCGACTCGAATCGGCGCACCAGGACGTCGTCGGACGCATCCAGATACAGCACCTTCACGCTGCCGCGCCCCTGCAGCGCACGAGCGACGTCGGGGAAATCATCGAAGAGCCCAGGCCCGCGCACGTCCACGACAGCGGCGATCTTGGGCAGGTTCCCCGCGCCCATGTCTGTGAGCTCGAGCAAGGGCCGCAGGATCTGCGGCGGGAGGTTGTCCACGACGTACCAGCCGAGATCCTCGAGTGCGTTGGCTGCGGTCGTGCGCCCCGCACCGGACATGCCGGTGACGATGAGGAACTCGCCCTCCTGCTGGGCCTGGTCGGCTGGTTCGGCCATCATGCTCCGGTTTCCTTATCGCTGGATTCCAGCCTATCCACTCCGGCGCCGGCTTCGCCGCCGAGGTGCGCGTGGATGGCTGCCGCGAGCGAAGGCCCGATCCCCGACACCTCCTGGATCTGCTCGGGTGCGGCACCCTTTAGCTTCGCGACCGATCCGAAATGAGTGAGCAGCGCCTTGATCCGCGCCGCACCGAGACCGGGGACCTCGCTCAGCACCGATTGGATGTCGCGCCGGCGCCGACGCCGCTGGTGCGTGATCGCGAATCGATGCGCCTCGTCACGCAACCGTTGGATCAGGTACAGTGCCTCGCTCGTGCGCGGCAGGATGACGGGGAAGTCATCGTCGGGGATCCAGATCTCCTCCAGACGCTTGGCGATGCCGCACACCGCGATCTCGGCGCGCCCGCTGTCGCGCAGTGCGCGCGCCGCGGCCTGCACCTGTGGCTTGCCGCCATCCACGACGAGCAGCTGCGGCCGGTAGGCGAAGCGCGGCTTAGGGCGTTCCCCGGCGGCCGGCGGATCGTCTATGCCTGCGTCGTCGGCGGGAGCACCGTTCTCGACGCGGGCCAGACGTCGCATGAGCACCTGGTACATCGAATCCGTGTCGTCGGTGGTTTCAGCGATGTTGAAAGACCGGTACTGGTCCTTGCGCGGCAACCCGTCCTCGAAGACCACCATCGAGGCGACGACATTGGTTCCGCCCAGATGCGAGATGTCGAAGCACTCGATGCGCAGCGGCGCCTCGTCCATGCCGAGGGCTTCCTGCAAGTCGGTGAGCGCCTGCGTGCGCGCGACGTAATCGCTGGTGCGGCGCGTCTTGTGGCGCAACAGCGCCTGCTGGGCGTTGAGCGTTGCGGTACGCATGAGATCGGCTCGCTGTCCTCGCCGGGCAACTGCCAACTCCACCCGACGACCGCGCCGCTGACGCAGCCACTGCTCAAGCTCAGCGGCATCGTCGGGCAGCTCCGGGACGAGAACACGACGCGGGATGTCGCTCGACTCGCCGTAGACCCGTTGCAGCACCTGGTCGACCAGTTCGCCTCCGCCGATGTCGAGTTCCTTGTCGACCGTGAGCGAATGCACGCCGCGCACGCGTCCGCCACGGATGACGAAGTGATGCACGGCCGCCGAGAGCTCGTCCTCGGCGATGCCGAGCAGATCAGCGTCCTCATCGCTGGGCAGCACCAGCGCGCTCTTGCTGAGTACAGCCTCGATGGCCGAGAGCTTGTCACGGTACTTCGCGGCCGCCTCGTAGTCCATCGCGGCCGAGGCCGCCAGCATCCGCTTGGTCAGATCGCGCGTGAAGCGCTCGTCGCCACCCGCCATGAAGGCGACGAAGTCGTCGACCATGGCGCGGTGCTCGTCGATCGTCACCGTCATCGAGCAGGGGCCGCCGCACTTGCCGATCTGCCCGGGAAAGCACGGGCGGCCGGTCTGCATGGCGCGCCGGTAGCTCGCATCGCTGCATGTACGGATCGGGAACACCTTGACCATCAGATCGATGGTCTCGTGCACCGCCCACACCTTCGGGTAGGGGCCGAAGTAGCGAGCCCCGGGGATGCGTCGGTTGCGCGTGACCATCACGCGCGGCGCCTCATCGGCGAGCGTCACCGCCATGAACGGGTACGACTTGTCATCCCGGTACCGCACGTTGAACGGCGGATCGAACTCTTTGATCCACATGTACTCCAGCTGCAGCGAGTCGACGTCGGTCGCGACGACCGTCCACTCGACCGATGCGGCCGTCGTCACCATCCGCCGAGTGCGCTCATGCAACGTGTGCAGCGGCGCGAAGTAGTTCGACAGGCGCTGGCGCAGGTTCTTCGCCTTGCCGACGTAGAGCACACGCCCCTCCGCATCGCGGAATCGGTAGACCCCGGGATCGGTCGGGATCTCGCCCGCCCGCGGCTTGTAGGGCAGGACGTCGGCCATCAGCCCGCCTTGCGCACGCCGGATCCACTCGCCCCCGGGGTGAGGATCTCGGCGAGGAACTGGCCGGTGTGGCTCTCGTCGACCCGCGCGACCTGTTCAGGGGTTCCGGTGGCGATGATCTGGCCGCCACCCGAGCCGCCCTCCGGCCCGAGGTCGATCACCCAGTCAGCCGACTTGATGACATCGAGATTGTGCTCGATCACGATCACGGTATTGCCCTTGTCGACCAGTCCACCCAACACCTCGAGCAACTTGCGCACGTCTTCGAAGTGCAGACCGGTGGTCGGCTCGTCGAGCACGTAGATGCTGCGGCCGTTGCTGCGTCGCTGAAGCTCGGTGGCGAGCTTGACGCGCTGCGCCTCGCCGCCGGACAGGGTCGTTGCCGCCTGCCCGAGCCGCACGTACCCGAGACCGACATCGACAAGCGTCTTCATGTAGCGGTGGATCGCCTGGATCGGCTCGAAGAACTCGGCCGCCTCAGCGATCGGCATCTCGAGCACCTCGGCGATGTTCTTGCCCTTGTAGTGAACGGCCAACGTGTCGCGGTTGTAGCGCTTGCCGTGACACACCTCGCAGTCGACGTACACGTCGGGCAGGAAGTTCATCTCGATCTTGATCGTGCCGTCACCCGAGCAGGCATCGCAGCGCCCGCCCTTGACGTTGAAGCTGAACCTGCCGGGCAGGTATCCGCGCACCTTGGCCTCGGGGGTCTCGCTGAACAGCGTGCGGATGCGGTCGAACACGCCGGTGTATGTCGCCGGGTTCGATCGCGGAGTGCGTCCGATCGGTGCTTGATCGACGTGCACGACCTTGTCGAGGTTGTCGAGGCCCGTGACCCGGGTGTGCTTGCCCGGTACGGTGCGTGCACCGTTCAGCCGCCCGGCAAGCACCTGGTAGAGGATGTCGTTGACCAGCGAGGACTTGCCCGACCCGCTCACACCGGTCACCGCCGTGAGCACGCCGAGCGGGAAGTCGGCGGTGACGTTCTTGAGGTTGTTCGCCCTCGCGCCGACGACACTCAGCATCCGCTTCTTGTCGATCTTGCGACGCTTCGAGGGCACGGCGATCTCGCGACGACCTGCGAGGTAGTCACCCGTCATCGACTCGCCCTCTTCGAGCAGCGACGAGTACGGGCCGGAGTGGACGACCGCTCCCCCGTTGACGCCGGCCCCTGGTCCGATGTCGACGACCCAGTCGGCGGCTTCGATCGTCTCTTCGTCGTGCTCGACGACGATCAGGGTGTTGCCCAGATCACGCAGTTTGAGGAGCGTCTCGATCAGCCGACGATTGTCACGCTGATGCAGGCCGATCGAGGGCTCATCGAGCACGTAGAGCACGCCGGTGAGTCCGGAGCCGATCTGAGTGGCAAGGCGGATGCGCTGCGCTTCGCCACCCGACAGCGAGCCGGCAGAGCGCCCGAGGTTGAGATACGCGAGACCCACCTGCAGCAGGAAGTCCAGTCGGAGTCGGATCTCACGCAGCACCTGCGCGGCGATCCGTGCCTCACGGTCGGTGAGCTCCAGGGTGTGCATGAACGTGCTGGCATCGGCCAGGCTCAGCGACGACACCTCGGCGATCGAGTGCCCGTGCACCTTGACTGCGAGCACCTCGGGCTTCAGACGCGCCCCGTCACAGACCGGGCACGGCACCTCGCGCAGGTATTCCCCCCACCGTGCGCGCTGCGTGTCGGACTCCGCCTGCATGTACTGCCGTTCGATGTACGGCACGACGCCTTCGAATCCCGAGGTGTACCGCATCTCACGGCCGTAGCGGTTCTTCCACTTGACGCTCACCTTGTAGTTGTCGCCGCGCAGCACGGCTTCACGCACCTCGGAGTGCAGTTGGTTCCACGGGGTGTCGAGCGAGAAATCGAGGTCGGCAGCGAGTCCGTCGAGCAGACGCTCGTAGTACTGGAACAGCCCCTTGCCCTGCGTCGTCCACGGCAGGATCACGCCCTCACGGATCGACAGCTCCTCGTCACCGAGCATCAGGTCGACGTCGACCGACATTCGGGTGCCGAGTCCGGTGCAGGCCGGGCAGGCACCGAACGGCGCGTTGAACGAGAACGTGCGCGGCTCGATCTCGGTCAGGGTGATCGGGTGCGCGTTCGGACAGGCCAGCTTCTCAGAGAAGGACTGCCACGCGGCATCGCCCTCCTCATCGACGAAGTTGATCCGCACGATACCGCCGGCCAGACCGAGCGCCGTCTCGACCGAGTCGGTGACCCGCCCCAGGATGTCGACGGATGCCACCAGCCGGTCCACGACCACAGCGATGTCGTGCTTGTAGCTCTTCTTGAGTTTGGGCGGCTCGGCGAGCTGGATCAGTTCGCCGTCCACGATCGCGCGGGAGTACCCCTTGGCACCGAGCTCTTTGAAGAGGTCGACGAACTCCCCCTTCTTCTGCGTGACGACGGGCGCGACGATCTGGTATCGCGTGCGCTCGGGCAGAGCCATGAGCTGATCGGCGATCTGCTGCACCGTCTGCCGCTGGATGCGCTCCCCGCACTCGGGGCAGTGCGGGATGCCGATGCGCGCCCACAGCAGGCGCATGTAGTCGTGAATCTCGGTGATCGTGCCGACCGTCGAACGCGGGTTGCGGTTCGTCGACTTCTGGTCGATCGACACTGCCGGGCTGAGCCCCTCGATGAAGTCGACGTCCGGGCGATCCACCTGACCGAGGAACTGACGCGCGTACGCGCTCAGCGACTCGACGTAGCGGCGCTGTCCCTCGGCGAAGATCGTGTCGAACGCAAGGCTCGACTTGCCGGAGCCGGACAGCCCGGTGAAGACGACGAGTGCGTCGCGCGGGATGTCGAGATCGACGTCCTTGAGGTTGTGCACGCGGGCACCGCGGACGCTGAGCTTCGTGGATGGGACGACTGGAACGATGGGCACCAGACAAGTCTAGGAGCGGCCACCGACATGGCGGCGCTCGGGTGCGGATCAGCGGCTGGTCGGGGCCGGACCGGCGAACGGGCGCAGCGCGTCCCGCAGAGCGGTGACCGTCGGGATATCGGCGCCGACCTGCGCCATGACGGCGCGCGGAACCTCCACCGCACGCTCGCGCAGAGCGCGCCCCTCCTCGGTCAGGCCGATGTCGAGGCGACGCTCGTCCGCCGCACTGCGCGTTCGCTGCACGAGCCCGTCCTTCTCCAAGCGCTTGACGAGCGGCGACGCGCTGGCGGGCTCCAGTGCCAGCGCATGGGCGAGCTCGTTGAGCGAGCGCGGCGAGCTCTCCCACAGCGCGAGCATCACGAGGTACTGCGGGTGCGTAAGCCCGAGCGGCTCAAGAATCGGACGGTAGATCGCCACGACGTTGCGCGCCGCCGTCACCATCGCGAAGCACAGCTGGTTCTCCAGCCGCAGCAGTTCATCATCGCTGGTCATTCTCCGATGATACGAGGAACCCTAATCATTAGTACACTAAGGAACATGGCTGAGGATCCCACCCACGTCCCGTTGCGCACCCGCATCCGCGAGGCGGGCGGTCTTTACGCATGGTTCAACACGAACCTGATCCGCTTCGCGGGCCCCGCGTCGGTCGGCCCGTATGAGGCGACCCCGCCGCCCAGTGCAGAGGAACGCGCAGAGCGCGGATGCCCGCTGTGCGGCAACCCGATGAACAAGCACGAGATCGACCGCAGCGGGCCCAAGCCTCTGATGCACTGCCCCTGACGGGGACGACTACGCGTGGCCCGCGCGCTCCATGGCCCGTAGCTCCTTCTTGAGGTCCTGCACTTCGTCGCGGAGCCGTGCTGCGAGCTCGAACTTGAGTTCTGCGGCAGCGGCGAGCATCTGTTCCGAGAGATCGGCGATCGTCTCCTCGAGCTGCATCGCGCCCTCGGCCGCGATCCCCTCGCGGCGCAGGTTCGGTGTGGGCGACTTGCCCTTGCCGCTCTTGTTGCCCTTGCCCCGCCCCGCGCGCATGTCCGCCGTATCGGCGGCCTCACGCGCGAGCACTTCGGTGATGTCGGCGATGCGCTTGCGCAGCGGCTGCGGGTCGATTCCGTTGGCCTTGTTGTAGGCGATCTGCTTCTCGCGACGGCGCTCGGTCTCGTCGATGGCGTTGCGCATCGAGTCGGTCATGTTGTCGGCGTACATGTGCACCTGACCCGACACGTTGCGCGCCGCGCGCCCGATGGTCTGGATGAGTGACGTGCCCGACCGCAGGAAGCCCTCTTTGTCGGCGTCCAGGATCGCCACCAACGACACCTCGGGCAGGTCGAGGCCCTCGCGCAACAGGTTGATCCCGACGAGCACATCGTAGACGCCGGCCCGCAGCTCGGTGAGCAGTTCGACTCTGCGCAACGTGTCGACGTCCGAGTGCAGGTAGCGCACGCGGACACCGTGCTCACCGAGGAAGTCCGTCAGTTCCTCGGCCATCTTCTTCGTCAGCGTGGTGACGAGTACGCGTTCATCCCGCTCGACACGCGTCCGGATCTCTTCGAGAAGATCATCGATCTGCCCCTTGGAGGGCTTGACGATGATCTCGGGATCGACCAGTCCGGTGGGTCGGATGATCTGCTCGACCACACCGTCGGCGATCCCCATCTCGTACTTGCCCGGCGTAGCCGACAGGTACACGGTCTGCCCGACCCGGTTCTTGAACTCGTCGAAGCGCAATGGGCGGTTGTCCATGGCACTGGGCAACCGGAACCCGTGCTCGACGAGCGTGCGCTTGCGCGAGGCGTCTCCCTCGTACATCGCTCCGATCTGCGGCACGGTCACGTGCGACTCGTCGATGACGAGCAGGAAGTCATCGGGGAAGAAGTCGAGCAGCGTGTGCGGGGGCTCCCCCGCCTCCCGTCCATCGAGATGCCGGGAGTAGTTCTCGATCCCGCTGCAGAATCCCAGCTGCTGCAGCATCTCAATGTCGAAGGTGGTGCGCATGCGCAGTCGCTGGGCTTCGAGCAACTTGCCCTGCCGCTCGAGCTCGGCCAGCCGCTGCTCGAGTTCGGCCTCGATCGTGCCGATGGCACGCTGAACGACATCCGTACCGGCTACGTAGTGCGAAGCGGGGAAGATCGGCACGGCGTCGAGCTTGGCGATGACATCGCCGGTGAGCGGATGCAACGAGTAGAGCGCCTCGATCTCGTCTCCGAACAACTCGATGCGGATCGCGTGCTCTTCGTACACCGGGATGATCTCGATCGTGTCGCCGCGTACCCGGAAGTTGCCTCGCGAGAAGTCGACGTCGTTGCGGTTGTACTGCATCGAGATGAACTGACGGATCAGCGCGTCACGGTCGTAGCGCTCCCCTACTTGCAGCGCCACCATGGCTCGCAGATACTCCTCGGGCGCACCGAGGCCATAGATGCACGACACCGTCGACACGACCACGACGTCTCGGCGGCTGAGCAGTGAGTTCGTCGTCGAGTGCCGCAGCCGCTCGACCTCCGCGTTGATCGACGAGTCCTTTTCGATGAAGGTGTCGGTCTGCGGCACGTAGGCCTCGGGCTGGTAGTAGTCGTAGTAGCTGACGAAGTACTCGATGGCGTTGTGCGGCATGAGTTCTCGGAACTCGTTGGCCAACTGCGCGGCGAGCGTCTTGTTGTGCGCCATCACCAGCGTCGGCCGCTGCACCTGTTCGATGAGCCAGGCGGTCGTCGCCGACTTTCCCGTTCCCGTCGCGCCGAGCAGGACCACGTCGGTCTCGCCGGCATTGATGCGCGCGGCGAGGTCAGCGATGGCCTGCGGCTGATCGCCGGCCGGCATGTACTCGCTGACGACCTCGAAGGGGCGGACACTACGCGTGGGTTGCATAATACCCAGCGTAGGCCGCCCCTCCGACGTTGCGGTGCGAGCAGACCGCGCCGTTACGCGTTGTGAGTAATCGGGCCGACTACGGGTTGGCGGTAGTTGTCCGGGCGCACAGAGATCAGGCCAGTGATCTGAAGCTTTCCGTCATCACCCGAACCCGTGACGTTGAGCGTCAGCGACCTCAGCTCGGGCTTCACCTCCGGGGGCAGGTTGTAGTCGACGTTGAACCCCTGAATACCCACCTGGCACGTGATGTTCTGTGTGCTCACCAAGGTGAGCTGATTCTTCGTGGCGGATGAGATGCTCCAGACGCCCCCCAGCACCGTCGAGCCCGCAAGTGTGAAGTCAGGGTTGGCGCCGTTGTATGTCAACGTCGCCGTGAAATTCGCTTTCAGATTCCAGGGGTAGTACTGACCGTTCGGCTCTGTCGCGCAGTCTTTGGTCTCCATCCAGACCGCGGACATCGCAGCGCTGCCATCCTTGATGTTGTCAGACGACTCGACAAGCGGGCCGATCGCCCGCGGCACCACTCCAGAGGCTGCGGACATCGGCACGGCAACGGCTGCGGCGATGACGGGCACCGACCATGCGGCACCCTTTACGATAGTGCGGCGCGAGAGCGCAGGATTCTCACTCATGGGTACTCCTTGGCAGGCGCGCAAGAGGTTCCCATCAACGATGAGGCTCCGACGCGGGCGGACGCGCGGGGCACCACGTAATCCGCGCTCCCCAGCCCTCATATGCTACCAGATAAGTTAAGGGTTCAAACTTATCTGGCGAGGGCGACGAGCGACTATTCTCGTCCGCGCAGTCTTTCCCACAGAGCATCAGTCTGCGCGATAGTGTGCCCCTCATCCAACGAGGTATTAACCATGACGTCCGCGATCGCGCGCCTGGCGGCATCCGGCACCTGTGCTGCGACACGAGCGCGGGCCGCTTCCTCAGCCATTCCGCGCAACTCGATCAGACGCCGGATCCGCAGCTCGGCGGGCGCGTCCGCCAGCACGATCAGGTCCCACGGGTCATCGACACGGGCCTCGACCAGCAGAGGCACGTCGTAGACCACGACAGACTCCGGATCGGCAGCAAGAGCGGCGGCGAAGCGACGCGCGGACTCTTCACGCACCGCGGGGTGCACGATGCTGTTCAACCGAGCCAGCGCCTCGTCATCGCCGAAGACGCGCTCGCCCAGCGCCGCGCGATCCAGCGCGCCATCGTGCGCGATGACCCCCGACCCGAACTCCGCGACGATGGCGGCAAGCACCGGGGAACCGGGTGTCTGCACGTCGCGCACGATCTGGTCTGCGTCGACGATGACGGCACCGTGCTCGGCCAAACGGCGGGCGATGGTCGACTTGCCTGAGGCGATGCCTCCGGTCAGGGCGATGAGTGGCATCCGCCCAGTGTCCCACGCCGGTGGCGGGACGCGCGTCCCGGAACGCGGAACGGGCCGCCACCCGCCCGAAGGCGAGGTGACGGCCCGTTGCTCACGGAGCGGATGCTCAGCTGTTGCCACCCGAGAGCTTCTCGCGCAGAGCGGCGAGAGCCTCGTCGTCGGCGAGGGTGCCGGCGCCGGAGTCGCTCGTGAACGACTGCGCAGCACCGAAGTCGTCGCCTGCAGCGGCCTCTTCTTCGGCAGCCTTGAGGACGGCGGCCTTGTGCGCCTCCCAGCGAGCCTGGGCTGCAGCGTACTCCTGCTCCCATGCCTCGCGCTGGGCGTCGAAGCCGTCCTTCCATGCACCGGTCTCGGCGTCGAAGCCCTCCGGGTACTTGTACTCGCCGTTCTCGTCGTACTCGGCGAGCATGCCGTACAGAGCCGGGTCGAACTCGGTGCCGTGCGGGTCGACCGATTCGTTCGCCTGCTTGAGCGACAGCGAGATGCGGCGACGCTCGAGGTCGATGTCGATGACCTTGACGAAGACCTCTTCGCCGACCGACACGACCTGCTCAGCCAGCTCGACGTGCTTGCTGGAGAGCTCCGAGATGTGCACGAGGCCCTCGATGCCGTCTGCGACGCGGACGAACGCACCGAACGGAACCAGCTTGGTGACCTTGCCCGGTGCGATCTGACCGATCGCGTGCGTGCGGGCGAAGACCTGCCACGGGTCCTCCTGCGTCGCCTTCAGCGACAGCGAGACGCGCTCGCGGTCCAGGTCGACCTCGAGGATCTCGACGGTGACCTCCTGGCCGACCTCGACAACCTCGGAAGCGTGCTCGATGTGCTTCCAGGACAGCTCCGAGACGTGCACCAGACCGTCGACGCCGCCGAGGTCGACGAACGCACCGAAGTTGACGATCGACGAGACGACACCCTTGCGAACCTGACCCTTGTGCAGGTTGTTGAGGAACGTCGTGCGCGACTCCGACTGCGTCTGCTCCAGCAGAGCGCGGCGGCTCAGCACCACGTTGTTGCGGTTCTTGTCGAGCTCGAGGATCTTGGCCTCGATCTCCTGACCCAGGTACGGCGTGAGGTCGCGGACGCGGCGCAGCTCGATGAGCGATGCCGGGAGGAAGCCACGGAGGCCGATGTCGACGATGAGGCCGCCCTTGACGACCTCGATGACGGTGCCGGTGACGACGCCGTCGTTCTCCTTGATCTTCTCGACGTCGCCCCAGGCGCGCTCGTACTGCGCACGCTTCTTGGAGAGGATCAGACGGCCTTCCTTGTCCTCTTTCTGGAGAACGAGGGCCTCGACCTGGTCGCCGACGGCGACGACCTCGTTGGGGTCGACGTCGTGCTTGATGGAGAGCTCGCGGGAGGGGATGACACCCTCGGTCTTGAAGCCGACGTCGAGCAGAACCTCATCGCGGTCGATCTTGACGATCGTGCCCTCGATGATGTCGCCGTCGTTGAAAGACTTGATGGTCTTCTCGACCGCGGCCAGGAAGTCCTCGGCAGATCCGATGTCGTTGATCGCGACCTGCTTGGTGGCCGGGGCGGTCGTTGCGCTAGTCATGTAGTGGGTTGTCCTTGTGAATGGAAGATCGGGCGTCGGGAGCCGGCAAGCCGATATGCTCACGATGCGGTTGGATGTGGATTGCGATGTCACGCGGGCACGCAGGCGCACCCCACGAGTGACACTTCAGATTATCAGAAGCCGGGCGCGCCGCGCTCCCCCTGTTCTAGGCTGGAGCGGTGACCCAGCGACTGATGCTTCTCGACACGGCCTCGCTGTACTTCCGGGCGTTCTTCGGAGTCCCCGACAAGGTCAAGGCTCCGGACGGCACCTCCGTGAACGCGACGCGAGGATTGCTCGACATCGTCGCCAAACTCGTCACGCTCTACCACCCCGCACAGGTCATCGCCTGCTGGGATGACGACTGGCGCCCGCAATGGCGCGTCGACCTGATCCCGAGCTATAAGGCGCACCGCGTGGTCGAGGCCGTATCGTCCGGCACGGATGTCGAAGAGGTTCCCGATCCCCTCGAGCAGCAGATCCCCCTCATCCGCGAGGCGCTCAGCGCACTGGGAATTCCGATCATCGGCGCAGCAGAGCACGAGGCGGACGACGTGATCGGTACGCTCACGAGCCGCGCGACCATGCCCGTCGACATCGTCACCGGCGATCGCGACCTGTTCCAGCTCGTCGACGACGCACGAGACGTGCGCGTGATCTACACAGCTCGCGGCATGAGCAATCTCGAGGTCGTGACCGATGCGACCGTCGTCGCCAAGTACGGCGTGCTTCCGAGTCAGTACGCGGACTTCGCCACTCTGCGCGGCGATGCCTCCGACGGGCTCCCGGGCGTGAAGGGCGTCGGAGAGAAGACCGCGGCGTCACTGCTGCAGGCGCACTCCGACCTGGCCGGCATCCGCGCCGCTGTTGCCGATGGCAAGCTCAGCGCGGCGGCATCCGCTCGCTTCGCGGCGGCGGCCGCGTATCTCGACGTCGCCGCGGACGTCGTGCGCGTCGCCACCGACCTCGACATCGCTGCCCCCGATGTCCCGTTGCGCGCGTTGGATGATGCGAGGGCGGATGCTGCCCGCGCCTTCGCCGAGCAGTGGAACCTCGGCGGGTCGATGGAACGCGCTCTGGCTGCGATCGCCACCGCCTGATCGGGGCCGCCCGCCCCACCGTCAGCCGCGCGCCCAGGCGCGCAGGCGCTCGACACCCCAGGTCGTCACGATCCGCTCTGCAGGCACGCCTGCCGCCTCGGCTCTTTGCGCCCCATGGTCCAGCAGCGAGAGCTGGCCCGGCGCGTGCGCGTCCGAATCGATCGCGAACAGGCATCCCTCCGCCATCGCCACACCGATCAGCTCATCCGGCGGGTCCTGGCGCTCGGGACGCGAATTGATCTCGACAGCCACACCGTTCTCGGCACACGCAGCGAAAACCGCTCTGGCATCGAAGGACGACGGCGGACGCGTGCCCCGCTCCCCCTGAACAAGACGCCCGGTGCAGTGCCCCAGCACGTTCACCACCGAATCACCCACCGCCGCCACCAGCCGACGCGTCATCGCGTCCGCGGGCATCCGCAGCTTCGAGTGCGCGGAGGCCACGACGATGTCCAGCTCGGCGAGCAGCGACGGGTTCTGATCGAGCGAGCCGTCGTCAAGAATGTCGACCTCGATGCCCGCGAGCACCGTGAGGTCGGGCGTCGACTGCTCCCGCACCAGCGGAATCTGCTCGCGAAGGCGCTCCGCCGACAGGCCACGAGCGACCCGCAGCCGAGGTGAATGGTCCGTGATCGCCAGATAGCGATGTCCCAGCGCTGCGGCCGCGGAGACCATCGACTCGATCGGCGTCGTCCCGTCAGACCACTCGGTGTGACTATGCAGATCACCGCGTAGCCGTCCGCGCAGCTCGGATTCACGTTCGGGGCTCACGGAAGCACGCAACTGGATCAGGTAGTCGGGGACGCCGCCCCGCTGCGCCTGCTGAATCACCTCGAAGGTCGACGCGCCGATCCCCCTCTGCGCACGTAACGCATCCGCATCCCACCGCGTCTGCTCGGGCAACGCAGCGAGAACGGCCGCCGCCTGCCGAAAGGCTTTCGCGCGGTACCGCGACGCGCGCTCCCGTTCCAGCAGAGCGGCGATCTCGATCAGCGCGTCGACGGCGTCCATGGCGCACTACATCAGGAGGCGATCGGCTCGTTCGTCGCGCGCACCCAGTCTTCCAGCTTCGCAGCCGCGCGTCCGTCGTCAACAGCGTCCGCCACCCTGGCATACGCATCACGCAGACGCTCGACGATCGGAACCTGGGTGAGCGTCGAGTCGTGGGAGAGCTCGTACGCGACGACACCGGCCGCCGCGTTCAGCAGCACGATGTCACGCACCGCGCCCGGTTCACCGGCCAGCGTGCGCCGCAGCACCTGCGCGTTGTGCTCGGGCGTGCCGCCAAGCAGATCGGCGATATCGGCCAGCGGGATGCCGAGATCGCGAGGGTCGAGATCATGCTCGTGCGTGTCGCCGCGAGCGACCTCCCAGATACGGCTGTGACCCGTCGTGGTCAATTCATCGAGCCCGTCATCACCACGGAACACCAGTGCCGTGGCGCCGCGTGTGCGGAAGACGCCCGTGATGAGCGGAACCCGATCCAATTGCGCGACGCCGACCGCGTTGGCCTCGGCTCGGGCGGGATTGCAGAGCGGGCCGAGCATGTTGAACACCGTGGGAACCGCGAGCTCGGATCGCGCACTCGCCGCATGCTTGAACCCCGGGTGGAACGCGGCGGCCCACGCGAAGGTGATCCCGGTGCTGTCGAGCACCCGAGCGACGCGCTGCGGGTCGAGCGAGATGTCCAGACCGAGTGCCGACAGCACATCGGATGAACCCGACGACGAGCTGGCAGCGCGATTGCCGTGCTTGACCACGGGAATCCCCATAGCGCCGATGATGATCGCCGCGGTCGTGGAGACGTTGACTGTTCCGAACCGGTCGCCTCCGGTACCGACGATGTCGAGGACGTCTGACGACACCGGCAGCGGCACAGCTGCCTCGAGGATCGCGTCGCGGAACCCGACGACCTCGTCGATCGTCTCGCCCTTCGCGCGAAGGGCGATCAGGAAGCCCGCGAGCTGCGCGTCGGACACGTCGCCGCGCATCACCTGGCGCATCGCCCAGGTCGACTCCCATACACTCAGATCCCGCCGTTCCAGGAGCGCAGTGAGCAGATCAGGCCAGGTGAGGGAATCAACCATGCCAGCGATCCTACGGGGTGCGGAAAGATGCCGATTCGAGATGACAACGATGTGCGAACCTTCCCGCGCCGGGGACTAGCGCGCCACCTGGGAGATTCCCAGGGTTCCGAGGAAGATTCGCAGGTTGTTCTTAGGTTCCCCTAAGTGTCCCGCCAGCGACTCCGGCAAGTGTGGTGCAAGAATCACGACGAAGAATCGGCCATAATGGACGGGTGACCACCTCAGCGACGTATGCCCCGGCGGCAAGAACCATCAAGCGCCCCAATCCGGTCGCTGTCGGCACCATCGTGTGGCTCGGCAGCGAGGTGATGTTCTTCGCGGGACTTTTCGCGATCTACTTCACCCTCCGTAGCACCTCCCCCGATCTGTGGGCGGAGCAGACCGGTCTGTTGAACGTGACCTTCGCAGCAGTGAACACCGCGATCCTCGTCGCGTCGTCGTTCACCTGCCAGATGGGCGTGTTCGCGGCCGAGGACCTGCAGCCGTACCGCATCGGCAAGGGACAGCTCAACGCGGCTGGCCGCCGCCGCCTCTTCGGCTGGGGAATGGTCGAGTGGTTCTGGCTCACCTTCGCTCTCGGCGCGATCTTCGTGAGCGGCCAGGTCTGGGAGTACGCCCAGCTCGTCGCCCACGGCCTGCCGATCTCGGCTGACTCCTACGCCGCGGCCTTCTACCTCACCACCGGCTTCCACGCTCTCCACGTCACGGGTGGCCTCGTTGCCTTCGTCCTCGTCATCGGACGCGCCTACGCCGTCAAGAACTTCGGCCACAAGGAGGCGACCTCCTCGATCGTCGTGTCGTACTACTGGCACTTCGTCGACGTCGTCTGGGTGGCCCTGTTCTTCGTCATCTACTTCCTGAAATAAGAGCGGAGCGATTTTTCGAAATGGCACGAGAGAAGAAGCACCGCTCCCGCGGTCGTCGTAGCCCCCTCGCAGCAGCCGCGCTCATCGGCGCCGGCCTGTTGCTGACCGGAGGCGCTTACGCAGGCGCGTCCGCAGCGATGGCCGCCCCGGCCGACGCGCACAGCAGCGTCGCAACCGAGCTCACCGTCGAGGACGGCGAGAAGCTGTTCACGGCCAACTGCGCCACCTGCCACGGCATGGACCTGGAGGGTACGCCCGAGGGGCCGAGCCTGGTCGGCGTCGGCGAGCTCTCCGTTGAGTTCCAGGTCGCGACGGGCCGTATGCCCCTGCAGATGCAGGGACCGCAGGCCCCGCAGAAGCCCGCGCAGTTCACTGACGCGCAGATCCGCGCAATGGCCGCCTACGTGCAGTCGGTTGCCCCCGGCCCCGGCTACCCCGAGGACTGGGTGACCAGCGGTGAGGCGAACCCCGCCAACGCCCAGGACGAGGTCGACATCACGCACGGTGCTGAGCTGTTCCGCATCAACTGCGCGATGTGCCACAACGTCGCCGCCGCCGGTGGCGCACTCACCGAGGGCAAGTACGCCCCGGCCCTGACCTCGACCAGTGCGCTGCACGTCTACGCGGCGATGGTCACCGGCCCGCAGAACATGCCGGTCTTCGGAGACATGAACCTCAGCTCCGAGGACAAGCGCGACATCATCGCCGCCCTCGTGTGGCAGCAGGAAGCAGTGCAGATCGGCGGCTTCACGCTGGGCTCGCTGGGTCCGGTCTCCGAGGGTCTGTTCATCTGGATCTTCGGCATCGGCGCGCTCGTCGCCCTCACCGTGTGGATCACGGCGAAGTCCAACTGACGCACTTTCATAGAACAGCTACGTACGAGGAGCACCATGGCAAACGACGACGACACGCAGGCTCTGGACAGGGCCTACCAGCCCTCACCGGGGCTGGGCGTCGCAGTCAGCGATCCTGCGGAGAACCCGGGGCTGCCACCACACCGTGAGCGGATGACCGACAAGGACCCGCGGATCGAGAAGACGGCGGAGCGTACGGTCTACACGCTCTTCTACCTGTCGCTCGCCGGCAGCATCTGGGCTGTCGCCGCGTACATGCTGTTCCCGATCGAGAGCGGCATGCCGATCGACATCCGGCAGAACAACATGTACATCGGCATCGGCATCGCGCTGGCGCTGCTGGCCATCGGTATCGGCGCGATCCACTGGTCGAAGGCGCTGATGTCCGACAAGGAGTACATCGAGCACCGCCACCCGACCCGCGGTCGCGACACGACGCGTGAGGCTGCGGTTCAGGTGTTCGCCGAGGCCGACCAGGACTCCGGTTTCGGCCGCCGCAAGATGATCCGCAACTCGCTGATCGTCGCCGTGGTCGCATCTGTCGTCCCGGGCATCACCCTCTTCCGTGGACTCGCGCCGCACAACACCCCCGAGAAGCCGCACGCCGGAGACCCGGTCTACCTGCTCAGCCACACCATGTGGGAGTCCGGTATGCGCCTTGCCCGCGATCCTGAGGGCACCCCCATCCGCGCTGCTGACGTCACCGTCGGCTCGGCGTTCCACGTCATCCCCGAGCCGCTCAAGCAGCTCGACCACAGCAGCGGCTACCTCGAAGAGAAGGCGAAGGCGATCGTCCTGCTGATGCGTCTGCGCCCCGAGCAGCTCATCGAGACCGAAGAGCGCAAGGACTGGTCGTACGACGGCATCGTCGCGTACTCCAAGGTCTGCACGCACGTCGGTTGCCCCGTCGCTCTCTACGAGCAGCAGACGCACCACCTGCTGTGCCCCTGCCACCAGTCGCAGTTCGACGTCACCGATCAGGCCAAGGTCATCTTCGGACCTGCTGCTCGACCGCTGCCGCAGCTGCCCATCGCCGTCGACGATGAGGGCTACCTCATCGCTCAGCGCGACTTCACCGAACCCGTCGGCCCGAGCTTCTGGGAGCGTCATTGAGTACCGCAACTCTGAATAAAGAGGACACCACGCAGCAGAAGAAGCCGCTCGGTGGCCGCTTCGTCGGCGCGACGGCGAACTACATCGACGAGCGCACCAGCCTTTCGGGCATGGTCAAGGAGCTCGGTCGCAAGATCTTCCCCGACCACTGGTCATTCATGCTCGGCGAGATCGCTCTGTGGGCGTTCGTGGCCGTGTTCCTGTCGGGAACGTTCCTGACGTTCTTCTTCCAGGCATCCATGGTGCCCACGCACTACACCGGTGCGTACGTGCCGATGCGCGGTCTGGAGATGTCGGCGGCGTTCGAATCCGCGCTGCACATCTCCTGGGACGTCCGCGGTGGCCTTCTGGTGCGCCAGATCCACCACTGGGCAGCACTGGTCTTCATCGCCGGCATCGGTATCCACATGCTCCGCGTGTTCTTCACGGGTGCGTTCCGCAAGCCCCGCGAGCTCAACTGGGTGATCGGCTTCGTGCTGTTCATCCTCGCTCTCGCCGAGGGCTTCACCGGCTACTCGCTGCCCGACGACCTGCTCTCGGGCAACGGTCTGCGGATCATCGACGGCATGATCAAGGGCATCCCGCTCATCGGAACCTGGACCTCGTTCCTGCTCTTCGGTGGTGAGTTCCCGGGTCACGACATCGTCGGACGCCTCTACACGCTGCACATCCTGCTGCTGCCGCTGCTGCTGATCGGTCTGCTCGTCGTCCACCTGATGCTCATGGTGATCAACAAGCACACCCAGTTTGCGGGCCCCGGCCGCACGAACGACAACGTCGTCGGCTACCCGATGATGCCCGTCTACATGTCGAAGATGGGTGGCTTCTTCTTCATCGTCTTCGGTGTGATCGTGCTGATCGCTTCGTTCTTCCAGATCCTCCCGTTCTGGGATTACGGCCCCTACGACCCCTCCCCGATCTCGGCAGGTACGCAGCCGGACTGGTACATCGGCTTCGCCGACGGTGCCCTCCGCCTCGCCCCGCCGAACATGGACGTCGTGTTCCTCGACCGCACCTGGTCGTTCGGAATCCTGGTGCCGGTCGCAGTCCTCGGTCTGTTCATCGTGCTCGTCGCGATCTACCCCTTCATCGAGGCGTGGGTCACGGGCGACAAGCGCGAGCACCACATCGCAGACCGTCCCCGCAACGCCCCCACCCGCACTGCTATCGGCGCCGCCGGCGTCATCTTCTACGCGGTCATGTGGGCAGCGGCTTCGTCCGACCTCATCGCCACGCACTTCATGCTCACCATGGAGGGTGTCATCCACTCGCTCCAGGCGATGCTGTTCGTCGGTCCGGTGCTCGGGTACTTCATCACCAAGCGCATCTGCATCGCGCTGCAGAAGAAGGACCGTGAGATCGTCCTGCACGGCTATGAGTCGGGTCGTATCGTCCGCCTCCCCGGTGGCGAGTACGTCGAGGTGCACCAGCCCGTCGACGTGTACGACCGCTGGAAGCTCATCGACTACGAGGTGTACGAACCGCTCGTGGTTCGCCCCAACGAGAAGGGCCGCATCCCGTGGACGCAGAACCTGCGTTCGGCGCTTTCGCGCTGGTTCTTCGAGGACCGTCTGATGCCGCTCACGCAGGCACAGATCGAAGAGGCCGACGCGCACCAGCACCACACGCTGGCACACAACGAAGAGCTCGAAGCCGAAGAGATCGCCGGTGCACACGAACGTGCCGGTGTCTCCGAGGACCAGATCGCTCCGGCCGACACCTCGATCGGTGAGACGCCGAACACCCCCAGCTCGGTGATTGCGACCGATCCGGTCAAGAAGCCGCGCAAGAAGAAGTCGGAGGACGGCGAGTAACGCTCCCCTCCCCCACGCAGAAGGTCCCGTCCAGTTTTGGACGGGACCTTCTGCGTTTCTGCCCGTCATTGCATTGTGCTCCGCGCTCAGCCTCGTCAGTGCTTTCGCCTCAGTGCCTCTAGACGACTGGGCGCACAGTCACGATGTCCGGTGGCGGATGGATGCCACACTGCTCAGCGCCCCTGTGATCGCCGGAGACGTCGTCCTCGCCTATCCCGCGACTGACGCCGGTACGCAGACGCTCAATGCCTGGGACCTCAGCGACGGAACACTCCTGTGGGAGCGCATCACGTTGCCGGGACGCAATCTGCGTGGCCAGGAGCATCAGGTCGCGACTCTGGCGACCGAGGACGGCTGGCAGGGGTCTACCCTGGTCCCCTGCATCGCGGGCGCACTTGAGCCCGAAACCGACACGGAGCACGATCGCGTCCATGAGTACTCCGTGGCAGATCAGGCGTTCCGCGCGCACAAGGAGGCGGATGCCGGCTTCTTCGAAGGCGGAACCGCCTTCAGCAGCCGTGTGTCGTACACCGACCAGGACGTGCTGCGGTACGGCGAACACGGCGATCTGCTCTGGGAACGCGCTTACGCCGACGTCTTCGGAGAGGGCACGGCGCCCAGCGGTGGATGGTACTGGTCTGACCCGTCAGCGGACGACGCTCCCCTGCTCGCTTTGGTCTTCGAGGCCTCGCCGGATGTCGATTGGACTGTCAGCCAAGAGATCGTACGCGATCTGACCACAGCAAGCGTCGCCAGGCTTGACCGCACTTCCGGCGCCACGGAGTGGTCGCTCAGTGCGGATTCCTGTACGTTCGTGGCCGACTTCGGGTTCCAGAAGCACGAAGGCGTCGCGACGGTGTGCCAGTTCCGTGACGACACCCGAACGCTGCACGGGGACGGCACGAAGGTTGTGCGCGCCGAGTACGTGGATCTCGTGCCGTCCGCAGGCGTAGCGCGAAGCGTGTCGTGCCCGACGGAGCGGGACAGACCATGCTCGTCGACGTCGTCTCTGGTGCCACCGACCGCGTGATCCAGAAGCAGCTGCTGCTGCTACTACTGTGAACCATCTCCCGCGCGGTAGCGATCTACATGACGGACGGACTGACCGTGTTCGAGCCAGTCGGCGACGAGTGAGCACCTGAGCACGCAGAAGGCCCCCTGGCGAACCAGGGGGCCTTCTGTCAGATCTCGACGCGCTGTGGTGTCAGCGGGCGAAGTTGCCGCGGTAGAACTCGTACACCCAGCCGACGATCGCGATGAGGAAGAGCGCAACACCGATCGGGAGCAGGAAGTGACCGACCGCGAGCCCCGTCAGGAAGACGGTCGCAGAACCGGCGAGCACCAGGGGCCACCAGGACCACGGTGCGAACTCGCCGACTTCGGGGTCACCGTCGTCGATGTCCGAGGTCAGCACATCCTCGGGCAGCTCGCCGCCCTGTGCACGATAGGTCTTGCGAAGGTAGATCGCGATCATGGCGCCCATGAAGGCCACGAACAGCAGGGCGACGGTGCCGACCCACTCGATGTAGCCGTGGAACGGGTCCAACAGGCTCCACGCGGTGTAGACCGCTGCCGCGATCACGAAGAACACGGTGATGATCCACCAGAGGACGATATTGCTACGCATGTGCTACTTGGCCTCTCCTGCTGCGGCGGCCGGCGCCGCGACGGGGTGCTCGGCTGCCTCGGGGTGGTTCAGGTCGAACGCGGGGCGCTCGCTTCGGATGCGCGGGATCGACGTGAAGTTGTGTCGCGGCGGCGGGCACGACGTGGCCCACTCGAGCGATGCGCCGTAACCCCACGGGTCATCGACCGTCACCTTGGGCGCCTTGCGAGCCGTGATCCAGACGTTCAGGAAGAACGGCAGCATCGAGGCGCCGAGGATGATGGCACCGATCGTGGAGACCTGGTTGCCCCACTCCCAGTTGTCGTACGTCGAGTAGTCGGCGTAACGACGCGGCATGCCGTCGACGCCCAGCCAGTGCTGGATGAGGAACGTCATGTGGAAGCCGATGAACAGCATCCAGAAGTGGATGTAGCCGAGGCGCTCGTTGAGCATGCGTCCGGTCCACTTCGGCCACCAGAAGTAGAAGCCGGCGAACATGGCGAACACGACCGTACCGAACACGACGTAGTGGAAGTGCGCGACGACGAAGTACGAGTCACTGAGGTGGAAGTCCAGCGGGGGCGCGGCCAGGATGACACCGGTGAGACCACCGAAGACGAACGACACCAGGAACCCGAGCGAGAACACCATCGGGGTCTCGAAGGTCAGCGACCCTCGCCACATGGTTCCGATCCAGTTGAAGATCTTCACACCCGTCGGCACGGCGATGAGCATCGTCATCAGTGCGAAGAACGGCAGCAGTACACCACCGGTGACGTACATGTGGTGCGCCCACACCGACACGGACAGCGCGGCGATCGCGATGGTCGCGTACACGAGCGTCTTGTAACCGAAGATCGGCTTGCGGCTGAAGACCGGGAAGATCTCGGAGACGATGCCGAAGAACGGCAGCGCGATGATGTACACCTCAGGGTGTCCAAAGAACCAGAACAGGTGCTGCCAAAGAAGCACACCGCCGTTCGCGACGTCATAGGTGTGTGCGCCCAGGATGCGGTCGGCAGCAGCCGCGAACATCGCCGCTGCAAGGACGGGGAACGCCATCAGGATCAGCAGGCTCGTCACCAGCGTGTTCCACGAGAAGATCGGCATGCGCCACATGGTCATACCCGGGGCACGCATCGTGATGATCGTGGTGATGAAGTTCACCGCACCGAGGATCGTACCGAAACCGGACATACCGAGCCCGAGCATCCAGAGATTGCCACCAACACCCGGTGAGAAGGAGGCGTTGGCCAGCGGCTGATATGCGAACCAACCGAACGACGCCGCACCCTGCGGGGTGAGGAAGCCGGCGACCGCCATGATCGAGCCGAAGCTGAAGAGCCAGAACGCGAAGGCGTTCAGACGCGGGAACGCGACATCGGGTGCACCGATCTGCAGCGGCAGAATGGCGTTCGCGAAGCCTGCGAACAGCGGCGTCGCGAACATCAGCAGCATGATCGTGCCGTGCATCGTGAACAGCTGGTTGTACTGCTCCTTCGTCGGCACGAGCTGCATGCCGGGAGCGAACAGCTCGGCGCGGATGATCAGCGCCATCACACCGCCCAGCAGGAAGAACAGCACCGAAGAGATCAGGTACATGTACCCGATCGTCTTGTGGTCGGTGGACGTGATCCACTTGACGAGGACGTTGCCCTTCTGCTCCACACGCGTGGAGGACAGAAGCGCGGCCTGCCGAGGCGGCAGGGTGCTCGGACGAGCGCCCTGCGCCGTGTTGGGTTCAGCTGTGGTGGTCATGGCTTACTCCTCTTCCTCGGCGTCCGTGCTCGCGCCGGTGCCCGGGAGATTGCTGAGTCGATCGTAGGAGTCTGTGATGTCGCCGGTGTTGCCCTCGGCGCGCAGCGTCTCGAGGTAGGCGTCGTACTCGTCCTGCTCCACGACCTTCACGTTGAAGAGCATCATCGAGTGGTACTCGCCGCAGAGCTCGGCGCACTTGCCGTCGAACTCGCCGACACGGGTCGGGATGAACGACCAGGAGTTGTCCTTCCCGATGTACATGTCCTTCTTGTACAGGAAGTCGATGATCCAGAAGGAGTGCACGACATCGCGCGACTGGAGGTCGATCTTGACCTTCTTGTCGACCGGCAGCACCAGCGTCGGGAGCTGCTCGCGGTCGAAGTCGCCCGCCTCGTCCGGGTGCGCCTGCGTACCCATGGTCCAAACGGCGTCGGAGTTGTCCTCTGCCTCACCGTCGTACTGGAAGTCCCAAGCCCACTGCTTGGCGATCGCCGTGACCTCGACGTCGACCTCGTCATCGGACCACTGGGTCTCGATCGCGGTCTGGTCGCGCGCGGTGAAGAAGAACATCGCCAGCACGAGGATCAGCGGGATCACCGTGTAGAGGATCTCGATCGGCATGTTGTAGCGCAGCTGCACGGGCAGACCGGTCTGGCCCTTGCGACGGCGGTACATGACGACCGCCCACCCCATCAGACCCCACGTGATGAGGCCGACGATGAGCAGAACGATCCACGAGGTGACCCACAGACCCGCGACGCGCTCGGTCTGGTTCGTTGCGGCAGTGCCGTCTTCTACGAAGCCCGGGAGGAACCCATGCAGTTCGGTGGGAGTACATCCCGCCAGAACCACAGCTGCTGCTACTCCCAGCGGGATAGCAGCCCAACGAAGGCGGCGTTTCGAGGGCACGATGCACCTTTCAGATCTCGGACAGGAGCGAATTCAAGTCTAGGGCAATCTCACACCCTATTCATGCCAACCACGCAGGTTGGCCGGGCTCAGTGGAAGCTGTCACCGCACGCGCAACTGCCTGCGGCCTGGGGATTGTCGATCGTGAAGCCCTGCTCCGAGATCGTGTCCTTGAAGTCGATCGACGCGCCGTCCAGGTACGGAATGCTCATGTTGTCGATGATCACCTCGACGCCGTCGAAGTCGACCGTCTCGTCGCCTTCGAGGTAACGCTCGTCGAAATAGAGCTGGTAGATCAGTCCGGAGCATCCACCGGGCTGGACGGCGACGCGCAGTCGCAGGTCGTCGCGCCCTTCCTGCTCGAGAAGGCTCTTCACCTTCTGAGCTGCCGCGGACGTGAGGGAGACACCGTGCGCAGCGGTGCTCTCCGAGGTCAGGGTGGTGTCGGTCATCTCAACTCCTTGCAATCGGCAGCACGGCCTGCTGCACATGCTCGATCCTACCGCCGGTGCCTGTGGGGCGGGCGGGCCCAGCCCGCCCGCTCCGGTCGCGTCAGGATGCCGCGTCGCGGTCGTTCATCCGCGTCAGCATCAGTGCCTCGGTGCGGATGGCGTTGCGGAACGTCTCCAGATGCAAGGACTCGTTCGGGCTGTGCGCCCGGGAGTGCGGGTCTTCCACACCGGTGACGAGGATCTGGGCGGCCGGGAACTCGCGCACGAGGTCGGCGATGAACGGGATAGATCCTCCGATTCCGAGATCGACCGGTTCCGCCCCATAACCGTCTGCCATGGCGCCGCGTGTGAGCTCCACCGCCCAGCCGGAGGTATCGACCAGGAATCCGTCGCCCAGGTCGACGTCCGAGAACGTCAGCTCTGCGCCGAACGGCGCGTGGGCACGCAGGTGCGACTCGATCGCGGCGTACGCCTCGGCCGCGTCCTGTCCCGGCGCAACGCGCGCGCTGATGACGACGCTCACCTCGGGAAGGAGCGTGTTCGATGCTTGCGCGACGCTGGTCGCGTCGATTCCGGTGATCGTGATGGACGGCTTGTTCCAGATGCGACCGAAGATGTCGTCGCGCCCCACAGGGGTGGCGTCGGGCAGCAGCCCGGTCTCCTCGCGCAGCGTCTGCTCCGTGTACGGCGGTGTGGTGGCATCCCGCGCGCCCATCCCGGAGACCGCGACCGCCCCGTCGGCGTCCCAGAGCGTCGCCAGCAGCGTGACCGCCGCCATCATCGCGTCGGGTACGGCTCCACCGAACATCCCCGAGTGCGAGGCGTGCTCGAGCGTGCGCACTGTCAGGGTGAAGCGGGCGTTGCCCCGCAATGAGACGGTCAGGCCTGGCGTGTGCGAGTCGAGGTTGCCGGAGTCGGCGACGACGATGGCATCCGCCCGCAGGGCATCGGCGTTGTCGCGCAGGAACCGGGCAAACGAACGGGAGCCGTATTCCTCCTCGCCCTCGATGAACAGGTTCACCCCGAGATCGAAGTCGTCGCCCAGGGTTTCGCTGACCGCGCGCAGCGCGGCGATATGCGCCATGATGCCCGCTTTGTCGTCCGCGGCTCCGCGACCGTACAGCCGACCGTCGCGTACCGTCGGCTCGAACGGCGGCGTCTCCCACAGCTCGTCATCCCCCGGGGGCTGCACGTCGTGGTGGGCATACAACAGGATCGTCGGCTTTCCGTTTCGCGCGGCCCGGGTGGCCAGCACGGCGGGCTGGCCTAGCTCTTCGGTGTCGTCGACGTGTGCGCGCAGCACCCGCACGTCGTCGAAGACGCCGGTGCCTCGGGCGAGCTCCGCGACAGCATCCGCGCTGCGCTCGAGCTGGGTCTGATCGAATGCCGGCCACGCGACGCCGGGAATGCGCACCAGAGCGCCGAGGTCAGACAGCGCGGCGGGGACGCCGAGAGCGACGGCGTCGAGGACAGCGGATTCGGATGCTGGCAGAGCCTGCGATGAGGACGAGGTCATGCGAGTAATCTTAAGACGAACCCGATACCGAACTGAGGTCGAACGTGTCCAAGCCCATGCCCGCAGCAAACGACGACGCCCCCGAGACGCCCGCCGTCGGCAAGGGGCGCGCCACTCCGACGCGCGCCGAGCGCGAAGCCGCCAACCGGCGCCCGCTCGTCGCGAACACCAAGGAGGCCCGTGCGGCGGCGAAGGCCGACCTGCAGGCGCGACGCGAACGCGCGCGCATTGGCATGGAGAACGGCGAGGACCGCTATCTTCCGGCGCGCGACAAGGGTGAACAGCGCCGCTGGGTGCGCGACTACGTGGATTCCGGCTGGCACGTGTCGGAGTGGCTGATGGCCGCGATGCTTGTCGTGATCATCCTCAACCTGGTGCCGATCCCTGCCGTGCAGATCTACGCCATGGTCGCTCTCTGGGCGTACATGCTGCTGGCGATCGGCGACATGGTGCTGCTGAACTTCCGCGTCAAGCGCAAGATCGACGCCAAGTTCGGCGCCGACCGTCGCGAGAAGGGCCTGGGCTGGTACGCGGCGATGCGCGCCCTGCAGATGCGCTTCATGCGTCTGCCGAAGCCTCAGGTCAAGCGCGGCCAGCGCCCGGCGTGATCGCGCGGAGGCCGCGGTTGATCTGCCGCGCCCACAGCGGCCCCTGGTACAGAAACGCCGTATAGCCCTGCACCAGGGTCGCGCCGGCGTCCAGTCGGCGCTGCACGTCTTCGGCCGTCTCCACTCCCCCGACGGCGATCACGCAGAAATCAGCCGGAACGGCGGCCTTGACGACCGCAAGCACCTCAAGTGAGCGTTCCTTCAGCGGTGCGCCAGACAGCCCGCCCGCACCCGCCGCCTCGACGACGGCAGCGTCTGTGCGCAGGCCGTCACGGGCGATCGTGGTGTTGTGCGCGATGATGCCCGCCAGACCCTCATCGACGGCCAGACGTGCGATGGCCTCGATCTCATCATCCGGCAGGTCCGGTGCGATCTTGACCAGCAACGGGGTCGACCCGGCGGCCTCCCGCACGGCGCGCAGCAGCGGCGCCAGCGTCTCGACGGCCTGCAGACCGCGCAGACCGGGGGTGTTCGGCGACGACACGTTCACGGCGAGATAGTCCGCCAGTGGTGCCAGCTTCGATGCCGAGGCGACGTAATCGGCGACAGCATCCTCGACCTCGACCACGCGGCTCTTGCCGATGTTGACGCCGATGACCGCACGGGGTGCGCGGCGGCGCAGCTTCCGAAGGCGCCGTGCGGCAGCATCCGCTCCCTCGTTGTTGAAGCCCATCCGGTTGATCACGGCACGGTCGGGCACCAGACGGAACAGCCGCGGCTTGGGGTTGCCGTCCTGCGGAATGGCCGTCACGGTGCCGATCTCGACGTGACCGAACCCGAGCGCGTCCAGGCCGCGCACACCCACGGCGTCCTTGTCGAAGCCCGCGGCGACACCGAACGCAGACGGGAAGGTCAGACCGAGTGCGTGCACCTGCTGCTCAGGCGTCGGAGCGGTGATCGCACGGGCCGCCCACGAGAACGGGCGCGCGCCGACCACGCGGATGACCGCCATGGCGGCATGGTGAGCGAACTCCGGGTCGAAGCGCGTGAGGACGTGGCGGAAGAACAGTGAATACATCACTGCCAAGGCTACCGCCCGGTCGACTCCTGCTCTGCCGCGGCACGGTCGGCCCGGAGCGAGCCGATCGCCGATTCGAAGTCCTCCAACGAATCGAACTGCTGGTACACGCTGGCAAATCGCAGGTACGCGACCTCATCGAGCTCGCGTAGCGGCCCGAGGATCGCGAGACCGATCTCATTGGGATCGAGCTGCGACACACCCGTCTGCCGCACGGCCTCCTCGACGCGCTGGGCGAGCACGGCGAGGTCGGCCTCGGTGACCGGGCGTCCCTGGCACGCTTTGCGCACACCCGTGATGACCTTGTCGCGGCTGAAGGGCTCCATGACCCCCGAGCGCTTCATGACGACCAGGCTCGCCGTTTCGGTCGTCGAGAAACGCCCCCCGCATTCCGGGCACTGCCGCCGACGGCGGATGGAGAGCCCGTCGTCGCTGGTGCGCGAATCGATGACACGGGAGTCCGGGTGACGGCAGAACGGGCAGTGCATGATCCCTCAGCGTACCTCGTGGCCGCCGGCGGGCTCGGCGAACCGCGCTTCGACGGCGTCGCCGTGGCCGGGCAGCAGTTCGGCCGCGGCCAAGGCGACAACACCGGCACGTACCTCGGAGAGCGCGGCGTGGTCGTACTCGATCACCTGCTGCGGACGCAGGAACGTGTACGCGCCCAGGCCCGGGGCGTAGCGCGCCTGTCCCCCGGTTGGCAGCACATGGTTGCTGCCGGCGAGGTAGTCGCCGAGGCTGACCGGGGTCTGGTCGCCGACGAAGACGGCACCGGCGCTGGTGAAGCGCTCGGCGACTGCGGCGGCGTCACTCAGGTGCAGTTCGAGGTGTTCGGGCGCATAGGCGTTGCTGAAGGCCTCGGCCATCGCGCGGTCGTCGACGAGGACGATCGCCGACTGCGGGCCCGCCAGTGCTTCCGCGACGCGCGCGGCGTGGGTGGTGGATGCTGCCTGCCGGGTGACCTCGTCGGCGACGCGCTGCGCGAGCTCGGACGAGTCGGTGACCAGCACGGCCGAGGCCTGCTCATCGTGCTCGGCCTGACTGATGAGGTCGGCGGCGATGAGGCGCGGGTCGGCGGCGGCGTCGGCGACGATGAGGATTTCGGTGGCGCCCGCCTCGGAATCGGTGCCGACGACACCGGCGACGGCACGTTTGGCCGAGGCCACGTAGTTATTGCCGGGGCCGGTGACGACGTCGACGGGATCGAGACCGAGGTCGGCGACGCCGTGGGCGAGCGCGCCGATGGCTCCGGCTCCCCCGACGGCGTAGACCTCGTCGATGCCCAGCAGCGCGGCGGCGGCGAGGATCGTCGGGTGTACACGTCCCTCGTGACCGGCCTGTGGCGGCGAGGCGAGCGCGATCGAGCGCACACCCGCAACCTGCGCGGGGACGACGTTCATGATCACGCTGGACGCCAGCGGCGCCTTGCCGCCGGGAATGTAGACGCCCGCCCGGTTGATGGGTTGCCAGCGCTGCGCGATGCGTGCTCCCGGCCCGATCTCGGTGACCCGCGGCTCCGGTACCTGTGCGGCCGACGCCCTGCGCACACGCGAGATGGCCTTGGTCAGGGCTTCCCGCACGGCCGGGTCGACGGATTCAGCAGCCTCGGCGAGGTGCTCGGCCGGCACACGGATGGCGTGTCCGGTGACACGGTCGAAGCGCTCGGCCTGCTCGCGCAGCGCTTCCTCGCCGCGCACGCGGACGTCCTCGACGATGCGCGCCGCGGTCTCGAGCGCCTCGCTGCGCGCCTGAGTCGCTCGCGGCACAGCGGCGAGCAGGTCGGCGGGTGCGAGCTGCTGCCCGCGAAGATCGATGGTGCGCATGTGCTCAGCCTCTTGTGATGTCGGTGATGTCGTGCAGGTAGCCGATCCGCCCGTCCTCATGGCGGACGACGTAGGCGCCCCCGCGGTCCTCGATGACGAGCGTCCACGCGTGCGGGCCCACCCGGAACAGCGTGTGACCGCGTTCATCGAGAACGTCCCGCTCCGTTGCTGCGAGAACCCAGAACGGCTCGGCTCCCACGGGTCCGGGAGCAGGCCCGGCGGTGGTGCCGGCGCCGGCCGCGCCCGTGAACGGCCGCTCGTTCGTCGTCTCGACGTCATCAGCGAAGATCTGCTCGAGCACGCCGACCGGATCGGTGTGGTGGTCCTTCTGGTGGTCCGCCTGAGGCACCTCGTCGAAGGGAACCTCAGTGCCGTCGGATGCCGTCGTCGGCGTCTCGTCGGATACCGCGAGCTGATCCGAGCCATCGATGTGGAGGGATCGCGTCGCATCGAGTGATTCGGCTTCCCGAACCGGAGTGTCGGCAGCATCGACCTCGCCGGCCGTGGCCTCAGGCTCCGCGATGGCTTCGTCCTCGACGGCGGCGTTCTCGACGGCGGGTTCACCGGCATCCGCAGCATCCGCGGTGTTCATGGAACGCACGCGCGGCGCGCGGGCGACCACTGGACGAACAGGGTTCGCATTGCGGTGGGCGAGCGTCTCCATCCGTCCCTCGAAGTCCTCGCGCAGTCCGGGAATCAGCGGAGCGAACACGGTCACGACGACCATCCCGGCCAGCGCCAGCTGCGCCACAATCACGACCCAGCCGACGGCGTACACGCCCGTGCCGATCGTGACGGCCACCTGAGACCAGAGCAACTGGGCCCACGAGACCGCGGCCACGGATGCGGCGACCGAGGCGAACTGGTCAATCCCGAGCGAACCCACGCGGCGGATGCCGTCGGGCGAGAGCCTGCGCAGCACGACCAGGAAGACGGCGACCGTCGGCACACCGATCGTCAGGATCCACCCGATACCCGTGGTCCAGATCGAGCCACCGACCATTCCGACGGGAAAGAACGACACGACGAAGGCGACAAACCAGGTGCCGACAATCAGAAGCTCACGCAACGTGAACCCGAAGATGCCCGTCTCGGGCTGCACCTGGTCCTCGTACAGCACGGCTCCGTCGACGTGCTCGACACGCTCGGAGTCGCCGAGTGCCGCGGGCACGCCCGCGAGCGGCCCGTCGCTGGGCGGGAGACTCGTGGTGTCGTGGCTCATCGAACAGGTCCTTTCGTCGCTGCAGGCGTCGTGGTCGGTTCGCACGCGAGAAACGATCCTATCGACCCCGACTGGCGGTGTGCTGCGCGATGTCGTTCATCCCAGACAGGTCGGTCCGAGCAACGACTTGAGATCGCCGAACAGGTCGGCCGAGATCTTCACGGGCATCGGCACCTCGAACACCTTCGCAGTACCGCCCCGGTGCACGCGCAGCAGCACCTCGGTTTCACCAGCGTGGCGTTGCAGCACCATCGCGAGGTCGTTCATCACGCGCTCGGTGGCCCGCTGCTCGGCGACCAGCAAAGAGAGCGGTCCCGCAGCATCGAACGAGCCGACGTCCGGTGTGAACGTCGACTGCGCGTGCAGGTTGAGCCCGTCGTCGCGGCGCGAGACCCGTCCGCGCACGGCGAGAATCGCGTCCTGCTGCAGCGTGTGCTGGAACTCGGTGTAGGTCTTGCCCATGAACATGACCGTCACCTCGCCGTTGAAGTCCTCGACGGTGATCATGCCGTAGGGGTTTCCGCTGGCTTTGGCCACCCGGTGCTGCACGCTGGTGACGAGGCCCGCGACGGTGACCTGATCACCGTCCTGCATGTCCTCCGAGTTGAGCAGGTCGTGGATCGAGATCGAGGCGTGCTTGGCCAGCGGCACCTCGAGACCCGCGAGCGGGTGATCCGACACGTACAGTCCGAGCATCTCGCGCTCGAAGGCGAGCTTGTCCTTCTTGATCCACTCGGGACGCTCCGGCACTTTGGCCGGCGGCGCACCCTCGATGTCGTCGTACAGGCTGTCGAAGTCGAAGCCGATCGCCCCCTGGGCCTCGTTGCGCTTGCGGTCGACAGCAGCCTCAACGGCATCCTCGTGGATCTCGACGAGCGCGCGCCGCGTATCGCCCATCGAGTCGAAGGCGCCGGCCTTGATCAACGACTCGACAGTGCGCTTGTTCGACACATGCATCGGCACACGGTTCAGGAAATCGTGGAACGACGTGTACGGCCCCTCCTCGCGCGCGCCGACGATGCCGTCGACGACGTTGCTGCCGACGTTGCGCACGGCACCGAGCCCGAAGCGGATGTCCTCCCCGACGGCGGCGAAGAAGTTGATCGATTCCGACACGTCGGGGGGCAGCACGCGGATGCCCATGCGGCGGCACTCGTTGAGGTAGAGCGCCATCTTGTCCTTGGAGTCGCCGACGCTGGTCAGCAGTGCCGCCATGTACTCGGCCGGGTAGTGAGCCTTCAGGTAGGCCGTCCAGTACGACACGACGCCGTACGCGGCGGAGTGTGCTTTGTTGAAGGCGTAGTCCGAGAACGGCAGCAGGATCTCCCACAGCGCGTTGACGGCCTCGTCCGAGTACCCGTTGGCCCGCATGCCGGCGTGGAAGCCCTCGAACTGCTTGTCGAGCTCGGATTTCTTCTTCTTGCCCATCGCGCGGCGCAGAATGTCTGCTTGGCCGAGAGAGAACCCGGCAACGCGCTGGGCGATGGCCATCACCTGCTCCTGGTAGATGATGAGGCCGTAGGACTCTTCCAGGATGTCGGCGAGTGATTCGACGAACTCCGGGTGGATGGGGGTGATCGGCTGCTGCCCGTTCTTGCGGAGCGCGTAGTTCGTGTGCGAGTTCGCTCCCATCGGCCCCGGGCGGTACAGCGCGATGAGTGCCGAGATGTCCTCGAAGCTGTCGGGGCGCATCAGCCGCATCAGCGAACGCATCGGGCCACCGTCGAGCTGGAAGACGCCGAGTGAGTCGCCTCGAGCTAGCAGATCGTAGGCACCGCGGTCATCGAGGGTGAGTTGTTCGAGGTCGATCTCTTCGCCGCGGTTCATGCGGATGTTGTCGAGCGCGTCCGAGATGATCGTCAGGTTGCGCAGCCCGAGGAAGTCCATCTTGATCAGCCCGAGCGCCTCGCACGACGGGTAGTCGAACTGGGTGACGATCTGGCCGTCCTGCTCGCGCTTCATGATCGGGATGATGTCGAGCAGCGGCTCGGACGACATGATCACACCGGCGGCGTGCACACCCCACTGTCGTTTGAGGCCTTCCAGCCCGAGTGCGCGGTCGAAGACGGTCTTGGCCTCGGGGTCGGTGTCAATCAGCGCGCGGAACTCGCTGGCTTCCTTGTACCTCGGGTGCGCGCTGTCGTACATGCCGCTCAGCGGCATGTCCTTGCCCATCACGGGCGGGGGCATCGCCTTGGTCAGACGCTCCCCCATGCTGAACGGAAAGCCCAGCACTCGACCGGCATCCTTGAGAGCCTGCTTCGATTTGATGGTTCCGTAGGTGACGATCTGCGCCACGCGCTCGGAACCGTACTTCTCGGTGACGTAGTCGATGACCTCGCCGCGTCGGCGGTCGTCAAAGTCGACGTCGAAGTCGGGCATCGAGACACGGTCGGGATTGAGGAACCGTTCGAAGATCAGCCCGTGCTCGATGGGGTCGAGGTCGGTGATCCTCATCGCGTAGGCGACCATGGATCCGGCTCCCGAGCCACGCCCCGGGCCCACACGAATGCCATTGTCCTTGGCCCAGTTGATGAAGTCCGCGACGACCAGGAAGTAGCCCGGAAACCCCATCTGCAGGATGATGCCGGTCTCGTACTCGGCACGCTGGCGCACGGCGTCTGAGATGCCGTTCGGGTAGCGGTAGTGCAGACCCGCCTCGACCTCCTTGACCAGCCAGCTTTCCTCGGTCTCACCGTCGGGAACGGGGAAGCGCGGCATGTAGTTGGCCGAGGTGTCGAACTCGACATTGCAGCGTTCGGCGATCAGCAGCGTGTTGTCGCACGCCTCAGGGTGGTCGCGGAACAGCTGGCGCATCTCTTGCGCCGTCTTGATGTAGTAGCCGTCACCGTTGAACTTGAACCGGTTGGGGTCGTCCATCGTCGAGCCGGATTGCACACACAGCAACGCTTCATGGGCATCGGCCTCGTGCTGATGGGTGTAGTGCGAGTCATTGGTCGCAACCAGCGGGATTCCGAGATCCTTCGAAATCCGCAGCAGATCCGTGATGACGCGGCGTTCGATGTCGAGCCCATGGTCCATGATCTCGACGAAGTAGTTGTCTTTGCCGTAGATGTCTTGGAACTCCGCGGCCGCGGCGCGGGCCGCATCGTACTGTCCCAGACGCAATCGGGTCTGGATCTCACCGGACGGGCAGCCCGTGGTGGCGATCAGCCCTTTGCCGTAGGTCTGGAGCAGCTCGCGATCCATGCGCGGCTTGAAGTAATACCCCTCGATGCTCGAAAGGGAGCTGAGACGGAAGAGGTTGTGCATCCCGGCGGTGTTCTCCGCCCACAGCGTGGTGTGCGTGTACGCGCCGGAGCCCGAGACGTCATCGCTCTTCTGGTCGGGGGAACCCCACGCGACGCGCGACTTGTCGCTGCGGTGCGTGCCCGGGGTGACGTACGCCTCGAGCCCGATGATCGGCTTGACGCCGGCGGACTTGGCCGCGTTGTAGAACTCGAACGCGGCGAAGGTGTTCCCGTGGTCGGTCACCGCGATCGCGGGCATGCCGTAGTCGGCGGCGGCCTGGGTCATCGAGGCGAGCTTCGCGGCACCGTCCAGCATCGAGTACTCGCTGTGGACATGCAGGTGCACGAAGGAATCGGATGCCATGCCTCGAGCCTACCCGCGGCATCCGACCCCGGTGCCGCGTCGCCGTTACTCTGAGAGCATGGCCACTCCGGATTTCGTCCTCGCGTTGCGCGAGCACATCGGCACCGCTCCGCTCGCCCTCGTCGGCACCACCGCGGTGGTGTTCCGCGATGAGAGAGTGCTGCTGGGCAAGCGTGCCGACAACGGCGCGTGGCAGACCATCGCCGGGATCGTCGAGCCCGGGGAGGAGCCGGCGGATGCCGCCGCGAGGGAGTGTCTGGAAGAGGCGGGCATCGTCGTCTCGGTCGACCGACTGGCACTGGTGCAGCAGGTGCCACGGGTGACCTACGCCAACGGCGATCAGGTCGACTACCTTGACATCGTCTTCCGCTGCTCCTGGGTGTCGGGGGATCCGCATCCCGCCGACGGGGAGTTGACCGAGGTCGGGTTCTACGACCTCGCCGCGATGGGCGACGTCGATGACGCGCATGTGCGCAAGATCGCCCTGGCGATGGCCGAGGACGACCCGGCGCACTTCCGCGGCGGTCGCGCGCCGCGCTGACGCCAGGTCAGCGCCCCGGATCGAGCACGCGCAGGGCGTGCTGGAAGTCTTCCGGGTAGGGAGATTCGAACTGCACCCACTCCCCGGTCGCCGGGTGGGTGAACGCCAGCTGATGCGCGTGCAGCCACTGCCTCGTGAGCCCCAGGCGCGCCGACAGCGTCGGGTCCGCCCCGTAGAGCGGGTCGCCAACGCAGGGGTGTCGGTGCGCGGCCATGTGGACGCGGATCTGATGGGTGCGCCCGGTCTCCAGATGGATCTCGAGCAGCGACGCGCCGGGAAAGGCCTCGAGTGTCTCGTAGTGGGTCACCGATGGTTTGCCATCCGGCACGACGGCGAACTTCCACTGGTGGTTCGGGTGCCGGCCGATCGGTGCATCGATCGTGCCGCTCAGCGGGTCGGGATGCCCCTGGACGACGGCATGGTAGATCTTCTCGACCGTGCGTTCCTTGAACGCGCGCTTGAGCGCCGTGTACGCCGACTCTGTCTTGGCGACGACCATCAGACCGCTGGTGCCGACGTCCAGCCGGTGAACGACACCCTGCCGTTCAGGCGCGCCGGTCGTCGCGATCCGGAATCCGGCGGCTGCCAGAGCGCCGACGACCGTGGGGCCTTCCCAGCCCAGCGAGGGGTGTGCCGCGACGCCGGTGGGCTTATCGACCACGACGATGTCGTCGTCATCGTGAACGATGCCGAGCTCTGGCACCGCGATAGGCACGATCCGCGGTTCCTCTTTGGGACTCCAGCTGACATCGAGCCAGCCGCCGGCACGTAACCGGTCGGACTTGCCCAACGGCGCGCCGTCGAGTGTGACGCCGCCGGCCTCGGCGACCTCCGCGGCGAACGTGCGCGAGAAGCCGAGCATCTTCGCGAGGGCCGCGTCGACGCGCGCGCCGTCGAGCCCGTCGGGAACGGGAAGGCTCCGGGACTGCATGATCAGCTCTCGGGGGTGGCGGGCTTGGGCGCGCCGTCGGATGCCGGGACTTCGGTGCCCTCAGCAGCTTCAGCGGCGGCACGTTCGTGGTCGCGGTCGCGCGTGCCGTCGAAACGCAGGCCGATCAGCACCAGCAGAGCGACCGAGATCATGCCTGACACGATGAAGATGTCGGCGACGTTGAAGATCGCGGGCATCATCCAGGGCAGCGAGAGCATGTCGACGACCTCGCCGACCGGGAAGCCGGGGGCGCGGAACAGCCGATCGGTGAGATTCCCGAGCACGCCGCCGAGCAGACAGCCGAGAACGACGGCCCACAGCCTGGATTGGAGCCCGAAGGCCTTCCAGATGACGACGCCCGCGACGACGGCAAGGGCGATCGTGAAGATCCAGGTGTGGTCCTTGCCCAGCGAGAACGCTGCGCCCGGGTTGCGCACATAGAGCAGTTCGAAGAACTCACCGAGTACCGGGATGCGCTCCCCCTCGGACATGTTCTGCACGGTGAGCTGCTTCACGAACTGATCGGCGGCCAGTACGACGATCGCGAGAACCGCGACGATCGCACCGGCCGCCGACCTGTGAAGGGGACGACGTCCTGTCAAGAGTGACCTACAGGCCGATGGCCGAGACAGGCGTCGAGTCAGTGCTCGACTTCTGGTCGAGGTCGCGCAGCTGGCCCTCGATCATCGCGCGGAGCTTGCCGCGGTAGTCGCGCTCGAACTCGCGCAGTTCGGTGATGCGCGCCTCGAGGGTGTTGCGCTCGCGCTCCAGGCGTGCGGACTCCTCGCGCTGCTTCGCCTGCGCTTCGGTGCGGATGCGGGTGACCTCAGCCTCAGCCTCAGAGATGAGCTGCTGACGCTTGGCCTCACCCTCGGCGATGTGCTCGTCGTGCAGGCGCTGCGCCAGCTCGATGATGCCGGCAGAGGTGCCGGTCGCCGACGCGGCGTCGACAGGCGCCGGAGCAGCGGGTGCCGCCGGGGCCGGAGCGGGTGCGGCGGCTGCGCCGGACTCGAACGCCGCGAGCTTGGCCTTCAGGTCGTTGTTCTCTTCGAGAGTCTTACGCCATTCGACGACGATCTCGTCAAGGTAGTCGTCGACCTCTTCCGGGTCGAAGCCGTCCTTGAAGCGGACGTGCTGGAACTCCTTGTGGACGACGTCATCCGGGGTCAGTGCCATGGGTGGCTCCTCTTTCGATGAGTTCGGCTGCCAGTCGGTGAGAGCCGGCGCAACGGTTCAGTGTGCGCGCGCCCGGAGGTTCGCGCCTGGGAGCCAAGCATAGCCGCCCTGTCTGTGCGGCGCGACGATGCCACTCCGCGTGTGGTCAGGTGAGCGCCCGCACGATCGACATCAGGATGAGCACGCTGATCATCGTCAGCATGAATCCGAAGTCGAGCGCGATCGTGCCGAGCCGCAGCGGCGGAACGAGTCTGCGGAAGAAGCGAATGGGCGGATCGGTGACGGTGTACACCAGCTCGGCGGCGACCAGGCCCGCCCCCTTCGGGCGCCATTCCCTGTTGAAGAGCGGGATGTAGTCCAGCACCAGCCGGGCGATGAGCACGAGGATGTACAGCGTCAGCACCAGGTCGACGATGCCGCCGACGATGCTGAGAACGGTCGCCACGGATCAGGAGTCGAACGAGGCGGAGTCCGCCTGTGCGATCCCACCCTGCCCCGACACCGAGATGTTCTCGGGCGACAGCAGGAATACCTTGCTCGTGACGCGTTCGATGCGTCCGTACAGCCCGATCGACAGACCACTGGCGAAGTCGATCAGGCGGCGGGCGTCGGCATCGCTCATCTGCGAGAGGTTGATGATGACCGGCACGCCGTCACGGAAGTTCTCGGCGATGAGCTGTGCATCGCGGTACTGCTTGGGGTGCACGGTGAGGATCTCGTTGACTGCACCGCCGGCAGGCTGGCGCACCGCGGTCGGACGCCGCAGCGGAGTGACCGGGGCCGGCGCCTGCTCCTCGTGGTCGCGCTCGCGCTCACGTTCGCGCGTGGCGCGGGCGGGTGCTGGCGCGCTCTCCTCTTCGTAGACCCCTTCCTCGTCGGCGAGGCCGAGATACACCATGGTCTTCTTCAGTGGGTTACCCATCGTGTCCTCCGGTTCGAACGATGCGGGCTGGTCTGGCCTTCAGGCTAACCCCGGTCGGGGCGCGGCCCGGTGATTGCGGAACCGATCCGCAGGTGTGTCGCACCCGCGTCGATCGCTTCGACGAAGTCACCGGTCATGCCCGCCGAGATCCAGGTGGCCTCGGGGGCGAGCCGTTGGATGCCGTCTGCGACGTCACGCAGGCGCGCGAACGCCGCTGCGGGATCCTCATCAAGTGGCGCTACGGCCATCACTCCACGCAGTCGCAACGAGTCGAGACCGAGCACGTGCTCGGTGAGGCGCTCGGCGTCGGCGACTGTGGTGCCGCCCCGACCGGCATCGTGCGTGAGGTTGACCTGCACCAGCACGTCGAGCCGTGACTCATCGTCTGCCGCTCGGTGCAGACTGTCCGCAAGGCGGGTGCGATCGACGGAGTGCACGACGTCGGATGCCCGGCGAATCGCAGCTGCCTTGTTCGTCTGGGCCTGACCGATAAAGTGCCAACGCAGGTCGAGATCGTCGAGTTCCGCGCGTTTCGCCGTGAGCTCCTGCTGACGGTTCTCGCCGACGTCCGTCACACCGAGCGCGTGCAGATCACGCACCAGTGACGCGGGGTGGAACTTGGTCACGACGATGCGGGTGATCTCCCCCGGGTCACGTCCTGCGCGGCGCGCGGCGTCGGCGATGCGATCGTCGATCGCCGACAACCGCGCTGCAAGCGTCACTTCAGGAACTCGGGAATGTCGATGTCGTCGTCACTGAACGCCGGCTCCAGGCTCGGCGCCACCGCGGCGGGCCCGGCGGGGGCCGCAGACTTGGGCGCCTCGGACTCGACTTCCTGCTTCTGCTCGACCTCGACGTCCGGCACGGGAGCGGACGTCGAGCGCTCGACGATCATCGGCTCCAGACGGGGCGACGGGGCGCCACCATCGAACCCGGCGGCAATCACGGTGACACGCACCTCGTCGCCGAGAGTGTCATCAATGACGGTTCCGAAGATGATGTTCGCTTCGGGGTGCGCCGCTTCCTTGACGAGGTCTGCCGCATCGTGGATCTCGAAGATGCCGAGGTTCGATCCACCCTGGATCGACAGGAGCACACCATGGGCACCTTCGATCGAGGCCTCGAGCAAGGGCGACTCGACGGCAAGCTCTGCTGCCTTGATCGCCCGGTCCGCGCCCCGCGCGGAACCGATGCCCATCAAGGCAGAGCCCGCTCCCTGCATGACGGACTTGACGTCCGCGAAGTCGAGGTTGATGAGTCCGGGGGTGGTGATCAGGTCGGTGATGCCCTGCACACCGGCCAGGAGCACCTGGTCGGCGGTCGCGAACGCCTCGATCATCGAGATGCCGCGGTCGCTGATCTCCAGAAGTCGGTCGTTGGGAACGACGATGAGCGTGTCGACTTCTTCTTTGAGCTTGGCCACCCCCTGCTCGGCCTGGCTCTGGCGTCGACGGCCTTCGAAGGAGAACGGCTTGGTGACCACACCGATCGTGAGTGCACCGATCGACTTGGCGATGCGCGCGACGACAGGTGCGCCGCCGGTGCCCGTGCCCCCGCCCTCACCCGCGGTGACGAAGACCATGTCGGCACCGGTGAGCGCCTGCTCGATCTCTTCGGCGTGATCCTCGGCTGCGCGCCGGCCGACCTCGGGGTCTGCTCCCGCGCCCAGGCCACGGGTGAGTTCGCGTCCGACGTCGAGCTTGATGTCGGCGTCGCTCATCAGCAACGCCTGCGCATCGGTGTTCACGGCGATGAACTCCACACCGCGGAGTCCGAGTTCGATCATCCGGTTGACGGCATTGACGCCGCCACCGCCGACGCCGACGACCTTGATCACGGCGAGGTAGTTCTGGTTCTGGCTCATGGCCGGCCTCCGATATTCGAGCCTGACGTGGGACTAACCTTAAACCTCAACAAGAGGGTTAAACTGTTTCCCGGTATTGCGTTCTCGACTTCGACGGTATGCGCAAGCCACGCACGCGCGCGCAACGACACGGCGTGTCGCCGGGATCGCTGGCGGCTCATCCCGCGACGGGCACCGTGGGCGATGAGACGTCGAACGTACGGGCGTCCGGGGCGGCCTCGATCAGGCTCACCAGTACCTCTGCCTTGCGCACCGAATCCCCCTCGCCACCCCAGATGACGGTCTTGCCGTCACTCGTGCTGAAGCTGACGTCGTCGCCCGAGGAAGCCCGCACCTCGGTGACGGTTGCGCGCAGATCCGCGGGCAGCGATCGCATCACCAGTCCCGCGCTGCGGAACGCGGCCGAGTCGATGCCGCCGGAGACCTCCAGTCGCGGCTGGCCCTCCGGCTGCTCGGGCGTGGTCGCCAGGACGACGCCCGCGGAGTCGAGCAGCGAGTACCCGGCATCCGACTTCACGACGCCGATAGGCGTGCGTTCGACGATGCGCACCAGCAGCTCGTGAGGGGGCCGCGCCTCCAGCGCATACGTCTCGATGATGGGGAACTCCGTCAACGCCGACTTCACCTCGGCGCCGTCCACCAGTGCCAGCGGCACACCGATCTGCCCCTGCAACGCCTGCTGAACCTGCGTCGGATCCACGGACTCAGCACCGACCACCGTGATCTCGCGCACCGCGAACAACGGACTGTACGCGGCGACCACGCTGCCGAGCACGAGCGCTGCGACGGCACCGAGCGAAGCCCACCAGACGATACGACGTCGACGGGATCGCTGCGTGAACCGCCGGATCTCAGCACGCAGCGCCTTGCGCCGGGCACGGGCCGCGCGCCACACCTCGGTGCTGCGCACCTCAGCATCCGTCGACTCGCTCTCCTCGCGTCCATCAGCGATGGACTCTTCAGCGACGGGCCTACCGGCGACAGGCTCGATCACCTCGGTGATCGAGTTCTCGTCCGGTGCGTGCGGTGCCTCCGCAACCGCGGAGCCCTCGTTGCGTCCACGCCGGGCGCGAGCGGGCCGGGCAGCATCCTCGCGCGTGTCGGCGCCGTCCTCGGAGCGGTCCCGCCCAGGCTCGTCCGCCGACGCCGGGAGCGGTGCCGGGCGTCGCATATCAGGCCTCGGGGATGCGCCGAAGGGCGTCGAGCACCTGCGGGATGATCTGGTAGACGTTGCCGCAGCCGAGTGTGACGACGTAGTCGCCATCGCGGGCGACCTGCGCCGTGTAGTCGGCGGCGGCCTGCCACTCGGGCACGTAGTGCACGTGCGACGGGTCGGTGAACGCGCCGCTGACCAGCTCACCCGTCACGCCGGGGACCGGGTCTTCACGCGCACCGTACACGTCGAGCATCACCGTGTGGTCGGCAAGCTCCTCCAGCACCTCGGCGAACTCGCGGTACATGTGCTGCGTGCGCGAATACGTGTGCGGCTGCTGGATCGCGATCACCCGGCCGGCGCCGGCGACGCCGCGCATGGCCTCGAGCGCCGCGCGAACCTCGGTCGGGTGGTGGGAGTAGTCGTCGTAGACGTGCACGCCGCGCGCCTCGCCGTGCAGCTCGAGCCGACGGACGGTGCCGGCGAACCCCTCGACCGCGCGCACGGCGTCGGGCAGTGTGTAGCCCAGCGTGATCAGAACGGCAACGACACCGGTGGCGTTGATCGCATTGTGCACGCCGGGTACCGCCAGCTGCATGCGCGCCGACGCGTCCGCGTGTGTCAGCGTGGCAGAGACGCCGCCGGCGGTCTCGATGTCACTCACGCGCACATCGGCATCCGCGGCTTGACCGAAGGTCACCACGTGCGGATGCCCGAGACCGGCGCGCACGCGCTGCGCACCGGGGTCGTCGCTGGAGATGACGACGGCCTCACGGGCCTCGTCGCCGAAGCGGACGAAGGCATCGTAGAACGCGTCCTCCGAAGCGAAGAAGTCCAGGTGGTCGGGGTCGACGTTCGTGATCAACGCGATCGAGGTGTCGTACAGCAGGAACGTGCCATCGGACTCGTCGGCCTCGATCACGAACAGCTCGTCGGTTCCTGAGGCGCTCGACGCGCCCAGCTGCTCGATCACTCCGCCGTTGACGAAGCTCGGGTCCGCATCCAGCGCCTGCAGAGCCGTCACCAGCATCCCGGTCGAGCTCGTCTTACCGTGCGCGCCGGCGACCGAGACAAGTCGACTTCCGCCGATCAACCAGAACAGCGCCTGCGACCGGTGGATGACGTGCAGCCCGCGCTCCTTGGCCGTGACGAACTCCGGGTTCTCGGGCCAGATCGCTCCCGTGTGGATGACCGTGTCGGCGTCGCCGAGGTGCGCTGCGTCGTGCCCGACATGCACGGTGGCCCCCGCCGCGGCCAGCGCGCGCAGGTTGTCGCTGTCGGCGCGGTCGGAGCCGGACACGCGGATGCCCGCATCGAGGAACATCCGGGCGAGGCCGCTCATGCCCGAGCCACCGATGCCGATGAAGTGGGCGGAGGTGATCGTCTCGGGGATGGGAAGAGAAAGGTCAGGTCTGATCATGGCGTCCTCAGTCTACTTTTGCGCCAGTGCGCGATCGATGAGCGCGACGAGGTTCTCGGTGCCCGTACGGGTACCGACGAACTGCGCGGACTCCGCCATGGCGGCGATACGCGTGGCATCCGACAACAGCGGCACGATGCGTTCGCGCACGGCGTCGCCGTCGAAGCCCGCATCGTCCATCAGCAGGGCCGCCCCGGCCGTGACCGCGGAGGCCGCATTGAGCCGCTGTTCACCGTTGCCGACCGCATAGGGAACGTAGACGGCGGGAATGCCGAGCGCGCTGATCTCGCTGACCGTCGCCGATCCCGAGCGCGACACGATCAGGTCGGCCAACGCGAAGGCGAGATCCATGCGGTCGATGTAACGGCGCTGCGTGTAGCCGGGCACGTCAGGGTCGGCGAGGTCACTGCGCTCCCCCGTGGCGTGCAGCAACTGCCAGCCCGTGTCCAGCACGTCGCGCCAGGCATCGCCGAAGGCCGTGTTCAGACGCAGGGCTCCCAGCGACCCACCGAAGACCAACAGCACCGGGCGTTCGGGGTCGAGCCCGAACTCCGCCGCGGCTTCGGCGCGCAGCGCCTGGCGGTCGAGGTCGACGACCTCGCGACGAAGAGGCATGCCCACGACCTCTCCGCGCTTGAGCGGCGTGCCCTCGAAGGCGACGCCGACCGCGGCGGCCCGACGAGCTCCGAGCACATTGGCCAGGCCCGGCTTGGCGTTGGCCTCATGTACGACGAACGGCACGTTCTCTCGGCGCGCGGCTACGTAGGCCGGAGCCGCGGCGTATCCGCCGAACCCCACCACCACGTCCACGCCGCGTTCGCGGATGTAGTCGCGCACCCGTCGGACCGCGCGACGGAAGCGCGAGGGAAAGGCGAGGGCGTCGCCGTTCGGACGGCGAGGAAAGGGCACCTTGTCGACGATCAGCAGCTCGTAGCCGCGTTCGGGCACCAGACGCGCTTCCAGTCCTTCTCGCGTGCCGAGCACGAGCACGTCGGCGCTCTCGCGCTCGCGCAGCAGATCGGCGACGGCGAGCAGCGGATTGACATGGCCGGCGGTGCCACCGCCGGCCAGGAGGTACGTGGTCACTTCGTCTCGCTTCGCTCGCTCGGTACAGACACCCTGGCGACCTTACCCCGTTCGGGTGCGGAAGGATCTGAGGCGGGCATGGTACGGGCGAACGCCAACAGCACACCGCACGCCATCAGCACCGACAGCAACGCCGTGCCCCCCTGCGACATGAACGGCAGGGGAACGCCGAGCACCGGGAAGACACGCAGCACGACACCGATGTTGATCAGGGCCTGCCCGACGATCCACACGACGATGCCACCGGTGGCCACCCGGATGAACGGGTCATCCGTCTTGCGGATGATGTGGAACGCCCCGACGGCGAAGGTGCCGAACAGCGCCAACACGATCAGGCCGCCGATCAGGCCGAGTTCCTCGCCCACGATCGCGAAGATGTAGTCGTTGGCGGCGGCAGGCAGCCAGCCGTACTTCTCCTGGGAGTTGCCGAGGCCCACGCCGAAGATCCCGCCATTGGCCATGCCCCACACGCCGTGCACCGCCTGATAGCACTCGTCTTTGATGTCGCACGCCTCGGGATTGAGCGCCGCAAGGATGCGCGTCATGCGATTCTCGCTGGAGAGCGCGTAGAAGAGCACCACGATGACGCCGAGGATCAGCGGCAGGATGAACAGCCGCAGCTTCACGCCCGAGAAGAACAGGCACCCCAGCACGGCGAGCACGAGCACCATCGCGGTACCGAGGTCGCTACCGCCGATGACGGTGCCGATCACCAGGATCGACACGGGCACGACCGGGATGAACACGTGGTGCCAGATACCCAGCCGGGCCTGCTTGCGCAGCAGCACGTAGGCGATCCACAGCACCAGCGCGAGCTTGAGGAACTCCGAGGGCTGCAGCTGGAAGCCTGCGATCTTGATCCAGTTGGTGTTTCCGTAGGACGACACCCGAATTCCGGGCACGAAGACGAGCAGCTGCATCGCCGTGGCCAAGATCAGTGCCGGCCAAGCGATGCGGCCGAAGAACTTCACCGGGAGCCTGCTGATCAGCAGCATCAGCGGCAGGCCGATCAACGCGAAGATGCCCTGTTTGAGTGCGTCGTCGAACGGTGCGGTCGGATTCGCGCTGGTCGCCGAGAGCACCATCACCAGGCCGAACAACGTGAGCAGTACCGCCGTGGAGGCGATCATCACGAACTCGGTCGAGGGCGGGGTGAACAGCCTTCCGAGTGTCACCCGGGCCGCGAGTCCGCGGCGCTCGTCGACGGGCTCGCCGTCAGCGCTGCGCGGGCGATTCCTCTGCGTCATCCGCGCTCCCCCGCTCGATCCATGTGCGCACCGCTTGCGCGAAGCGCACTCCCCGGTCCGCGTATCCCGTGAACTGGTCGAAGGATGCCGCCGCGGGTGCCAGGAGCACAGTGCCCTGCCCCTCGGCGATCTCCGCCGCCAGCTCCACGACGCGATCCATGACCTCTCCAGTGTCACCGGGAACGACCTCGTACACGGGCACGAGTGGCGCGTGTCGTTGGAACGCGGTCAGCACCGGCTCACGGTCGATGCCGATGATCAGCGCGGCGCCGGCGCCGACGCCGACCTCGGCGATCAAGTCCGAAAGGTCGACGCCCTTGAGGTCACCGCCGACGACCCAGATCGCACCAGGGTACGCGCGCAGTGACGAGGCAGCGGCGTGCGGGTTCGTCGCCTTCGAATCGTCGACCCAGCGGATGCCCGCATGCTCGGCGACGAGCTGAATCCGGTGCGCGTCGAGCTCGAAGGTGCGCAGCGCGTCATGAATCGCGGCCGGCTCGACTCCCAGCGAGCGCGCCAGCGCCGATGCCGCGAGGATGTTCATCACGATGTGCGGCGCAGAGAGCCCGACCGAGCGCAGTTCGTCGACGGTGATCAGCTCGAGTGCGCTGTGGCGACGATCGGCGTGGAAGGCGCGGTCGACGAGGATGCCGTCCACGACCCCCAGGTCGCTGGGCCCCGGCGTGCCAAGGTCGAAGCCGATCGCCCGAGCGCCCTCGACGACGTCGGCCTCCTCGACCATGAGCTGGGTGGCGAGGTCTGCCTTGTTGTAGACGCAGGCGATGCGGGTGTTGCGATAGACGACGGCCTTCGCGTCACGGTAGGCGTCGGCGCTGCCGTGCCAGACGAGATGGTCGTCGGCGAGGTTCAGGCACGTCGCCGCATAGGGAATCGGCTGGCCCGCGGGCTCGGACTGCCCCAGGTACCACAGCTGATGACTGGACAACTCGACCACCAGCACGTCGAATCCGCCCGGGTCGCGAACGGCATCGAGCACGGGAACGCCGATGTTGCCGCACGGCGCGGCACGCAGACCGCCGGCGCTCAGCAACGTCGCCGTGAGCTGCGTGGTGGTGGTCTTGCCGTTGGTTCCGGTGATCAGCACCCACTCGGCGGGGGTGCCGTCGGCGCGCACGACCTTGTCGCGCACGCGCCACGCGAGTTCGATGTCGCCCCACAGCGCGATACCGGTCTCGCGCGTCCAGCGGACGATCGGATGCGCCGGAGCGAAGCCCGGTGAAGCGATGACGACCTCCGGGTCGAACGCTCGAAGCGCATCGGGGACCTCATCGAGCGGCCCCAGTTCGAGCCGCGCTCCGATCACCGGTACCAGACGTGCGTACTCCTCGGATGCCCCCTCGGAGAGCACGAGCACTTCGGCACCGAGTTCGGTGAGGGTGTCGGCCACCGAAAACCCTGTCATCGACAGGCCCAGCACGGCGACGCGTAGGCCCGACCAGTCGGCATGCCAGCTGGTGAGGCCGTCCAGACGCGCGCTCATACCTGGATCAGCCAATCGACGTAGAACAGGCCGACGGCCGAGACGGCGAGGAGCCCCGCGATGATCCACAGCCGAACGACGATCGTGACCTCGGCCCACCCGCGCATCTCGAGGTGGTGGTGGAACGGACTCATCAGGAACAGGCGCTTGCCGCGGGTGAGCTTGAAGTAGGCGCGCTGCAGGATCACCGAGCCCGACGAGAGCACGAAGATACCGGCGATCACCAGCAGCAGCAGCTCGGTGCGGGTCAGGACTGCCATGGCAGTGATGACACCGCCGATCGCCATCGACCCGACGTCACCCATGAAGACCTTGGCCTTGGGTGCGTTCCACCACAGGAACCCGACGAGTCCGCCCGCGAATGCGGCCGAGACCGTGGCGAGGTTGAGGGGCTCGCGCACCTCGTAGCAGCCGGCCGCCGCCATCGCCTGTCCGACGCAGGACTGCTTGAACTGCCAGAAGGCGATCAAGCTGTAGGCGCCGACGACGAAGACACCCGCACCGGCGGCGAGGCCATCGAGGCCGTCAGTGAGGTTGACACTGTTCGACGTAGCGACGCCGAGGATGGCGATCCACAGCAGGTACAGGATCCACCCGAGCACGGCGCCGAACGCGAACAGGTTGAGCCAGGGAATGTCACGGAACAGCGATACGTGGCCGCTGGCCGGGTACTGGCCGAGGGCATTGGGGAAGTTCAGGGCGACCACGCCGAACGGGATCAGCACCAGCAGCTGCCCGACGATCTTTCGCCAGCCCGACAATCCCAGGCTGCGCTGGCTGCGTACCTTCATGTAGTCGTCGACGAATCCGACCACGCCGAAGCCGACCATCAGCCAGAGCACCAGGATCGCCGACAGCGCCGGAGTCGTACCGCCGAAGAAGGTGCCCGCGAAGTATCCGACGATCGTGCCGAGGATGAAGATCACGCCGCCCATGGTGGGCGTACCGCGCTTGGCCTCGTGGCTCGGGTTGGAGATGTCCTCCGGGGTGCGGATCACCTGCCCCCAGCCGATCCGGCGGAAGATCTTCAGGAAGACGGGGGTGAGGAAAAGGGTGAAGGCGAGCGAAATCGCCGTCGCCATGAGCAAGGATCTCACGAGAACAATTCTCCCAGACGATCGCCGAGGTGCCGGAGCCCGACGGAGTTGGATGACTTCACCAGCACGCGGTCACCCGCACGCAGCTCGGTCTTGAGGTATTCGAAGGCAGCATCCTGATCCGGCAGGTGCACCGCCTCGCTGTCCCACGATCCTTCGCCGACGGCGGCGAGATACAGCCGTCGCGCCTCGGGACCGACCACGACGATACGGCGGATGTTCAGTCGAACCGCGAGCAGGCCGATGCGGTCATGCTCATCGCCGGCGGTCTCGCCGAGCTCGCTCATGGCACCGAGCACGGCGACCGTCCGCTCGTCAGGACCGGTGATCTGCGCGAGGGTGCGCAGCGCGGCGGCCATCGAGTCGGGGCTGGCGTTGTATGCATCGTTGATGATCTGCACGCCCTCACCACCCATCGGCTGCATGCGCCAGCGCTCGGCGATCTCGACCGTCTCGAGGCGCGCGATGGCATCCGCGGTGGAGACACCGAGCACGCGGGCCGCAGCGATCGCCGCCAGGGCATTACTCACGTGGTGCGCACCGAGCACCTTGAGGCGCAGTGGCGCGCTCTCGCCACCCGCGAGGACGACGCACGAGGTACCCGACGCGGTGACCTCGAGCTGTTCGGCGCGCACGTCGGCGCCGGAGTTCTGTCCGAACCCGACCACTGACATCCCGCGTCCGAGCGCCAGATCGCGCATCGCCCAGACGCGCGGGTCATCGGTGTTCAGCACGGCGGTACCGTCGGCGCGCGCCGCAGTGACCAGCTCGGACTTCGCCTCGGCCGTCGCCTCGATGCCGCCGAAACCGCCCGCGTGAGCGAGGCCGACCATGAGCACGACCGAGACGTCCGGAGTCACCAGCCCTGCGAGCCGGGCGATGCTGCCGGCGCCTGCTGCGCCGAACTCACTGACGAGGAACCTGGTGCTCTCGGTCACCCGCAGCATGGTGAGCGGAGCGCCGACCTCGTTGTTGTACGAACGCACCGGAGCGATCGTCTCACCCTCGTCGGCGAGGATGCGCGCAAGGAAGTTCTTCGTGGTGGTCTTGCCGTTCGATCCCGTGATGCCGACCACCTTCAGGTCGCCAGCGGCGCGTACGCGCGCCACGACGGCCTGGGCGAACGCCGCCAGCGCGTCGATGACATCCGAGACGACGATCTGGGTGATGTCCGCCTCCACCGGACGCTCGACGATCGCGAGCACGGCACCGGCGGCGGCCGCCGAACCGACGAAGCGGTGTCCATCGGTGTGCTCACCCGGCTTGGCGACGAAGATGGCGCCCGGCGTCATCTCACGCGAATCGGTGTCGACGTTTCCATCGACGACTGTGGCCTCGGTATCGGTTCCGAACAGGCGCAGTTCACCGTCGAGGATCTCGGCGATCTCTGCGAGCGACAGGGCGATCATGTGGCATCTCCATGCGCGGCGGCGGGTCGCCGGCTAGTCGAATTTGGGAAGCAGCTCATCCATCGGCTGCGACGAGGGCGCGACCTTGTACGTCTTCAGCACCTGCGTCATCGCCTTCTGGAAGGCGCTGGCGGTGGCCGCCGAAGTCCTAATCTTAGTCGGCTCGTCCAACGTGACCAGAACGACGTACTGCGGATCCTCGATCGGAGCGATCCCCGCCATGTTGGTGAAGTAGATGCCCGGCTTGTATCCGCCCTTGCCGTCGGGCTTCTGTGCGGTACCGGTCTTCATGCCGATCCGGTAGCCGGGCACCTCGACGGCGCTGGCCAGTCCACCCTGTACGGCGACGTTCTCCAGCATCCGGTTCACTTGGTCGGCGGTCTGCTCCGAGACGATCTGCTCCGGCTCGGGAGAATCTGGCTTGACGACGGTGCCGTCGGCGAGGGTACACGACTCAACGAGCGAGAGCGGCACCTTGAGCCCGCCGTTGCCGAGCGCCTGATAGGCACCGGCGATCTGCGCCGGTGTGACGGTGAAGGCCTGGCCGAACGTCGTGGTGTACAGCGTCTGGTTATCCCAGGTGTTGGGGTCGTGGATCAGTCCCTGCTGCTCCGCAGGAAAACCGACCCCGGTGGCGTCGCCGACCCCGAACCGCTGCAGGTAGTCGTAGCGGGACTGCGCCGACACCTTCGCGCCGAACTTCGACATCGACACGTTGGACGAGTCGATCAGAGCTCCCGCGAAGGTGTAGTCGTACACCGGGTGGTAGAACGGGTCGTTGACGACCGCCCCGTTGGGGAAGACCTCGCGCGACGGCGCCGTGACGCTGCTGAGCGGCGTGGCAGCGCCCTGGTCGATCACCATGGCCGCGGTGACCGGCTTGAATGTCGATCCCGGTTCGTAGGCATCGGCGAAGATCTGCGACATCCAGTACTTCTGCGAAACCGAGTCGATGTCGTTCGGGTCGACCGTGGGGTACTCGGCCATCGCACGGATCTTGCCCGTCGCCACCTCGACGACCGTGACCGACCCCGCCTGCGCGCCTTGCTTCTTCGCCTCTTCAGCGATCATCTGCTGCAGGTACCAGTTCAGGTCGCTGTCGATCGTGAGCTGCACGGTTCCGCCGTCCACCGCAGGTGTCGTGCGTTCGCTGCCCGGGATCTTGACGCCGCCCTGGCCGCGAAGGTACGTCACTTCGCCGTCGGTCGCCGACAGGCACTGGTCCTGCATGCGCTCGATACCGTACTGCGCCTCTCCCGACCCGTTGAGGAAACCGACGGCGCTCCCCGCGACCGCGCCGTTCGGGTAGACCCGCACCGAGCGAGGTTTCATGTGCAGATACACAAGGTCGAGTTCGCGCAGCTCGAGATACTGCTCGGTGTTGAGCCCCTTGGCGACCGGCAGATACTGCGACTCCGGATTCTCCGCGAGGCGCTCCTCCACCGCGGCACGCAGTTCCGCGCCGTCGTCCCCGGTGACCTGTGCGATTCGTTCACTGGCCTCTGCCCACGGGATCTCGGGCTTCTTCTTCGGATCGTTCTCGATAGTGTCGATGACCAACGGCGACAGTTCGGCGTCGTAGACCAGCACGCTGGATGCCAGCACGGTGCCGTGCTCGTCGACGATGTCTCCCCTGGTGCCCTCGATCGTTCTCGTCGTGCCGAGATTGCCGTCGTTGACGCCCTGGGCGACGTGTTCGTCGGCATGCACGATCTGGATGTCGACCAGACGGAAGATGAACGCCGCCAGCACCATCAGGACGACGGCGAGGGCGACGACGGTGCGGCGCCGCGGACCGCGGGTGGCTCGTGTCGTCATGCGGGTCTCCGTCCGGGCGGGCTTTCAGTGCGGCTATCGGGTCGTGGGCGAGGGCAGTCCGTCGGTGACGGTCGGTGGCAGCGCGGGCCCGGTGTCCGACGCCGTGGCGTCGTCCGCCGGTGCTTCGTCCTGCGGCGGCATCTCCGGCGGCGGCAAAAGAAGCGCGTTGCCCACCGACGTGGAGCCGTTGGGGTTGACCGTCGACGTCCAGTCGGCGACGTCTCCGGACCCGAGCACGGTTCCGTCGCTCACTCGCAGGTACGACGCCGAACCAGCGACGACGAGACCCAGGGTGTCAGCCCTGCTGGCCAAGGACTGCGGCGAGCTCAATCCCACGATGTTCTCGTGCAGCGCCTGCTTCTGCAGGTCGAGATCGTGCTGCTGGCTGGTGAGCTGCGCCAGCACGAAGGCGTCTTGCGTGGTCGCGAACGAGATCCCCACCTGCGCTGCGCCGATGGCGAGGGCCCCCGCGACGGCGAGTGCGGCGTAGGCGACCTTCGGTCGCCGCCGCGGCTCCGGCGCGACCAGCGCGCGCAGGCGCCGCCGCGGCTCCGACCGCGGGGTCTCCTGCGGATGCGCACGTGCGGTCTGCAGGCTCATGTCGGCTCTCGCAGTTTCTCGGCTGCCCGCAGGCGCACCGGGATCGCACGCGGATTGCGCGCGCGCTCGTCGTCATCGGCGAGTTCGGCCCCCTTCGTCAGCACCCGGAAGCGTGGAGCGTGCTCGGGTAGTTCGACCGGAAGCCCTGGTGGTGCGGTCGATGCCGAGGCGGCGGCGAAGGCCTGCTTGACCAGTCGGTCCTCCAGCGACTGATAAGACATCACGGCGATGCGACCGCCGACGGTCAGTGCGTCCATGGCGGACGGAATCGCGTCGGCCAGCACGCTCAGTTCGGAGTTGACCTCGATACGCAGCGCCTGGAACACGCGCTTGGCGGGGTGACCGGCGCGCTGTGCGGCGGCCGGCGTCGCGGCGACCAGCAGGTCGACGAGCTCACCCGATCGGACGATCGGCTGTTTGTCGCGCGCCGCCACGATGAAGCGGGCGTAGCGACCGGCCAGCTTCTCTTCGCCGTAGCGCTCGAAGATGCGTCGCAGTTGCCCCTCGCTGTACTCGGCGATGATGCTCGCTGCCGTGCGGCCCTTCGTCTGATCCATCCGCATGTCCAGCGGTGCGTCCTTCGAGTACGCGAAACCGCGGTCCGCCTCGTCGAGCTGTAGCGACGACACGCCCAGGTCGAAGAGGATCGCGTCGGCGCCCTGCGCGTGCAGGCCGATCTCGTCGTACACGGTGTGCACGAGCGTCACGCGGTCCCCGAACGGCGCCAGCCTCTCACCGGCGATGCGCAGCGCGTCGGTGTCTCGATCGAGTCCGATCAGGCGGATGTTCGGGAAGCGCTCCAGGAACGCCTCGGAGTGTCCTCCCATGCCGAGGGTGGCGTCGACGAGCACGGCGCCGTCGTGTCGCAGTGCGGGCTCGAGCAACTCGACGCAGCGGTCCAGCAATACAGGTGTGTGTATGTCGCGGATACTCATGATCTCTCTCCCGTGACCTCCGGCTCTGATTCCTCTCCGCTCGACCCGGCACCGGGGAAGTGTGTCGGGGCGGAGCGGCGAGGCATCACAACCGGGGTCAGAACAATCCGGGAATCACCTCCTGTTCCAGATCGGCGTAGGACTCTTCATTGCTTTCCAGGTAGTCGTTCCAGGCGGCCGCATCCCAGATCTCGGCGTGGGCGCCGACTCCGGTGACGACCAGCTCCTTGCCCAGGCCGGCGTACTGGCGCAAGTGGGCGGGGAGCGTGATGCGGTTCTGACTGTCGGGCATCTCGGCGCTCGCACCCGACAGGAACATGCGCAGGAAGTCCCGCGCCTGCTTGTTGCTCAGTGGGGCCTGACGGATGCGCTCATGGAGCTGCTCGAACTCGGCGGTGCTGAACACGTAGAGGCAGCGTTCCTGCCCGCGGGTGACGACGACTCCCCCGCCGAGATCCTCACGGAACTTCGCGGGCAGGATGACCCGGCCCTTGTCATCGAGCTTCGGCGAATGCGTCCCCAAAAGCACCGGTCATCACCCCCCTGCGTCCGGCCGACCGAGGTGCGCACCACTTTACTCCACTTCCCTCCACTTTCACTCCCCCTTTCTGACGCATTCCCAGGCACCTCCCGGTTCGGGCGGCAAAAACCCCGTGATCACGCGGATCCACGGGGTGGAGGACAGTGGAGGAAAATCACCGCCGAAACGCAGAAGAGCCCGGATGCTATGCATCCGGGCTCTGTCAGCGGATCAGATCAACGTTCTTCTTGGCGCCGATCCCAGCGGTCGTTCATCTTGTCCATGAACGAGGTGTCCTGAGGATTGGCGCCGCCGCGCGGGGCCTGTGCGGGCGCGCCGCCGCCGGCGCGTCGCACCGGGGTGAACGCGAGGATGACACCACCGAGCATCGCGAGGAACGCGACGACACCGATGACGATGCTGCCGACCGGGCCCAGGCTGGCGCCGAGCGCTACGGCGGCGATGAGACCACCGACGCCGACGAGCAGCAGCACGGCCCCGTAGACCAGGTTTCGGTAGCTCAGCGCGCGGTCGCCTGTTGGCGCGCTGACCACGTCTGCGTCATGCTGCAGGAGATGGCGCTCCATCTCGTCGAGCATGCGCTGCTCTTGTTCGGAAAGAGGCATGTCCAACCCCCTCGGTTCGGTCTATCCAGTCTAGCCGCGCGCGGCCCGCTCGGCTAGCCAAGCACCCCCGGATTCCTGCATCTAGGCTGGGAATCGTGTCTTCTTCGCTCGCGCTCGATGCCGTAGCCGCCCGCCTCGGCCGTTTCCTCGATGAGATCCGCGGCAGCAGTGCCGAGTACGGCCCCGACGCCGCCCTGTTCATTGATGCGGCAGCCGCCACACTCGCCGGCGGCAAGCGACTGCGCGCCCGGTTCTGCCACGCCGGCTGGCATGCGGCATCCGGGCGCGTCGCGAGCCCGCAGGACGAGGTGTGGGGCCTGGCTGCTGCACTGGAGATCTTCCAGTCCGCCGCGCTCGTGCACGACGATCTCATCGACAACTCCGACACCCGCCGCGGCAAGCCGGCGTCGCACCGCGCTCTCGAGGCGGCGCATCGCCGGGCGGGATGGCACGGCGACGCCGAGGCGTTCGGCCGTTCCACCGCCGTGCTCCTCGGAGACCTGCTCGTCGCCTGGAGCGACGACCTGCTCGAGCAGACCCTTGTCGGGCATCCGCATGCCGCTGCCGCCCGTGCCGAGTACGCCCGAATGCGACGCGACGTCACGATCGGCCAGCTGCTCGATGTCACCGAGGAGTCGGCGTGGAACACCTCTCCGACCACCTCGCCGCTCGACCGGGCTTTGCGCGTGGCCGCACTGAAGTCGGCGCGGTACAGCGTCGAGGAGCCGATCGTTCTCGGGGCGACGCTTGCCGGCGCCGAGCCTGGATTGCTCGACGCGTTGCGCGCGTTCGGACACCCCGTGGGCATGGCTTTCCAGCTGCGCGATGACGTGCTCGGCGTGTTCGGCGACCCCGCAGTGACCGGCAAACCCGCCGGCGACGATCTGCGCGAGGGCAAGCGCACCGCGCTCGTCGCCGTCGCGCGCGAGCGGCTGACGCCGGAGGAACGCGAGCGCTTGGATGCGGGCCTCGGCGATGCGGGACTATCGGATGCTGACGTCGAGACGATTCAGACGCTGATCCGTTCCAGCGGCGCGCTCACCCACGTCGAGAAGATGATCGACGACTACACCGCGGCCGCGGAGCGGGCGCTGGGCGCGCTACCGGTCGAGTCCGGCGCGGCCGACGAGCTGGGTGCGCTGGCGCAGGCCGCGATCGCCCGTTCCGCGTGACCGCAGTCGGTCACATCACGCACACGCGGCGAACGGGGTTACGCGAGGGCGCGCGCCACGCGTCGAACCTCGCTCTTATGGCCCGCCAGGAGAGCGGCAATCGGCGAGCGGCCAAGCGTCTCTTCCTCGGCCAGGAGCCAATCGATGATCTCGTCGTCCGAGAACGCGGCGTCCTGCATCACGATCACCGTGCCGCGCAGCGCGGGTAGCGGGCGACCGTCGGCGATGAACACCGCGGGAACGGCGAACGCACCACCGCGGCGCGAGCCGATCAGGTAGCGCTCGTCGAGCAGGCGGCGTACGCGGCCCGGCGTCTCGTCAAGGGCGTCGACGAGTTCGGGAATCGTCAGCCAGGCAGAGGTATCCGGTGCGTTCTCAGTCACCCCTCCACTATCTCACCCCGGGGCCGACACCGCGCCGTTGGCACCGTCGAACGCGCCGAAACCGCATGAGTAACAGCTTTCACTTCTACCACTTCGGTTGACAACGCTATACAACCGTGTCAGCGTTTTCTCAGCGACTCAGGGGGAGAAGATTGACATGACGGCTCGCACCTCGCACACCGCGCCGCTCCGATTCGGTGCACCCGCAGCCGTGGTCGGCGCCCTCGCCGCTGCCCTGACGGTCTCACCCGCACACGCGCAACAGAGCGCGCCCGCTGCTCGCACCGCCGATCTCACGGCATTGAGCCCCACCGCGCTGAACCCGCGTCCGCACGCTGCGACGCCAATCCCGGCGGCGGTCACGCCGGCATCCACGCGTCCCACAACACACACGGTCCGCGCCGGTGACACCGTGTACGCGATCGCGATCCGCAACGGACTCCGCCCCGCAGACGTGCTCAACTGGAACGGCCTGAACGCACGCTCGGTGATCTACCCCGGCCAGAAACTCCGTCTGACACCGCCGGCAACCGCGCAACAGCCACCGAAGACGTCGTCTCCACAGCCGGTCACGCAGACCGGCGGCGCAGTGCACACCGTGAAACGGGGCGACACGGTCTACGCGATCGCAAAGAAGTACCGTTCCTCGGTCAGCGCCATCGTGTCCGCGAACGGCCTGGGGCGCAACGCCGTGATCTACCCGGGCCAGAAACTGCGGATCGGTGGGACGGCATCCGCTCCGTCCACACCGACGACGGGCGCCCCGACCACGGGCACGCCCAGCACGCCCTCCCCAGCGAAGACTCATCGGATCGTCGCCGGCGACACCCTCTACGGCATCGCAAAGAAGTACGGAACGTCGGTGAGCGTGCTGCTGCGCGCGAACAACCTGAGCAGCGGCGCGATCATCTATCCCGGCCAGACGGTGCGCCTGAGCGCGCCGGTGGCAGCACCGGCGGCGAGCGCCCAGCGCTACGCGACGCTCGACGCGACCCAGAAGGCGCACGCCGCACACATCATCCGTGTCGGGCGCGAGCTGGGCATCTCCGACCGCGGAATCGCGATCGCGCTGGCAACCGCCATGGTCGAGTCCTCCATGCGCAACCTCGACTACGGCGATCGCGATTCGCTGGGCCTGTTCCAGCAGCGCCCGAGTCAGGGCTGGGGAACGGCTGCTCAGATCCTCGACGCCGATCGCAGCATCCGCGTCTTCTACGGCGGAAAGCAAGACCCCAACGGGCGTGCGACGCGCGGCCTGCTCGACATCTCGGGCTGGCAGAACATGTCGTTCACCGGCGCCGCACAGGCCGTGCAGATCTCGGCGTACCCCGATCGGTACGGCCAGTGGGAGCAGCAGTCCTTCCGCTGGCTGGCCTCCCTGTGAGCGCGACACGCCGATGACGCGCCGGACGTCACCGGATCGATACCTCGTGCAGGTGCGCCGTTGCCGAGCCTCACAGCCGCTTCTTCATAGACTTCATCTGTGACTACTCCGCAGGCCGACCCCCTCATCGGGCGGCTTGTCGACGGCCGATACCGGGTACGCGCACGAATTGCACGAGGCGGGATGGCGACGGTCTACGTCGCCACCGACATGCGCCTGGAACGGCGCATCGCCCTGAAGGTGATGCACGCGCACCTCAGTGACGACTCGGCCTTCCAGAGCCGCTTCATCCAAGAGGCGCGCGCCGCCGCCCGGCTCGCCGACCCGCACGTGGTCAACGTGTTCGACCAGGGTCAGGACGGCGAACTGGCGTACCTGGTGATGGAGTACCTTCCGGGCATCACCCTGCGCGAGCTGATGCGCGAGCAGAAGCGTCTCACCGTCCCGCAGACGATCACGATCATGGACGCCGTGCTGTCCGGACTCGCCGCCGCGCACAGCGCCGGCATCGTGCACCGCGACGTCAAGCCCGAGAACGTGCTGCTCGCCGAGGACGGCCGCATCAAGATCGGCGACTTCGGGTTGGCCCGCGCCACGACGGCCAACACCGCCACGGGCGCTCAGCTGCTGGGCACGATCGCCTATCTGGCACCAGAACTCGTCACCCGCGGCACAGCCGATGCCCGTAGCGACATCTACGCGTTGGGCATCATGCTCTACGAGATGCTCGTCGGCGAACAGCCGTACAAGGGCGAGCAGCCCATGCAGATCGCGTATCAGCACGCGACCGAGCAGGTGCCGCGGCCGAGCACGCGCAACACGGCGGTCCCCGAGCAGCTCGACGAGCTCGTGCTGTGGGCGACCGAGAAGTCCCCCGACGATCGCCCGCTCGATGCGGGCGCCATGCTCACCCGGCTGCGCGAGATCGAACGCGATCTGGGCATCGCGCCCGTGGTCACCACGACCACCGCGGCGCACCGCGATCACGACTCCGGTGCGGTCACGAAGATCCTTCCGGGTGTCATCACGGCCGACCACACCGAGGACGTCCCGGTGGATGCCGACAACGCGGCCCGGCTACGGCGCCGCACGTCGCGACGTCGCGCGCGCGGCGCCCTCCTGCTGTCGCTCGTGCTGCTGCTCGCGGTCTCAGCCGGAGGCGTCGGCTGGTGGTTCGGTTCGGGTCCGGGATCGCTCGTGGGCGTGCCGTCGGTCGCTGGGATGAGCTACGACGATGCCGCGGCGGTCGTGACGGCCGAGGGGCTGATTCCCGAACGCACCGACGAGTCCTCTGTGGATGTCGACGAGGGCGACGTGATCGAGTCACGGCCCGGCGCGGGCGAACGGGTCGAGCAGGACAGCACGGTCACGCTCGTCGTGTCGTCCGGTCCCGCTCAGCACACGCTTCCACATCTGGGCGGCAAGACCGAGCAAGAGGTGCGCGACATCCTCACCGCGAACAACGTCAACGTCGAGGACGACACGGCGAGCTACTTCGCCGACCTCGACCGCGACCTGGTGCTGAACGTGCGGATCACCCCGCGGGGCAGCGATGAGAGCTACGCGTGCGGTACCGGCTGCGACGTCTTCGAGGACGACACGGCGCTGATCCAGATGTCGCTCGGTCCGGTTCCCAACGTCACGGGAAAGTCGCTCGACGACGCGATCACGACCCTCTCCGATGCCGGGCTGAAGGTCGCCGACGAGCGTCCCGAGGAGTTCAGCGACTCGGTGGCGGCGGGCGCGGTGATCCGCCAGAGCACCGACCGTCCCGGTGGGGGCAGCTGGCGCCCCGGTGACGCGCTGACACTGACCCTGTCGAAGGGACCGCAGCTGTTCGAGGTGCCCGATGTTGCGGGACTGACCCGCGACGAGGCGCGCCAGAAGCTCGAGGATGCCGGATTCACGGTCGACTACGCACCGTTCTGGAACGGTGTGCCCAATGGCCTGACCAAGGCCCAGAGCACCGATCCCGAGTCGGGCACGATGCACCGCGCCGGCACCGAGATCTACATCGTCATCAACGTCAGCGGCTGACCACCCCGTCCCGCCCGCCGGCCCCAGCACCGCCAGCGGATGAGAGGCTAGAACAATGAGCATCGGTACCGCGTCTCCCCCTGCGTTCAGCGACGAGGAGGTCCAGCGCCTGCGTGCGGACTTCCCCATCCTGCAGACGCGGGTCAACGGGCATCCGCTCGTCTACCTCGACTCGGGGGCGACCTCGCAGCGTCCCCTCGCGGTGATCGATGCCGAACGCGCGTTCACCACGACGCTCAACTCGGCCGTGCACCGCGGTGCGCACACGCTGGCCGCCGAAGCGACGCTCGCGTTCGAGGACGCCCGCACCGCTCTCGCCGACTTCATCGGCGCCGACGAGGACGAGGTGGTCTGGACCTCCAACGCGACCGAAGCGATCAACCTGGTCGCCTACGCGTTCTCGAACGCGTCGATCGGCCGCGGCGGCGCCGAGAGCGCACGGCTGCGTCTCGGCCCGGGCGACGAGATCGTGACGACCGAGATGGAGCACCACGCCAACCTCATCCCCTGGCAGGAGCTCGCCGCGCGCACGGGCGCGACATTGCGGGTGATCCCGCTCGACGACGACGGCGCGCTGCGCATGGATGCCGCGGCCGAGCTGATCGGACCATGCACGCGCCTGGTGGCGTTCACGCACGTGTCGAACGTCCTCGGGGTGGTGAACCCCGTCGAGCAGCTGATCGCCGCGGCACGCGCCGTCGGAGCACTCGTGCTGCTGGACGCCTGCCAGTCGGCTCCGCATGTCGCGCTGGACGTGCACGCGCTCGATGTCGACTTCGCGGTGCTGTCGGGACACAAGATGCTCGGTCCCACCGGCATCGGCGCGCTGTACGGGCGTCGCGAGCTGCTTGAGATCATGCCGCCGTTCCTGACGGGCGGTTCGATGATCACCACGGTCACCTCGACCGAGGCAGAGTACCTTCCGCCGCCCCAGCGCTTCGAGGCGGGCACGCAGCGCGTGTCGCAGGCCGTGGCACTGGCAGAGGCGGTGAGGTATCTGCAGGGAGTCGGGATGCCGAGGATCGCCGCGCATGAGGCGGAGCTCGGCGCGAGGCTCATCGAAGGCCTCTCGGCCCTCGACGGCGTGCGTGTGCTCGGCGCGGGAATCGATCTTCCGCGGGTGGGACTGGCGAGCTTCGATGTCGCCGGCATCCACTCGCACGATGTCGGGCAGTTCCTCGACGACGCCGGCATCGCCGTGCGCGTCGGTCATCACTGCGCACAACCGTTGCACCGCCGCCTCGGCGTCACCTCGTCGACGCGTGCGAGCACCTATCTGTACAACACCGCGGACGAGGTGGATGCCGTCATCGACGGCGTCGCCCGCTGCATCGACTTCTTCCGGAGGGCATGATGGCCTCGTCCGACCTGCAGGGCATGTACCAGGAGCTGATCCTCGATCATTCCCGCACCCCGTACGGCTTCGGGCTGCGCGACGCCGTGCCGTCGCAGTCCCACCAGCTGAACCCCACCTGCGGAGACGAGATCACCTTGCAGGTGCACACCGCGGCGGACGGCACCGTCGAGGCGATCGCGTGGGAAGGACACGGTTGCGCGATCTCGCAGGCATCCGCCTCGTTGTTCGCCGAGCTCGTTGAGGGCCTCCCGATCGCCGATGTCGAGCATCGGATCGCCGTGTTCCGCGAAGCGATGCGCTCACGCGGGCGCATCGCCCCCGACCCCGAGCTGCTCGGCGATGCCGCAGCGCTCGGCGGTGTGTCGAAGTACGTCGCCCGCGTGAAGTGCGCGATGCTCGGCTGGGTCGCTGCGGAGGATGCCCTCCGCAAGCTCCCCTGACCGCGTCGCGTCAGCGCTTCTCGAGCTCCTCGGCGACAAGGAACGCCAGTTCGAGGCTCTGCATGTGGTTCAGGCGCGGGTCGCACAGGCTCTCGTAGCGGGTCGCGAGGCCGGCCTCGTCGATGCGCTCCGAGCCGCCCAGGCACTCGGTGACGTCGTCGCCGGTGAGTTCGACGTGGATGCCGCCCGGGAACGTTCCGACGGCGCGGTGCGCCTCGAAGAAGCCGCGCACCTCATCGACGACGTCGTCGAAACGGCGCGTCTTGTACCCGTTGGGGGTGGTGATGCCGTTGCCGTGCATCGGGTCGGTCACCCACAGTGGGTTGGCGCCGGAGTCGCGCACGGCCTCAAGCAGCGGGGGCAGCGCGTCGCGGATCTTGCCCGCGCCCATGCGGGTGATGAACGTCAGTCGTCCCGGCTCGCGGTTCGGGTCGAGCTTGTCGATCAGCGCAAGAGCGGTCTCGGGCGTCGTGGTCGGGCCGAGCTTGACGCCGATCGGGTTGTGGATGCGCGAGAAGTAGTCGATGTGCGCGCCGTCGAGGTCGCGCGTGCGCTCCCCCACCCACAGGAAGTGCGCCGAGGTGTTGTACGGGTTGTCGGTGCGCGAGTCGATGCGGGTCATGGGTCGCTCGTAGTCCATGAGCAGACCCTCGTGCCCGGTGAAGAACTCCACGCGCTTGAGCTCCTCGAAGTCAGCGCCCGCAGCCTCCATGAACTTGATCGCGCGATCGATCTCGGCGGCCATGCGCTCGTAGCGCTGGTTGGCCGGGTTCTGGGCGAAGCCCTTGTTCCAGGAGTGCACCTCGCGCAGGTCGGCGAACCCACCCTGCGTGAACGCGCGGATCAGATTCAGCGTCGACGAGGCCATGTGGTAGCCCTGCAGGAGTCGACCCGGGTCGGCCTGACGAGACTTCTCGGTGAAGTCGTACCCGTTGACGATGTCGCCGCGGTACGCGGGCAGCGTCACGTCGCCCCGCGTCTCAGTGTCACTCGAGCGCGGCTTGGCGAACTGCCCGGCCATGCGCCCCATCTTCACGACCGGCATCGATGCGCCGTAGGTGAGCACCACGGCCATCTGCAGCACCGTCTTGATCCGGTTTCGGATCTGATCCGCCGTCGCGCCGGCGAACGTCTCGGCGCAGTCACCCCCCTGCAGCAGAAACGCCTCGCCCGATGCCGCACGTGCCAGACGCGCGCGCAGGTTGTCGACCTCACCGGCGAACACCAGGGGCGGCAGCGCCGCGATCTGCGACGAGACCTCGGCGACATGCTCGGCATCCGGCCACTGCGGCTGTTGCTTGATCGGAAGGGAGCGCCACAGGTCGAGATCAGAATGCGAGGAGTGCATCGCCCCAGCTTAGCCCTCGGAAACGACGCCGATCCGCCGTGTTTCGACGTTGTCGCGGGCGTTCAGCGCTTGGCGGTTGCGGGCAGGCGGTCCTTGACGGTGGAGGCATACACATCGTCGTACTGCTGCGCGCCCAGACGGTGCAGCGCGATCATGATCTCGTCGGTGACGGCGCGCAGGATGTAGCGGTCGTTCTCCATCCCCGCATAGCGCGAGAAATCGAGCGGTTCCCCGATGACCGCCCCCACACGCATCACGTTGGGGATCCGCTTGCCGATCGGCATCGCGGTGTCGGTGTCGACCATCACCACGGGGATGACCGGGACCTTGGCCTCCAGCGCCATCCGGGCGATGCCGGTGCGCCCCCGGTACAGGCGCCCGTCGGGGCTGCGAGTGCCCTCGGGATAGATGCCCAGCAGATCACCGCGCCCCAGAATCTGCAGGCCGGTGTTCAGCGAGGCTTCGGAGGCCTTGCCCCCGGAGCGGTCGATGGGAATCTGACCGGTGCCCTTCATGAACGCCTTGGTCGCCCAGCCACGAATGCCCTTGCCGGTGAAGTAGTCGCTCTTGGCGAGGAACGACATCGGACGATCGAGCAGCAGGGGCAGGAAGATCGAGTCCGCGAACGACAGGTGATTGCTCGCCAGAATCGCGGCGCCGGTGGCGGGCACGTTCTCTCGCCCGGTGATCCAGGGGCGGAAGATCGCCTTGACCAGCGGGCCGATCGCCACATACTTCATCAGCCAGTAGAACATCGTCTCGCAGTCTAGCGCCGCACGGCGTCTCGCGACCCAGTTCCATCTGGACTGCGACCTGATTCCATGCCATAGACTCGGATGATTACCCGCTCGACAGGTACCGAAGGAGCTGCCGTGGCCCAGTTCGAAGTCCCCGCGATCATCCCCGCCGACCCCGAGGGGAACGTCTCCGATCTGCTCGCGCAGCGCGTGCAGAAGACGCCTCACCTCGCCCTGTTCGGCGTACCGGACGGCGACGGCTGGCGTGATGTCTCGGCGAAGGACTTCGAGACCGCGGTGATCGCCCTGGCCAAGGGTTTCGTCGCCGCCGGCGTGCAGCCCGGCGAGAAGGTCGGTTTCATCGCGCGCACCACCTACGAGTGGACGCTGATCGACTTCGCACTGTTCTACGCCGGTGCAGTGATGGTGCCGATCTACGAGACCAGCTCGCCTTCGCAGATCCAGTGGATCATGGAGGATTCCGGCGCAACCGCACTGATCGTCGAGTCACCCGAGCACTTCACCCGCGCCGACGAGGTGCGTGGCGACCTGCCGCTGGTGCGCGAGGTCTGGCAGATGCACCTCGGAGCCATCGACACCCTCACCGCGCAGGGCGCGGACATCGAGGATGCTGAGATCGAGCGTCGGCGCAACCTCGCCCGGGGCGAAGACATCGCGACGCTGATCTACACCTCCGGTTCAACAGGACGCCCCAAGGGCTGCGTGCTCACGCACAGCAACTTCGTCGAGCTCTCCCGCAACTCGGCCAAGGCCCTCGACGAGGTCGTCTCGATGCCCGGCGCCTCGACACTGCTGTTCATCACGACCGCTCACGTGTTCGCCCGCTTCATCTCGATCCTCGCCGTGCACTCCGGCGTGCGCACGGGCCACCAGCCCGACACGAAGCAGCTGCTGCCCGCGCTCGGGTCGTTCAAGCCCACCTTCCTGCTCGCCGTGCCGCGCGTGTTCGAGAAGGTGTACAACTCGGCCGAGCAGAAGGCCGAGGCCGGCGGCAAGGGCAAGATCTTCCGCGCCGCGGCCGCCGTGGCCGTCGAGCACTCCAAGCTGCTCGAAGAGGGCAAGAAGGTGCCGTTCGGGCTGCGGCTGAAGTTCGCCCTGTTCGACAAGCTCGTCTACAGCAAGCTGCGTGAGGCGATGGGCGGCAAGGTCAAGTACGCGGTGTCGGGCTCGGCTCCGCTGGGTCCGCGTCTCGGCCACTTCTTCCACAGCCTCGGCGTCGTGATCCTCGAAGGCTACGGTCTCACCGAGACCACCGCACCGGCGACCGTGAACCTTGCGCACAAGTCCAAGATCGGCACGGTCGGCCCTGCGCTGCCCGGCGTGGGCGTGCGTCTGGCCGAGGACGGCGAGATCGAGGTCAAGGGCGTCAACGTCTTCAAGGAGTACTGGAACAACCCCGAGGCCACCGCGGCGGCGTTCGATGACGGGTGGTTCCGCACCGGTGACCTGGGCAGCTTCGATTCCGAGGGCTTCCTGACCATCACCGGCCGCAAGAAGGAGATCATCGTCACCGCCGGTGGCAAGAACGTCTCCCCCGCCGCGCTTGAGGACCCCATCCGTTCGAACCCGATCATCGGTCAGGTCGTGGTGCTGGGCGACAAGAAGCCGTTCATCTCGGCCCTCGTCACCCTCGACCCCGAGATGCTGCCGACCTGGCTGGCGAACAACGGGCTCCCCGCCGAGATGTCGCTCGCCGAGGCCAGCACGAATGCAGCGGTGCGCGAAGAAGTACAGCGCGCGATCGACCGCGCCAACAAAGCCGTGTCGCGCGCCGAGTCGGTGCGCAAGTTCACCATCCTGCCGACCGAGTGGACCGAGGCCAGCGGTCACCTCACGCCGAAGATGTCGATCAAGCGCAACGTCATCCTGACCGACTTCGCCGCCGACATCGCCGGGATCTACGACGAGCAGGTGCAGACCACGACCACGCCGCTGGGCTGATCAGCATCCGCAGATGAGAAATGCCCCCGCAACCGCGGGGGCATTTCTCGTTCTCTCACCACATTTCGACTCGCTGGCGCTCGCTCAAAACCAGTCGCTCTCCCGCACCTGGCGCATGGCCAGCTTGCGGGTCTCTCCCTCGAGGCGGCTCAGGTACACCTTGCCGTCGAGGTGGTCGGTCTCATGCTGCAGGGCCTGGGCGAGCAGCCCCTCGCCCTCGAGCACAACGGGACGGCCGTCGAGGTCGATGCCCTCCACGCGGGCCCACGGGTAGCGCGGGGTGTCGTGCCAGAGTCCCGGCACCGACAGGCAGCCCTCACCGGTCGGCACCGCCTCGCCACGCACCTCGGTGAGCACCGGGTTGATGACGTAGCCGATGTCGCCGTCGATGTTGTAGCTGAAGGCGCGCAGCGCGAATCCGATCTGGTTGGCGGCCACGCCGGCGCGTCCGGGCAGCTCGACCGTGTCGAGCAGGTCGGCGATCAGTGACCGCACGCCGTCATCGATCTGCTCGATGGGTGCGCTCACGGTGCGCAGCACCGGGTCGCCGTACAGGCGGATCTCGCGGACGGTCATCAGGCGCCCCGCGTCCGCAGGCCCTCGACGAGCACGGCGGCGACCTCGCGCGCAGCCTGGCGAGTAGCCGGCTGCAGGCTGGCGAAGTCGATCGGGCCACCACCGGCGATCTGGGGGTCGTAGGGGATGCGCAGCACGTGCGCGGCCCGCGTCGAGAAGTGCGATTCCAGCTCGCTCAGGCGCACCAGCGGCGCCCCGGGCGTGGACTGGTTCAGTACGACGATCGCGCGACGTGCCAGGTCGGCGTGCCCGTTCGTCTCGAGCCACGTCAGCGTCTCGGACGCCAGCCGCGCCTCGTCGACGCTGAGTCCCGAGACGATCACGAGCTGGTCGGCCAGGTCGAGCGTGGCGCCCATCACCGCGTGAACGATCCCGGTACCGGAGTCGGTGAGCACGAGCGAGTAGTACTGGGCGGCGACGGTGGCAACGTCCCGGTAGTCGGAGTCGCCGAACGCCTCTGAGACACGCGGGTCGGCGTCTGAGGCGAGCACGTCCAGACGCGTGTGGTCCCGGGCGACCAGTGCAGAGATGTCGTGGTACCCGCGGATGTCGTGCTGGGCACGCACCAGGTCGCGCACCGATTTCGTGTGCCCACCCACGACGCGTTCTGCGAGCGTGCCGCGGTCGGGGTTCGCGTCAACGGCGATCACTCGGTCGTCACGTGCATCGGCCAGTGCCATGCCCAGCAGGGCGGTCACGGTCGTCTTGCCCACGCCGCCCTTGCGGGACAGCACCGGTACGAACCGAGCGGTTCCTGGCATCTGCGCGGAGATGCGCGCGTTCAGCTGTTTGCGCTCGCGCGCCTTGCGGCTGTCGCCGACGTTGATGCGCCCGCCGGAGAGGGTGTACAGCAGGTGGCTCCAGGTGCCCTCGGGCTCGGGCTTGGCGATGCGCGACGGCTCGAGCAGACGATCGGCGGTGAGCAGGTCGGCGCTCTCGCGGCTCGCCTCACCCAGGTCGTCGAGGCGCTTGGATGCCAGCGTGATGTCGGCCGCGGGGCGCGGCTCTTCGGATACCCGCGCCACGGCGGCCGCGGGCTGGGTGCCCGCTGCGCGATGTTCGTTCGCCACCGGTGTGTTCTCCTCTGCGGGGTCGACCGAGAGCGGCCGAGCGTCGTTCTGTGCGGGCGACGGGGTTGCTGTCACCCGCTGCGGGGTCATGGCGTCGTGCAGTTGCGCCTTGGCGGCCGCCACGACCGATTCCAGGCGGGCGAGTTCGGAGGCATCCAGGTCATCCGCCCGGTCGGTGGAGTCGACGGCGGCCTCGGCGTCGTCGCTACCGGCATCGGTGTCGTCGTTGCCAGCTTCGTCATCGTTGCCCGCATCGTCGGCACCAGCATCCTCGTCGGCGTCGACGGTGTTCTCCGTCTCAGGTGCGCCTGCAGGCTGAGCGACGGCATCCACCTCGGTCTCGGCGCGCTCGGAGGCGTCCGTCTCTTCCTCGGCATCCATGTCGATCACGATCTCCGCGGTCTCCGGAGCGGCGGGGCCGTCGACCGGAGCCTCGTCGATGCGGGCAGCCGATGCGTCCGCGCTCTCATCGGACACGACCGCATCGACCTGCTCGGACGCCGGCGGCGCCAATTGCTCGGCGGGCAGCTCGATGACGATGTCGGGCGCCTGCTGCTCCATGCGCGCGACGGTGTCGGCGTCGGCGACGGCGGAGGTGTCGAGGATCAGCTCCGAGACGACCTCGGGCGTAGCGATCTCGCCATCGATGACCTCGTCGTCGACGAGATCGTCATCGTCCGCTCCCGTCGGCACCGAGACGCTCACCTGCGCGGTGGCACCGGGGAGCCCGATTCCGGCGATGTCGGACGACGGTGCGTCATCCAGCATTCCCAGGGAATCGTCCTCGGCGGGATCGACAGGGTTCTTCGGGGTCACGGTTCATCTCCAGGCTTCGGCGCGAAAATGCGCCCGCACAAGATTAGTGCTCCGCACGTATGACGACCAAAAGATCACCGGCGTCGACCTGCTGAGTCGAGGCGATCGCGAGCCGCTCCACGACGCCTCCGACGGGCGCGGTGATGGCCGCTTCCATCTTCATCGCCTCGATCGAGGCGACCGCATCGCCGGCCCGCACGACGGCGCCCTCTTCGACCTTCAGCGTCACTGCACCCGAGAAAGGAGCTGCGACCTGCCCGGGCTTGGACGTGTCGGCCTTCTCGACCTCGTGCGAGTCGACGGCCACGGACCGGTCGCGCACCGACACCGGCCGCAGCTGCCCGTTCAGTGTCGTCATCACGGTGCGCATGCCCTTGGCGTCGGCCTCGCCGATCGCCTCCAAGCCGACGTACAGGCGAACTCCGCGCTCGATGTCGACGGCGTGCTCCGCGCCAGGCACCAGCCCGTACAGGTAGTCACTGGTTTCGAGCGCCGACAGATCGCCGTACTCGTCACGGTTCTGCCGGAACGTCTTGGTCGGAACCGGGAACAGCAGTTCGTTGAGCATTCCGCGGCGCTGCTCGGCGGTGCCATCAAGTGCGGCCTGCTGCGTCTCGGTGAGCGGCGTGACGCGGGTCGTCGCCGCGCGTCCCGCGAGCACCTTGCTGCGGAACGGCTCGGGCCAGCCGCCGGGCAGGTCGCCGAGCTCACCCGACATGAAGCCCACCACCGAGTCGGGGATGTCGTACTTCTCGGGGTTCGCCTCGAAGTCGGCGGGGTCGGCCTTCACCGCGGCGAGGTGCAGCGCCAGATCGCCGACCACCTTCGACGAGGGGGTGACCTTGGGCACACGGCCCAGGATGCGGTCGGCCGCGGCGTACATGTTCTCGATCAGCTCGAAATCATCGGCGAGGCCCAGTGCGATCGCCTGCTGCCGCAGGTTCGACAGCTGACCACCGGGGATCTCGTGGTGGTACACGCGGCCGGTGGGACCGGGCAGCCCCGACTCGAACGGGCGGTACAGGTGCCGGGTGGCCTCCCAGTACGGTTCCAGGTCGGATGCCGCCTGCAGGTCGATGCCGGTGTCGCGCTCGGTGTGAGCGAGCGCGGCGATCAGTGCCGACAGCGACGGTTGGCTGGTGGTTCCCGACATCGGCGCAGCGGCCGCGTCGACAGCATCCGCTCCCGCGTCGCTGGCGGCCAGCAGGGTCGCCAGCTGTCCGCCGGCCGTGTCGTGCGTGTGCACGTGCACCGGCTGATCGAACCGCTCGCGCAGTGCGCGGACGAGCTTGCCGGCCGCCGCGGGGCGCAACAGGCCCGCCATGTCCTTGATGCCGATCACATGAGCGCCGGCGTCGACGATCTGCTCGGCAAGGCGCAGGTAGTAATCGAGCGTGTACAGCTCTTCAGCGGGGTCGAGCAGGTCGCCGGTGTAGCAGAGCGCCCCCTCGGCGACGGTGGTGCCGGAGGCAAGGACCGCGTCGATTGCCGGGCGCATCTGGGACACGTCGTTGAGCGCGTCGAAGATGCGGAAGATGTCGACGCCGGTCGCGGCCGCCTCACGCACGAACGCATCGGTGACCTCGGTCGGGTACGGCGTGTAGCCGACGGTGTTGCGGCCACGCAGCAGCATCTGGATGTTGATGTTGGGCAGTGCCTCGCGCAGCGCAGCCAAGCGCTCCCAGGGGTCCTCCCCCAAGAAGCGCAGTGCGACGTCGTAGGTCGCACCGCCCCAGGCCTCGACCGACAGCAGTTGCGGGGTCATCCTGGCCACATGGGGGGCCACGGCCACCAGATCACGGGTGCGCACGCGGGTGGCCAGCAGCGACTGGTGCGCGTCGCGGAAGGTCGTCTCGGTCACGGCGAGCAGCTGCTGGGCGCGCAGCGCAGCGGCGAACCCGGCCGGGCCGAGCTGCTGCAGCTGCTGTCGCGAACCCGACGGCGCCGGCGCGCTCAGATCGATCGCGGGCAGCTTCTGGGCGGGCGGTGTTGCCAAGGGGCTCTCGCCGTGCGGCTTGTTGACCGTGACGTCGACGAGCCAGTTGAGGATCTTGGTGCCGCGGTCCTTCGAGACGCGGCCGCGCAGCAACTCGGGACGCTCGTCGATGAACGACGTCGACAGATCTCCGGCCGCGAAGGCCGGATCGTCGAGCACCGCCTGCAGGAAGGGGATGTTCGTCGATACCCCGCGGATGCGGAACTCGGCCAGCGCACGGCGGGCCCGCGAGACGGCGCTCTCGAACGATCGGCCACGACAGGTGAGCTTCGAGAGCATCGAGTCGAAGTACGGACTGATCTGCGCACCCGCGGCCGTGGTGCCACCGTCGAGCCGGATGCCCGCCCCGCCGGGCGAGCGGTAGGTGGTGATCTTGCCGGTGTCGGGGCGGAACCCCTGGGTCGGGTCCTCGGTGGTGATACGGCATTGCAGGGCGGCGCCGCGCAGGTGGATATCACTCTGCTCAAGATGCAGGTCGGCGAGAGTGGCGCCGTCAGCGATCTGCATCTGCGCGCGCACCAGGTCGACGTCGGTGACCTCCTCGGTGACCGTGTGCTCGACCTGGATGCGGGGGTTCATCTCGATGAAGACGACCTCGCCGGCGCGCGGCCCCGCGGTCTCGAGCAGGAACTCGACGGTGCCGGCGTTCTGGTAGCCGATCGACTTCGCGAAGGCGATGGCATGACGGTGCAGGTCGGCGCGGATGCTGTCGTCCAGGTTCGGTGCCGGGGCGATCTCGATCACCTTCTGATGCCGGCGCTGCACCGAGCAGTCGCGTTCGAACAGGTGCACGGTGCCGCCGTGCCCGTCGGCGAGGATCTGCACCTCGATGTGGCGGGGACGCAGCACGGCCTGTTCGAGGAACATGCGCGCGTCGCCGAAAGCGGCGCCGGCCTCGCGCATCGCCTCGGCCAGCGCCGGCGCCAGCTCGCCCTTGGTCTCGACGCGGCGCATGCCGCGGCCGCCACCACCGGCGACGGCCTTGGCGAATAGCGGGAAGCCGATCTCGTCCGATTGCGCCACCAGCGCGTCGACATCATCGGATGCCTCGGTCGAGCGCAGCACGGGAACGCCGGCCTCGATCGCGTGCCGTTTAGCCTCGACCTTGTTGCCGGCCATCTCAAGCACCGCGGCCGGCGGACCGATGAAGGTGATGCCCGCGGCGGCCGCCTTCTCGGCCAGTTCCGGGTTCTCTGAGAGGAATCCGTAGCCCGGGTAGATGGCATCCGCACCGGCGTCGATCGCGACCTTGATGATCTCGTCGACGTCCAGGTACGCCTGAACCGGGTGGCCGCGTTCACCGATCTCGTACGCCTCGTCGGCCTTCAGACGGTGCAGGGATCCGCGATCCTCCCAGGGGAACACCGCGACGGTGCGCGCCCCTACCTCATATGCCGCACGGAATGCGCGAATCGCGATCTCGCCGCGATTGGCCACCAGGATCTTCTGAAACATGCACACCTCTGGAGAGGTCGAAGCACGCAGCTTGTGTGCGCGCTGGGCGGGGGCTGAGTGTCAACCCAGACTAGGGCACGGTAACGTGTAGCTCGTGCACGTACTCAGCGTCAGCTCCCTCAAGGGAGGCGTAGGAAAGACGACCGTGACTCTCGGTCTGGCTTCCGCCGCCTTCGCCCGCGGTCTTCGTACCCTCGTGGTCGACCTCGACCCGCAGTCCGACGTCTCCACGGGGATGGACATCCAGATCGCCGGGCGACTCAACATCGCCGACGTGCTGGCCAACCCCAAAGAGAAGGTGGTGCGCCAGGCGATCACCACCAGCGGTTGGGCGAAGGTGCACCCGGGCACGATCGATGTGCTCATCGGCAGCCCCTCTGCCATCAACTTCGACGGACCGCACCCCAGCGTGCGCGATGTCTGGAAGCTCGAAGAGGCACTTGCCGCTGTCGAGGGCGAATACGACCTCGTGCTCATCGACTGTGCTCCGTCGCTGAACGCGTTGACCCGCACGGCCTGGGCTGCCAGCGACCGCGTCATGGTGGTCACCGAGCCGGGCCTGTTCTCGGTCGCTGCCGCCGACCGCGCGCTGCGCGCGATCGAAGAGATCCGCCGTGGCCTCTCCCCCCGTCTGCAGCCCCTGGGCATCGTGGTCAACCGCGTGCGTCCGCAGTCGATCGAGCACCAGTTCCGCATCAAGGAACTGCGTGACATGTTCGGCCCCCTGGTGCTGAGCCCGCAGCTGCCCGAGCGCACGTCGCTGCAGCAGGCTCAGGGCGCGGCGAAGCCGCTGCACATCTGGCCGGGCGACTCGGCGCAGGAGCTGGCCGCCGACTTCGACCTGCTGCTGGACCGCATCATCCGCACCGGCCGCGTTGCCGTGCCCGAGAGCGGCTCGCAGGCGTAGAAACGCCGTCTTCTCTCTGCGGGGCGCGTTGCGCCCACCGCAGAAGGGCGCCTGCGCGCGGATGCGTGCAGAAGCCGATCAGCTTCGGATGGCTGATGCCCGGGGCGTTACGCCGTGCGCTTCTTGCGCCGTGCAGCTAGTTCGTCGACCGGGTCGGGCGCGGCCGTGTCGAGTTCGACCAGCGTGGACTCCACCTCGCGCAGCACCTTGCCGACGGCGATGCCGAAGACGCCCTGGCCGCGGCTGACGAGGTCGATGACCTCGTCGTTCGACGTGCACAGGTACACCGATGCGCCATCGCTCATCAGGGTGGTTCCGGTGAGATCGCGGATGCCGGCGACGCGCAACTGCTCGACGGCGGTGCGGATCTGCTGCAGCGAGATGCCGGTGTCGAGCAGGCGCTTGACGAGCTTGAGCACGAGGATGTCGCGGAAGCCGTACATGCGCTGCGAGCCCGAGCCCGAGGCGCCGCGCACGGTCGGGACGACCAGCTCGGTGCGTGCCCAGTAGTCGAGCTGCCGGTACGTGATGCCGGCCGCACGGGCGGCGACCGCGCCTCGGTACCCTACGGCGTCATCCATGGCGGGAAGCCCGTCGGTGAAGAGGAGTTCGGTCACGAACTGCGGGTCTTCCGCAAGCCCTTCCGCATCCATCTCAGTCTCCTCCTGATCGACTACCTCAACGCTAGAGCAGACCCCCCGCTCCGGCAACGACATCCGATGCAACGCGAAGGTGTGTCGCAACCTGTTCGTTACGAAAGCACGCGTTCGATCGACTGCTTCACCAGCAGGCGTCGCACGTCGTCGATGTGGGTGGCCAGCTCGGGCGCCAGTTCCGAGGCGCGCCCCCGCGAGGCGGCATCCGTGCGGGCGAGCAAGGTGGCCAGCGCCGACTCGATCAGAGCCGCCTCGCGCTCGGCGTTCTGCCGCATGGTGCGCAGGTGGCGCGGTTCGATGCCGTGCTTGGCGAGGGCCACCAGGCCCGACAGCAGGGTCGAGACCTGCTCCGGGTACGTCTCTGCCGCGTTGATGAGCCCCGCACTGATGGCGTCGTTGAACAGCTGCGGTGTGGCGCCCGTACGCAGCAGAAGGTCGTCGCGTCGGTGCTGGTGCACCGGCGTCGCGATGGAGGGCGGGGCCACCATCGGGATGCCGTCGGCGTCGGCCTCGGCCTCATCGAGCTGTTCGCGGATGACGCTGAGCGGCAGGTAGTGATCGCGCTGCAGGATCAGCGCCGCGCGCACGCGCTCGACGTCAGCGGCACAGAACTTTCGGTAGCCGGACTGCGTGCGGGCCGGCGATACGATGCCCTGCACCTCGAGGAACCGCAGCTTGCTCGTGGTCAGCTGAGGGAACTCCGGCGTCAACCGGGCCAGCACCTGACCGATGCTGAGAAGACCCGACGGCGCGGAGCGCCCTCGGGCGGCACCGCCCGGGGTCATCAGCCGTTCGCCGTGGCGCGGTCGGCGGGCGAGGCGAAGAAGTTCATGCGGAACTTGCCGACGCGCAGTTCGTAGCCGTCGGCGAGTTCGCTGCGGTCGACGCGTTCGCCGTTGACATAGGTGCCGTTGAGCGATCGCTGGTCGACGATCTCGAACACCGAACCCGATCGGGTGATCTCGGCGTGGCGGCGCGAGACGGTGACGTCGTCGAAGAAAATATCGGCCTCGGGGTGACGCCCCACGGTCGTCACATCGGCGTCGAGCAGATAGCGGGCGCCGGCGAGTGCACCAGCGCGCACCAGAAGCAGTGCCGAGCCCGAGGGCAGTGCGGCGATCGCCGCGGCCTCCACCTCAGTGAGGTCGGCACCGAAGGGCACGAAGGAGAGATCCGATTCGTGACCGAAAGTCTGCGTCACATCGTGACGCTGCTCACCGCTGCGATGGATCGCGCCTCCGGCGCTGTTCGTGCTGTCGTCTGTCACGGTTCTCCCTCCTCCGGCCTCCCAGCCTATCGGATCGGATCGAGCGCCTGGGAGTGCGTTCTACCGATTCACCCAGGCATCCTCCGCGCGATCGACGGCGCGGCGATAGGCTGAGAACATGCCACACTACGACGTCGTCATCCTCGGCGCGGGCCCCGGCGGCTATGTCGCCGCCGTCCGCAGCGCACAGCTCGGCCTTTCCACTGCGATCATCGAGGAGAAGTACTGGGGCGGTGTCTGCCTGAACGTGGGCTGCATCCCCTCGAAGTCCCTCCTGAAGAACGCTGAGATCGCGCACACCTTCACGCACAAGGCCGACTTCTTCGGCATCTCGGGTGACGTGAGCTTCGACTTCGGCGTCGCGTTCGACCGCAGCCGCAAGGTCGCCGACACGCACGTCAAGGGCATCCACTACCTGATGAAGAAGAACAAGGTGACCGAGTACGAGGGCCGCGGCGCCTTCACCGGTCCCAAGGCCATCACGGTCACCAAGTCCGACGGCTCGACCGAGCAGGTCACCTTCGACAACGTGATCATCGCGACGGGGTCGACCGTGCGCCTGCTGCCGGGCGTGCAGCTCAGCGACAACGTGGTCACCTACGAAGAGCAGATCCTCTCGCGTGAGCTGCCCGAGTCGATCGTCATCGTCGGCGCCGGCGCCATCGGCATGGAGTTCGGCTACGTACTGTCGAACTACGGCGTGAAGGTCACCATCGTCGAGTTCCTCGACCGCGCGCTCCCCAACGAGGACGTCGAGGTCTCGAAGGAGATCCAGCGCCAGTACAAGAAGCTGGGCATCGACATCCTCACCTCCACCGCGGTCAAGACCGTCACCGACAACGGCTCCAGCGTGCACGTCACGTACGAGACCCGTGACGGCAAGCCAGGCGAGATCACCGCGGACAAGGTGCTGATGTCAGTGGGCTTCGCCCCGCGCGTCGAGGGCTTCGGCCTGGAGAACACCGGCGTCGCGCTCACCGAGCGCGGTGCGATCGACATCGACGACCACATGCGCACCAACGTCGAGGGCATCTACGCCATCGGCGATGTGACCGCCAAGCTGCAGCTCGCACACGTCGCCGAGGCGCAGGGCGTCGTCGCCGCCGAGACCATCGGCGGCGCCGAGACCCAGACGCTGGGCGACTACCGCATGATGCCGCGTGCGACGTTCTGCCAGCCGCAGGTCGCCAGCTTCGGTCTGACGGAAGAGCAGGCCAAGGCCGAGGGGCGCGAGATCAAGGTCGCCAAGTTCCCGTTCAGCGCGAACGGCAAGGCCAACGGCCTGGGCGAGCCGGTCGGCTTCGTCAAGCTGATCGCCGATGCAGAGCACCTCGAGCTCATCGGTGGCCACCTGATCGGCCCCGATGTCTCGGAGCTGCTGCCCGAGCTCACGCTCGCGCAGAAGTGGGATCTCACCGCCCTGGAGGCGGCGCGCAACGTGCACACCCACCCGACGCTGTCGGAGGCACTGCAGGAGGGCTTCCACGGCCTCGCCGGTCACATGATCAACATGTGACACCCGTCGTCGAAGTGCCCGGTCCGTTGCGGACCGGGCACTTCTCGCGTTTTCGGGCGCTGTCAGATCCCGCGCATCGTCACCAGCGCCGCGGCGGCGTTCCGCAGCGGCGCCGCTCCCATGAGCCGAATCGCGCCCTCGCGCGCGTGTTGTCGGATGCCACGAGCCGGCGCCCCCATCGACATGTAGAACGTCGCCCGGCGCTGCACGTCGGCGGCGGCCCGCGCGGCCCGGCGTTCGTACGCGGCGAGGCCGCCCGGACCGCTCTGCCCGAGCGCATCGGCCAGGACTCGGGCATCCACCCAGCCCAGGTTCATGCCCTGCCCGCCGATCGGGCTGATCTCGTGCGCGGCATCGCCGAGCAGCACGACGCGACCCGCCACGGTCCGCGCGGCGCGGTGCTGGGCGGCGGTGAACGCGCTCGGCGCGACGGGCGTGATCGCGATGCCCGTTCGCGTGTGCACCGCGCGCGCGAAGTCCTCGCCTGACAGCGCGGGCACGCCCGGCGGGTGCCGTACGACCCAGCGCCGGCGCCCGCCCGGCAGCGGGAAGGATTCCACCAGTCCCTCGGGTTCGCAGTACAGCCGCGCGACCGCTGAGTCGTCCGCGTCGGCAACATCGACCATCGAATAGCGCGCCGTGCCGCCGCGACGACGCCAGCGGATGCCCAGCGCCGCACGCAGCCCGCTGTGCACGCCGTCGGCGGCGATCAGGAGCGACGCGTGCTCGGATGTCTCTCCGGCCGCGCCGCGCAGGCCGACGCTCACCCCACCCCTGTCCTGACTCACCTGAGTGACGTCACAGTCCGTGCGCACCTCGACGCCGAGGGCGTGCAGTCGTTCCCGCAGCAGCGCGACCGTGCGTCGTTGGGGCAGAATCCGCACGGTGCGCTCCGCGGGAAAGGCGATGGATGCCAGCATCCGACCGCGCGCATGCACCTCGCCACGTTCCAGCGCGACCGCCTCGGCGCGCAGGGCTGTGCCGACGCCGGCGGCATCGAGGGCGTCGAGTCCGGGCGGGTGCACGCCGATGGCGCGCGTGCGGTCATCGGTGCCGGTGCGCCGTTCGCAGATCACCACGTGGGCACCGCGCGCGCCGAGCAGGCAACCGAGCAGCAGGCCCACCGGTCCGGCGCCCGCGATGATCACGTCAGGGCGCCCCATGGGGCGCCTCCCAGCGCAGCAGCAGGCGCGCCGGCATCCGCTTCTCGACGCGCCAGCCCGGCGGTACGCGCGCGGCGAGCTCGGCGCGCGTGTAGGAACGTCGGATGCTGGTGAGCCCGTCGGCCCGGATGTACGACCCGGCCAGTACGTTGCCGGCGACTGGCCAGGTCGCGGCGGCGAACAGCGCGTACGCGGTTCGGCTGCGGGCGATGTCGCTGTGCTCGGCGACCCCGCCGGTGCGCACGAGCCGACGCGACTCGGCCAGCAGTGCGTGCAGTCCGCTCTCGGTCAGGTGGTGCAGCACGTGATTGGACAGCACGATGTCGTATTGGTCCCCGGCGTCGACGAGGTCGGCACTGGAGGTGCAGCGCCACTGCACCAGCCCCTCGGGGTCGGCCCGGGTCGACCACTCCACCGCCCGCGGATCGATGTCGACTCCGGTCACCTGCGCGGGGTGCCCGTCCCGCCGTAGGCGCCGCGCCAGGGCGAGTGCCAGGTCGCCTCCGCCGCAGCCGATGTCGAGCACGCGCAGCGCGCCGCCGCAAGCGCCTCGCCGGGCTCTCGGGCGCACGAGGCGCCGGTACAGACCACGCGGATCCGAGACGACGGCGTTGACGGCCGCGAAGCGCGCATAGGTGCGCGCCAGCATCCGCGGGTCGGCATCGGCGGCATCCATCTGCTCCCGCGCGTCGACGGCGCGCACGCGCAGATCAACCGCCACCGGTCCCGCCGATCACGGTCAGCATGGCGCTCTCTGCCGTCAACCCGGGCCCGAACGCCATCGCGGCGACACGCTGTCCGGCGAGCGCGTCGGGGTCATCGAGGATGCGCTGCAACACGAACAGCACCGTGGCGCTGGACATGTTGCCGCAGGTGCGCAGCACCTCGCGAGCCGGATGCAGCTGCCCGTCGCTCAGCTGCAGGCGCCCCTGCACCCGATCGAGGATGCTGCGCCCACCGGGGTGGATCGCCCAGTGCTGCACGGCTGCGCCGATCCGTCCATCGTCGAACGCCTCGACCAGTGCGTCCTCCGCGGCCCACAGCGGGCGCAGCGCCTCGTCGATGTTCTCGCCGATCAGCTGCGGCACCGCGGTCGAGAGCACCATCTCGAAGCCGCTGTCGCCGATCGTCCAGGCCATGTCGTCCTTGCCGTCGGGCACGATCGCGGTGTGGAACCCGTCGAGTGAGAAGGCGGGCACGTCGGTCTCAAACGATCGGGCCGTCACCAGGGCGGCAGCGGCGCCGTCCGAGAACAACGATGACGCGATGATCGTGTCGGGGTCGTCCGACGAGCGCAGATGCAGCGTGCACAGTTCGACGCTGACGACGAGCACCACAGCGGTGGGGTCGGCCAGGCAGAACTGCGTCGCCGCGCGCAGCGCGGGCATGGCCGCGTAGCATCCCATGAATCCGAGGTGGTAGCGCTGCACGGCATCCGACAGTCCGAGCCCGCGCACGATCGCGTAGTCGGGTCCCGGCGCGTGGAATCCGGTGCACGAGACCGTGACGACGTGGGTGACGTCGGATGCCGTGATGTCGGGGTCAGCGGCGATCGCGCCCTGCGCCGCCGCGACGAAGAGCCGGTCGGCCTCACGCGCGTAGGTCTCGTTGCGGGCCTTGGTGCCGGGCACGAGCAGAGCGCCGGACTCGCGGTCGTAGAACTGCGGGTCCGGCGCATCGGCGGTGAGGTCGAGCTCGGTGAGCACGGTGTGTCTGGTCTCGATTCCCGAACCGTCGAACGAGGCGGTCACGAGCCGTTTGGTCAGGCGTGAGATCCCGGGCTGACCGGCGAAGACGTCGCGGACGGCGCCCTGCTCGAGCGGCACGTCGGGGACGAGGGTCTGCAGGGAGCGGAGCTGGACGTGTGGGCGCATGGCCCCACTGAAGCACGCCACCCTGCCCGGGGAAAGGGCTTGTGCGCGAAGCCGCCGTGTGCGTTACCGTCGTGCACGTTTCCCAGGTGAGCGTTGCCGAGGTGAGCGTTGCCGAGCGGCCGCCGTCAGAGCCCGAGTGCGCGGGCGAGCTTCGAACCCGACGAGGGCGGACGCCCACCTGCCGCGGCGACCGCACGTTCCACGGCGTCGAAGAACACGGCGCGTCCGTGCTCGTCGGCCGGCGCCGCGGGCCCCAGCTCCATCTCCCATTCACGCCATGCGCGCCGCACCTGCGGCTCGGCGCGCAGATCGGTGGCGCGCACCCGGTCGTCGACGAACTCGGCGATGACACCGTCGGGGCCGCTGAGCAGGTAGGCGGTCCGGGAGTTCTCGATGCGTGCGAGGGGGGTCAGCTCGTCGGTGGTCCATTGCGCGACGAACTCGGTGACGGCCTCGGGAATCCGTCCGTCCTCGTCCAATGGCCAGCCGAGTTCGAGGCGGCCGTCGCCCTGGCGCGGGCCCTTGACGTGCCACCCGGCGTCAGTCCCCCCGGTACGGCGCCGCAGGGCGACCCCGTTCCGGGCCAGTACGGCATCGGCGGTGTCGAGGTAGCGGGCATCCAGTTCGCGGGCTTCTCCGGCGCTGACCGAGGTGACACCGGGCACATCCGTCCAGACGGGCAGCGCGGTGTCGGCGTCGGCGTCGTACTTGCGCTCGACCTCGAACGTGCGCTGCGGGTCAGTCGTCACTGGGCGTGATGTCGTCGCTGGCCTCGGCGAACCAGAAGGCCACCTCGGTGGGGCCGTCGTCGGCTCCCGTATGGGTCGCCTCGCCTTCGCGCCGGTACATCACCTGCGTTTCGCTGTAGGGAACGATCAGGGTCTGCTGCTCGACATCGTCGAGCGGAAGGATCTGCCCGTCCAGCGGGCCGCCGTGGAGTCGTGCGAGTGCCATGTGCTCACCATAGCGCCGTGTTCGCCGATCGGGGTGGGTTTCCTCGTATGGGCGGGTTTGCGTCTGCCACGTCAGGCCAGGCCGATGGCGAGGACGGCCCCGATGATCATCCAGGGCCCGAAGGCGATGCGGGTGTGCCGGTTCGCGCGGCGCAGCAGCATGAGCACGATGGCGTAGAGGGCTCCGAGCAGGAACGCTGCGGCGGCGCCGAGCACCAGCACCTGCCAGCCGTGCCAGGCGAGGACCAGCCCGATCACGGCCGCGAGCTTCACGTCACCGCCGCCCATCCCCTGCCGCGAGATCAGGTGCATGACGGCGTAGAAGGCGCCGAGCGCGAGCCCACCCAGCAGTGCACGCACCAGCCGTTCCCCGTCTCCTGTCGCGAGCGCCTCGATGATCGCCAGCAGCACGAGCGCCCCGAGCGTCGGCAGGACGATGCGGTTGGGCAGGCGGTGCGTGCGGGCGTCGATGACGATCAACCACGCGCCGATTCCCGCCAGGGCGAGGTGCACGACGATCACGGCGATGGAGTGGAGGGACACCCTCGCAGGCTAGCGATCGGCGCGTCTGCTCGGGCCGGGCTGTGGATAACCACGAATGTCGGATGTGCGAACTAGCGTTCGAGGTGGACTTGAACTGTTCGAACATGTATTCGAGGATGGGTGTATGCCTGACGGAGCGATCGCGACGACGATGACCTCCCCCGCCGACCGACGGGCCGGAGAGATCCTCCGGCTGCGCCGGGAGATCGGGCGCATGCAGCGCCGGCGCAGCGACGATGCCGTGATCCCGGTGGATGCCGCCCTGCAGGACCTGCTCCCCGAACGGGGCCTGCACACCGGGGCGGTCTATTCGGTCTCGCCGTCACCGAGCCTGATCTTCGCCCTGATGAGCGCCTCGTCGCGTCGCGGCGGCTGGTGCGCGGCGGTCGGCATGCCGACACTGGGACTCGAGGCCGCCGCCGCCTTCGGCATCGACCTCTCGCGGCTGATCCTCGTGCCCGATCCCGGCGATCGGTGGCTGGCGGTGGTATCGGCGCTGGCCGAGGTGGTACCGCTGATCGCGATGAGCCCGGGCTCTGCCGTGCGCGATCAGGAAGCCGCGCGGCTCGCCGCCCGGTTGCGCGATCGCGGATGCACGCTGCTGAGCACCGCGCAGTGGCCGCAGAGCGAGGGGATGATCAGCCTGCACGACCCGCAGTGGGAGGGGATCGGTGAGGGCTGGGGGCTGTTGTCGGACCGTACGGTCACGGTGACGGCGCAGACCCGCACCTCGCCGCGCCCGCAGAGCCTGCAGGTGCGGCTTCCCGGCAGTCTGGGCGGCATCGAGCCGGCGCCGATCGCCCCTGTCGCGCCTGTTCTGCCTGTCGCACCTGTGCGCCGCATCGACCGCGAGCAGACCCCGCTGCCGAACCATCCGAGCTGGGCGGTGGCCTGATGGATGCACCGAGCAGAATGCACGTGCTGTGGTTCCCCGACTGGCCGTTGCGCGCGGCGCTCGGGGCTCCGCCGCCGCACCCGCCCACCGCTCTCGTGCACGGCAACACTGTCGTGGCCTGTACCGCGTCGGCGCGCGAGCAGGGTGTGCGCATCGGCCAGCGCCGCCGACTGGCGCAGGGTCGTGCGCCCGCGCTGCGCATGATGCCGCACGACCCTGCCGTGGACGAACGCGCCTTCGTCCCGGTGCTGCGTCTGATCGAGCAGCATGTGCCCGGTGTACATCTGCTGCGGCCGGGGCTCGCGGGCCTGCGCTCGCGCGGGGTGTCGCGCTACCACGGCGGCGAGGCCGAGGCTGCTTCTGCGCTGCTCGCGGTGCTCGGCGAAGCGGGGTACCCCGAGGTTCGGATCGGTGTCGCCGACGGGGCGTTCACGGCTGAGCTGGCAGCGCGCACTGCGGCCGGCACCGAGGGCGCTCCTGCCTGGGTGGCCGTCCCTCCCGGGGGGTCGCGCGACTTCCTCGCCCCACTGCCTCTGCCGGTGCTCGGCGATGAGGCGCTGACCGGGTTGCTGCACCGGCTCGGCATCTCGACTCTCGGCGGTTTCGCCGCGCTGGACGCCGTCATGGTGCGCGATCGGCTCGGCGAGCAGGGAGCCCGGTTGCACGCGCTGGCCGGGGGCGCCGATTCCCGTCCGCTCTCGAGCCGTCCGCCCGATCCCGAACTGTCGCGCACGGTCGAGTTCGACACCCCCTTGGCGCAGTCGGATCAGATCGCGTTCGCGGTGCGTCAGACAGCGGATGCCGTGCTGCTCGGCCTCGCCGACGCCTCGCTGGTGTGCACCGAGGTGCGCATCGACCTCACCGATGACGACGGGGGCGTGTTCTCGCGGCCCTGGCTGCATCCGACCTGCTTCGACGCGAGTGAACTGGTCGACCGGGTGCGCTGGCAGCTCGAAACGCTCATCGAGCGCACACCCGTTGCAGAGATCGACGCCGCCCGATCGTTCCGCGGGATCGTATCGGTGCGGATCGCCCCGCTCTCGGTCGACGACGCCGCCCGCCATCAACCCGGCCTGTTCGGTTCGGGCACCGATGAGCGTCTGCATCACGCCGTCTCACGTGTGCAGACGTTACTCGGCCACCGTGGAGTGGTCACGGCGACGGTGTCGGGCGGGCGCATGCTCACCGATCGGCAGGTGCTGACACCCTGGGGCGAGCGACCGGTGCTCGAGCGCGACCCCGCCCTGCCCTGGCCAGGACGCCTGCCGGGCCCCCTGCCCGCCGAGGTGTTCGCCCCCGCGCACCCGATCACCGTGACCGCGTCTGACGGCCAGTCGGTCGCAGTCGATGGACGCGGGGAGCTGTCGGATCCCCCTGCGCTGCTGGAGGGCAGCGAGATCGTCGCCTGGGCGGGCCCTTGGCCGTTGCACGAGCGCCGGTGGGACGGCGAGCGCGCGAAGGCCGGGCACCGCTTCCAACTGGTGGATGCGCGGCAGCGTGCATGGCTGGTGTTCTGCTCCGAGGGTCGGTGGTGGGCAGAGGGGCGGTACCGCTGATGGCTGGCTGGAACAATCCGAAGCTCTCCTGGGCCGAGCTGGAGCGCACGCTGAGCGCTCCCACTCGCGAGCAGGCACCGGCATCCGCCGAGCCCTCCCCGAAGCGTGCCGATCCCGGTCCGTTGAGCAGGCACCGCCCTCCTGTCGTGCCTCCGCCGCGTTCCCGTCCGGATGATGCCGTGCCGTACGCCGAGCTGCACGCGCACAGTTCGTTTTCGTTCCTCGACGGGGCCTCCTCCCCCGATGATCTGCTCGCCGAGGCCGAGGCGTTGGGCCTCACCGCACTGGCGATCACGGATCACGACGGCTTCTACGGCGCGGCGCGTTTCGCCGAGGCCGCTGAGCTCACCGGGGTGCAGACGGTATTCGGCGCCGAGTTGTCGCTCGATCTGCCCGCCCCGCAGGGCGGTGTGCCCGATCCGGTGGGTGATCATCTGCTGGTGCTGGCCCGCGGCGTCGAGGGATATCACCGCCTCTCGGGGGCGATCACCCGCGCCCAGTTGCGTGGTGGCGAGAAGGGGCGCCCGCTGTACGACCTCGATGATCTTGCGGCCAGCGCCGACGGGCAGTGGACGATCCTGACCGGCTGCCGCAAAGGAGGTGTGCGGCGGGGGCTCGCCCAGGGCGATGCCGAGACGCCGCTGCGCCGGCTGATCGATCTGTTCGGGCACGACCAGATCGCCGTCGAGCTGATCGACCACGGCGATCCGCTCGACACGCGTCGCAACGATGCTCTCGCAGACCTCGCCCGTGAGCTGCGGTTGCCGGTGGTCGCCACGAACAACGTGCACTACGCGGGGCCCGACCGGGCCGGGCTCGCCGAGGCGGTCGCGGCGGTACGCGCGACCCGCAGCATGGACGATCTCGATGGCTGGTTGCCCTCACACGGCAGCGCGCATCTGCGCAGCGGCGCCGAGATGACCCGTCGCTTCCGCCGTTACCCTGGGGCGATCGAGCACGGCCTGCGGATCGCCGCGGAGTGCGCGTTCCCGTTGCGGCGAGCGCGCCCTGCCCTGCCGCAGACGCCCGTTCCCGAGGGGCACACCACCATGAGTCATCTGCGCGCGCTGGTGTGGGCCGCCGTACCGCACCGATATCCGCGACTCGATGACGAGGGGCGGGCGCGCATCGCGCGCGAGCTCGACGTGATCGAAGAGAAGGACTTTCCCGGGTACTTCCTGATCGTGCACGAGATCGTCGAAGAGGCCCGTCGTCGTGGCATCCTGTGCCAGGGCCGGGGGTCGGCGGCGGCGAGCGCGGTCTGCTATCTGCTCGGCATCACGGCGGTCGATCCGATCCTGTACCGGCTGCCATTCGAGCGGTTCCTGGCGACCACCCGCGAAGAGGAGCCCGATATCGATGTCGACTTCGATTCCGGCCGGCGCGAAGAGATCATTCAGTGGGTGTACCGGCGCTACGGGCGCGAGCGCGCGGCGCAGGTGGCGAATGTCATCCAGTACCGGCCGAAGAACGCGGTGCGCGACATGGCCAGGGCGCTCGGGCACTCCCCCGGTCAGCAGGATGCCTGGTCGAAGCAGGTCGACGGATGGGGCGCAGGAATCGAGGCGTCCGCCGACACCGACATCCCCGCTGATGTGCTCGGCTACGCGGGTGAGCTGCTGAAGGCGCCGCGGCATCTGGGCATCCATTCCGGCGGCATGGTGCTCACCGCCCGCCCGGTCGGCGAGGTCGTGCCGGTCGAGAACGCCCGCATGGCCGATCGCACGGTGATCCAGTGGGACAAGGACGACGCGGCGTGGATGGGGCTGGTCAAGTTCGACCTGCTGGGGTTGGGGATGCTCTCGGCCCTGCAGCACAGCTTCGATCTGATCGCCCGGGCCACGGGCGAGCGCTGGACGCTGCAGACGCTGCCCAAAGAGGAGCCCGCGGTGTACGACATGCTGTGCCGGGCGGATTCGATCGGGGTGTTCCAGGTCGAGTCCCGCGCGCAGATGGGGTTGCTGCCGCGGTTGCAGCCCCGGCAGTTCTACGAGTTGGCGATCCAGATCGCGCTCATCCGGCCGGGCCCGATCCAGGGTGGTGCGGTGCATCCGTTCGTGCGCCGCAAGCTGGGGCACGAGAAGGTCACCTATGCCCATCCGGCGCTGGAGCCGGTGTTGCGGCGCACGCTGGGCATCCCGGTGTTCCAGGAGCAGCTGATCCAAATGGCCACCGTGCTCGGCGATTGCACGGCCGATGAGGCCGATCTGCTGCGCCGGGCGATGGGATCGAAGCGGGGGCTGGAGCGGATCGATCGCATCCGCGCATCGCTGTACCGGGGCATGGCCGAGAAGGGGCTGGTGGGCGATGCCGCCGACCGCATCTACGCGCAGATCCAGGCGTTCTCGAGTTTCGGGTTCGCCGAGTCGCATTCGCTGTCGTTCGCGCTGCTCGTGTACGCCAGCTCATGGGTCAAGCTGCACTATCCCGCCGCGTTCCTGGCGGGGCTGCTGCGGGCTCAGCCGATGGGGTTCTACTCGGCGGCGTCGCTGACCGCCGATGCCCGACGGCACGGCGTGCAGGTGCTGCGCCCCGATCTGCACGCCTCGTCCGCCACCGATGACCTGGCGCTGCTCACGGATGCGGCGTCACCGGGGCCGACCGGCTTGGATTCCTGCCGACGCACCGTCGATCCGCCCGAGCCGCGCCCGTTCGACCGTGATGCGCCGGATGAGTCGGCCGCCCACCGCCGCGACGGCCGGTTCGCCGTGCGCCTGGGGCTGGCCGGTGTGCGTGGGATCGGCTCAGCCCTGGCCGAACGCATCGTCGCCGCGCGGGAGCAGCACGGTCCCTTTCGAGATCTGCACGATCTGGTGCGGCGGACGGATGCCACGGCGGCGCAACTGGAGGCGCTGGCCACGGCCGGAGCCTTCGACTGCCTGGGGATCAGCCGGCGCGAGGCGATCTGGATGGCCGGGGCCGCAGCCCAGGATCGCGCCAGGTTCCTGCCGGGCACTGCTGTATCGGTGCAACCGCCTCTGTTCGCCGACCAGAGCAGTCATGAACTGCTGGCGGCGGATCTGTGGGCGACCGGCATCTCGACAGACGACCACCCCATCACGCATTTCCGTGCGGCGCTGGCCGAGCGTGGGGTGCTCTCGTCGGATCAGCTGCGCTCGCATGAAGAGGGGCGCCGTATTGAGGTGGCCGGTCTGGTCACCCACCGGCAGCGTCCGGCGACCGCGAGCGGCATCACCTTCCTGAATCTGGAGGATGAGCACGGGCTGGTCAACGTGGTGTGCTCGATGGGGGTCTGGAACCGGTATCGGCGGGTGGCGCGTGATTCACCGGCGCTGATCGTGCGCGGCATCCTGGAGCGCTCGGTCGAGGGCGTCATCAACGTGCTCGCCGATGCGTTCGAAGACCTGCGCACCGGTGTGACGCACCGGTCGAGGGATTTCCGCTGAGACGAGCGAGGGCCTCTTCTCGAAGAGACAACCTCATCCTCAAAAAAGACCTCGCGCGACCACGCCGATCGGCGTAGCTTCAGAGCATGAGCATCGATGCTGCAGACCGAGCCGCCGTCGCCCACTTCGTCCGCGTCTGCGGGTCGGGGGTCGTGGCAACGGTCGGAGAGCAGGGCGAACCGCAGGCGGCGTATGTCGTGATGTACGCCGGCGATGATGCGGTGCTGGTGTTCGACGCGGCAGTCGACTCGCGCAAAGTTGCCAACATCGCCCGCGACCCGCGCATCGCCGTGGCCGTGACCGGTGCCGCTGTCACCGTGCAGCTCGAGGGCGAGGCCCGCGCGACGCAGGGTGCGGAGCGCGCCCGGCTCGGCGAGGAGTACTGCCGCCACTTCCCGAGTTCACGCGCCCTCGATGACGGATACGCGCTGTTCGCCGTGGACGTGCGCTGGGTGCGTGTGTACGACACCGGCAGCCACCCGCCGCATGTGTCGGAGGCACGCTGGGGCTCTTGAGCCCGGTCGCCCCATCGGTGTGAGGGGCCGGTCGCACGCACGTGTTCGAGGGGGGTATCCGAGCGCCTGCGTTAGGGTTGACGTTCACGCCCGCATGATCTGGCGGGCTTCATTCCGACCGAAGACCCCAGCGGGATCCTGTCGGGCGCGCGCAGAGCGCACACTCACTCTTCGATGTGTCACATCGGCCCCACCCCACCCTGGAGGCACGCCTCATGACGACAGCTGCCACGACCGCCGACGACCGGAATCGGTATCGGCCCGAGCCCTCAGTACTCACCGCGCTGAAGACCCCGCGCATCCTCACGCGCGAAGTCCTCGCCGGTCTCGTCGTGGCGCTGGCGCTGATCCCCGAGGCGATCAGCTTCTCGATCATCGCCGGAGTCGACCCCAAGGTGGGCTTGTTCTCGTCGTTCATCATGGCTGTGACGATCGCGTTCGTCGGCGGACGCCCCGCGATGATCACCGCCGCGACGGGCGCGATCGCGCTCGTCGTCGCGCCACTCACCCGCGAGTACGGCATGGACTATCTCATCGCCACCGTGCTGCTCGCCGGGGTGTTGCAGATCGTGCTCGCCGCGCTCGGGGTCGCGAAGCTGATGCGATTCATCCCGCGCAGCGTCATGGTGGGATTCGTCAACGCTCTGGCGATCCTCATCTTCACCGCGCAACTGCCGCATCTGATCGACGTGCCGTGGCTGGTGTACCCGCTCGTCGCGGTGGGCCTGCTGATCATGGTGTTCATGCCCAAGCTCACCAAGGTGGTCCCCGCCCCGTTGGTGTCGATCGTCATCGTCACCGCCGCCGTGCTCGTCTTCGCGATCAGCGTGCCCCGGGTCGGCGACGAGGGCGAGTTGCCGCGTAGCCTTCCCGAGCTGTTCATCCCGAACGTGCCATTCACCTTCGAGACCCTGTCGATCATCGCTCCTTACGCTCTCGCGATGGCGCTGGTCGGCCTGATGGAATCCTTGATGACCGCGAAGCTCGTCGACGACGTCACCGACACGCACTCGAACAAGACTCGGGAGTCCTGGGGCCAGGGCGTCGCAAACCTCGCTTCGGGGATGTTCGGCGGCATGGGTGGCTGCGCCATGATCGGGCAGACCATGATCAACGTCAAGGCCTCGGGTGCTCGCACGCGCATTTCGACCTTCCTGGCGGGGGTGTTCCTGCTGATCCTGATCGTGGTGCTCGGCGACGTGGTCGCGATCATCCCGATGGCGGCGTTGGTCGCCGTGATGATCATGGTGTCGGTCGGTACCTTCGACTGGCACTCGATCAGGCCGTCGACGTTGAAGAAGCTGCCGAAGAGTGAGACGGCCGTCATGGTCATCACTGTCGCGGTGGTGGTCGCTACGCACAACCTCGCCATCGGTGTCGTGGTCGGAGTGTTCGTCGCCAGCGTCATGTTCGTCCGCCGCGTCGCGCACCTTGTCGACGTCAAGCGCGAGGTCGTCGACCAGGACGGTACTCAGGTCGCGCACTACACCGTGGAGGGCCAGCTCCTGTTCGCCTCGAGCAACGACCTGACGACGATGTTCGAGTACGCCGGCGATCCCGAGCGCGTGGTGGTCGATTTCTCGAAGTCTCATGTCTGGGACGCATCGACCGTCGCGGCACTCGACGCCATCGAGACGAAGTACGAGCAGCATGGGAAGAGTGTCGAGTTCGTCGGCATGAACGATTTCACGAGTGCATTCCATGCTCGGCTGACGCGAGGCCTCGGCGACGGCCTTTGATCTGAACGCATCACGGCAGTGCGCCGAACCTCTGGAGTTCTCGGCTGACGAATCTGTCACACGTTCCGCCATCGGGCGTCTTCCTCTGTACAGGCCGTTCTGCGGCATCCACTCACAGCGAAAGAAGCACCATGACGAACAAGGTCACCACCCTCGACACCCTCAACCTGGCCTTCGCGGAGCGGTTCAACGCCCGCGATCTCGACGGCCTGATGGCCCTCAATGCCCCCGATGTCGTCTTCGTGCCGGCACCGGGGCAGCCCGTGCAGGGCGAAGCGGCCGTTCGCGGCGCGCTGGAGCAGTTCCTGTCGCTGAATCTGCCGATCACGATGACCGTCCGTCACGTCTTCCAGACCGGTGAGGCGGGTCTGGCGGTCGCCGACTGGACCATCGAGGGCACCGGCCCCGACGGGTCGCAGATCGCGCTGTCGGGCACCACGGCAGACGTTGCCGTGCACGACGACGAGCATGGCTGGCGCTACGTCATCGACAACCCGTTCGGCACGGCCTGATCGCACCGAACGTGTGGGCGGTGTTCCGAACGGAACACCGCCCCTCTGCGTTCACCGGTCGGCGGTCAGACGTGCTCCGACATCCCCGCTCGTCGGCACGTGGCCAGTGATCGGCGTGCGCGGCTGATGCGCTGGCGCGCCGCGGCGGGAGTCACCTGTAGCCGCTCGCCGATCTCGGTCGCCGAGAGTCCGTCGACGACGCTCAGCAGCAGAGGTTCACGCAGCTCGGCCGGCAGCGCGTGGATCGCCTGCAGCGCCCCGTCGAGAATGCGACGCATCTCGACCTCATCAGCGACGTCGGTGAGCCCGACCGGATCGTCGTCGACGGCATCCGTGCGGCGTCGCGCCTGCTGTCGGGCGAGGTCGCTCGCCGCGTTGCGCGCGATCGTGTCGAGCCACGAGCACATCGCGCCCACACCCGGTGTCTCGAGCTGCTCGATCGAACGCCAGGCGCGCAGCAGGGCGTTCTGGGCGACGTCGTCGGCGTCGCCGGGTGCGACGCCCAACGAGATGCTGCGTCGCCGCAGGCGCTGCGGATCGGCGGCGATCATCGCTTCGAACGTTGCGCGCTGCGCGGTCGCGTTCGGGGTGGTGGCGCTCATGCCAGGGGCAACCGCCACAGTCGCGGGATCATTCCGACCCCGCGCCCAGCACGGCGTACGATGGCGGCGTGCAGACGGGCTCGGACGGGCAGAGTAGCGGGCAACGCGCCGGGCAGCGCGATGCGCGCCCGATCGTTGCGCTCGGGATCCTCGGCGCGGGGCGCCTCGGTTCGGTACTGGCAGGGTTGGCGGCATCCGCCGGGTACCGGGTGCGGGTGGCGACCTCACGCGATCCCGCGTTGATCGCGGCGGCGATGTCGGCCGTCGGCGCGGAGGCGACGACGCCGGCGTCGGTGATCGCCGAGTCGGATGCTGTCGTCTTAGCGCTCCCGCTCGGTCGCCTTCCGCAGGTACCCGCGGATGAACTGCACGGGATGCTGGTGATCGACGCCATGAACTACTGGTGGGCGACCGATGGTATCCGTCCTGATCTTGAGGATCCGCGCTCATCGACGAGCGAGCTGGTTCAGCGGCATCTGCCGGGTGCACGCGTAGTGAAGGCGCTCGGGCACATGGGGTATCAGGATCTCGAAGACGAGGCGCGCCCGGCGGGAGCGCCGGGGCGCAAGGCCATCGCGATCGCGGGCGACGACGAGGGCGATCTCGCCGTCGTCTCGACGCTGGTCGACCGGTTGGGCTTCGATCCGGTGGTCGCGGGGCCACTGGCGTCCGGGATCGCGCTCGAACCGGGCGCCGAAGCGTTCGGCGCCGATGTCAACGCCGAGGAGTTGCGCGCGATGCTCGACCGCTTCCCGACGTCGCAGCGCGGCATCGTCGTGGCGCGGGCACGCGGTGGCCGGCTGTTCGGCGAGTGAGCGCGGCGGGTTCTCTCGCGTCAGATGCAGAACGGGCGCCCAGCCCGGGCCGTAGCCCGGACTGAACGCCCGCATCACTTCAGGTCAGAGGACCTGGATGTTCGCTGCCTGCATGCCCTTCGGGCCGCGCTCGGGGTCGAACGAGACCTTCTGGTTCTCTTCGAGGCTGCGGTATCCGCTGCTGTTGATGGCGCTGAAGTGCGCGAACAGGTCGTCCGAGCCGTCGTCGGGTGCGATGAACCCGAAGCCCTTGTCGGCGTTGAACCATTTGACGGTGCCAGTGGCCATGACGTCATTCCTTCGTTGTCTGGACCATGGTGTTGATCCGCTTTGCCGTGGCGACGGCGTCGCCTCGGGGTCTGGTGAGCGCCACCGGTGTCCGCGTGTACCGCGATGCCTTGGGCGAGAGAATAATGAACCAATCTGAGAGAGTCGGCCCGGAGAGGACTCCGGCAGAAACACAACTTCACTCACGTGCTCTTGACACTACCCGACATGTTGGTGAAGCACCAGTCCGCCGATTGATGACTCACCGAACGGGATCAGCTGTCTCGTCGTCGAGTCCGGCTTGGTAGGCCGCGAGGCGCCGTTGCGCGCGGCGGTACAGCTGGTAGTCGACGAGGTTTCCGATGCCGACGATGGTGACGACGAACAGGGGGATCGCCCACAGGTGGTAGCCGACGACGCCGGGGCTGATCGCGATCAGCGCGGCGGTGACGATCACCGAGATCGTGATCGCGATGGCTGCGCTGATGACGAAGTAGGTTGCGGTGCGGGCGATGCGTGTCGGCAGCAGCGAGGTGAGCCATTCGGTGGTGGCGCCGATGGCGAGGCCGATGATGCCGCAGAGCAGCACGGTGACCACGCGTTCGAGCGGGGTGGTGCCGGCCGAGCCGATGACGGCGAGCACGGTGCCGATGATGAGGCCGAGAAGGCCCGACTTGGCGATCGCGGAAACGTCCATGTGTCTGCTCCGTTCTCAGATTCCGAGCCTGGCGCGCAGGTGCTTGGCGTACATCTTCGAGACCTCCACGTCGTTGCCACCGGTCATGCGCAGCACGTAGCGTGAGTTGAACCACGGCACGATCTCTCGCACGTGGCTGAGGTTCGCGAGTTGCGAACGGTTGGCGCGCACGAAACCGAGCGGGCCCCAGGCCGTCTCGATCTGCTGCAGGGTGCCGCGCATCCGTGCCGTTCCCGAGGCGGTCACCGCGGTCGCGCCGTCGTCGGCGGCTTCGATGACGAGCACGTCGCGGGCGGCGAGCACGACGAACGCGTCGTCGCGTTGTCCGATCATCGTGCGCGGAGTCTGTGCGGAACCGCGGATGCCCGAGGCGAGCAGCCGGACGACCTGCACGTAGTCGAGCGCGTCGAAGACGATCGCCGGTGCGTGGTCGGGCGCAGTGTGTCCGCGTTCGACGAGCACCCACCGGGAGTGGGTGGTGGTCTCTGCACTCGTAGCGGTGGGGATGCCGGCGGCGGTGAGTTCACGTTCGAGGCGGGGTCGGAGGGCATCCGAGCAGACGATCTCGATCATCGCCCTCCCCCTTCGATCGCGGTCGATTCACGCGGCGATGCGTTCGACGAGCAGGCGCAGTTGGATGAGCTCCTCGATGGCCTTCTGTGCGAAGTCTAGTGATCCGTAGTTGGCGACGTAGATGCGGTCGTTCTCGGGGTCGTAGAGGGCGTAGGTGCCGGTGGAGCCGACGGCGCCGTGCATGTCGGTCATCGAGAACAGCATCGGCGAGAGTTCCGCAAAGCGGAACTGCATGACGCCGAGTCCATAGTGGATGCCGGTGTCGTACTGTCCGGTGAACGTGGTCAGCTCGGCGAGCATCTCGGGCGAGAACAGTTCGGCCGAGGTGAAGGCGCGGGTGAAGGTCACGAGGTCGGAGAGGGTGGTGACGACTCCCCCACCGGCCCAGTCGACCGACAGCGCGGCGCGGTCGCTGAGGTCGACGCCGCGCACGGTCAGCGGCAGGATGTCGGTGCCAGTTCCGTGATCGGTGAGCAGGTGGCTGTCGCGCATGCCGAGCGGCGCGAAGATGCGCCCGTGCAGTACGTCGGCGTAGGGCTGCTGTTCGATGCGTTCGAGTGCCAGGCCGAGCAGGATGTACCCGCTGTCGGAGTACGCGAACTCCTCGCCGGGGGCGGCGACCGGGGTCTGGTTCTCTCGCGAGAACGCGAGCAGGTCTTCGGGAGTGAATGCCCGGTCGGGGTCGTCGGTGACGATATCGATCATCGACGGCCCGCGCAGCACGGGCCCTTCGAAGTAGTCGGCGATGCCCGAGGTGTGGCCGAGCAGGTGGCGGAATGTCACCTCACCGCTGTGGTCGGTGCCGTCGACGGTGAACAGTCCGTCGAGGGTCTCAGCGTCGAGGTGTTCGGAGATCGAGTCGTCGAGGGTGATGCGCCCTTCATCGACGAGCTGCGCGTAGACGGCGGCGAGCATTGTCTTTCCCACGCTCGCCGCGTGGAACGGGCTGTCGGTTGTCGCGGGCTTCGTCGACGACGTACCTGCCGCGTACTCGTGCAGTTCGCCGGTGCGTCCGTCGTAGGTCGCGAACAGCGCCGCCGAGACGGGGTCTTTCTTCGTCACGGTGTCTACGAGTCGTTCGTTGATGGCAGCATCCGCCTCGGACTGCGACAGGGGCCGGTTCGCATACGCGAGCACTCCCCCACCTGCGACGACCACCGCGGCCACCGACGCCGCGACCCAGATCGCGATCTTCACTCCTGTACGCATGTGCATTCCTTCCGCCGTTCTCGGTCGATTCGACGGTATGAAGAGCGGATGCCGCAGCGATACGGCGGCCGGCTGAGTGGTCGGTGAGAGAGGGTGAGTGGTCGGTGAGAGGGGGGTGAGATTCTTCGCCTGTTGGGGCTCAATGCCGGGTGGTAGCGTCGGCGGCATGGACCTCGGCGCGTTCTCGGTAAGCCTGGCGGTATCGAATCTCAAGGACTCGAGGGAGTTCTACGAGCGGCTCGGGTTTGCTGTCGTCGGCGGTGATGCCGACCAGGGATGGCTCATTCTGCGCAACGGTGACACGACGCTGGGCCTGTTTCACGGGATGTTCGACAGCAACATCCTCACGTTCAATCCCGGCTGGGATCAGGCCGGTCAAGAGACGCCGTCCTTCACCGATGTGCGCGAGATTCAAGCCGCGCTCAAGGCGGACGGAGTCGCGCTGGTGAGCGAAGTCGAGAGCGAAGCCGGACCGGGGAGCTTCGTGATCACCGATCCTGACGGCAACGTCGTGCTCTTCGACCAGCATCGCTGAGTGGCCGGCGATACGGAGTCAGATTCCCTGCAGTGCGCGTGTGGCGAGGTACTCCTCCGCTGCCGGCTCTAGCTTGAAGTCGAGCAGTTCGACGGAGTGGGCTTTGAGAACTTCGCGCACCTCGGTGGGCGTGGTGCGGAAGTACTCGCGGCGCATGTTGATCTGGTTGATGCGTCGGTCAGCGAAGTGCTGATGCAACATGGCCTCGATCGACACGGCATCGTCGGCGAAGAAGAGCGCGTGCACGTCAAACCTGAAGGGCACGGATGCGTCTCCGAGTTCGTTGACCCGGTCCATCGGTTCGAGGCGTCGCGTCAGGCCGATCTTGACGACATCTGGTCCAAAAGAACCGATGTTGCTGATGACGTAGACGTAGCCGGCGCGGATGTTGGCAGCGCGGTAGTCGACGTTCTCGATGGCGTGCTCGACATCGGCAAGGCGTGCGCGCATCCGTTCCGCGCCTTCGTGGTCGCCGTTTGCTTCCAGAGTCGCGATCGTATTCGCGTAATGTCCCCGTTCCTTCTCGAGGCGTACCTTTTCTGCTGCGAGCTCCTTCTCTGCTTTTCGCTGTTCTCGGAGTTCTTCCCGGTGGGCTCGGTCAGCTTCCTTCTCTGCTTGGACGGCGCGCAGGTGACGATTGGCGAGTTCGAGCTCACGCAAACGGAGCTGATGGAAGTACGACGTGATGCTCAGGTCGATCATGGTGCCGAGACGAGCGATCTGCTCCATCGCTGTGGTGAGACGCTTCTGGGCGGTGGCAAGGTTGCCGGCGCGAACTGCTTTTACGCAGTTCTCTGCCTCGGCGTTGTAAGAGCGCAGCATGAGCTTGGACATGTCGCGGACGAACTTCGCCCCCTTGGCCGAGCTGTTGTTGAAGGTGAAGTTGCTCGTCGCCTGCGTGGCGCGGCCGGCGCGCACAGCGGTCTTGATGTCAGTGCGCAGTGCTTCCAGCTGGGTCGCCAGGGCGACGGAATCCTCTGCCGGATGCTCGTAGTCGTACAGCCCGAGCTCCTGCACCTCATGGGCGCCGCGCAGGTCGAGCAAGGACGCCTGGGCGGCCGCGATCTCAGTTCGGCGCGCCGCAAGCTCGGATGAGGCCTCCCCGATCTGGGCTCGCGCTTCGGCGGCTTCGCCTGCCAGATGGGCTTTCAGTGCTTCAAGCGCTGCAACCTCCTGCAGACCGTACTGATTGATGAGTCCTTGGAGCCGTGCGACTTCGGTACGCAGCTTCTCGGCGTGCTTGCGCGCACCGACCAGTGGAACGGTCTCCAGAGCCAGCGCGTTCTCCGCAGGCGTCTGGTGCTTTGGTGACGCGTCCTTCGGCGCGGCGGCAACAGCGCCCTGTGGCGGCACCGCACTACCCACCACAGACGATGACACCTGATTCGCTTCTGCAGGAACGGGAGTCAACGGCGCGGTGGATTGCACACCGTTCGAGAACACGTGTTCCGTCCAGACGACACCGTCCCAATACCGCTGCTCGAACTTCCCCGAAGGATCCCTGTGCCAGCCCGGCTGCACTGTCGCATGAGTCACCCGCTCAACGTAGCGCAACGGGGCGTGGTCTATTCGACCGGGACCGCTTCCCAACGAATGTGCGTGGGCAGTATCCGACCCTTTGCCTGGCCAACGAGCCGGGAGCCGACCCGAGGCGACAATGACCCTGTGCGAGTGCATACCGGAGTCGCACCACCCCCGACAAAGACTGAACCGCTGTCAGAGCCACTACCACTACGCTCTCCACGCGCCGCAACTCCCAAGATTCCGTTGAGTCCCAGCCTCAGCTGCGCGCGGAGCCTCTAGGCGCCGCGGGGCCCCGCTTTGCGAGCGCGAGTAAACGCAGAAGAGGGCAGATCCTTGGCGGATCTGCCCTCTTCTGCGTTTACGTCGGGCTGACAGGATTTGAACCTGCGACCCCTTGACCCCCAGGCGTCCAGACGGCGTCGTCGAGACCGAAGTCCGCGTGATTCCGGGCCTCAGATCATGCAGCGTGACTCACGAGATGCATGAATTGCATGGTTCTGGTCCCCTTCTGGTCCCCCACTCGGAAGGCTCGGAAGTCGATGAATAGGACCGGATCTGGCACGACGCGACTCAGGAGCGCGGGGCCTATCTCGGCGCGCCGGCCTATACGTGCTTGCGAATCCACTCCCAAGTGTCCTTCGTCAGCCAGCCCTGACGATCCTGGCCTGAGACGTCGACGACAAACAGCCAGCCGCTGTCGTCCATCGCCCCTCGTAGGTGGGTGTACACGGCGTCTGCCGAGTTGTTGGATACCACAATCCATGTGGACTTCATCAAGTTTGCCCATGTGCCATAGGACTTGATGCGTTCTATTAGCGACTCATAGTCCTGCCCCGGTGCGTTCAGGTCATAAGTGACCAGGTATGCGCTCATGCATTCTCTCCTCTCGAAATTTCACCACTCACGCTTGGGAGACTGCCCCTGGGGCCGCGTCAACGGTTTCAGGCAAGCCAGCGTCGCCGGCGATCCCCGACGTTCCCTGTGCCGTGTCGGAACTGGGCGTGAAACTTACTGGCTCGTTGGCGGCTTTGCGCTTCCCGAGGTATGCGAGCGACCGAAGAGCGGTGTGAAGCTCTTCAATATCTTCGATGGCCTCGCGTGGGTCATCATCGAGGTGGAACCGAGGTCGCCATGAGCGCATCTCAGCCCGAACGTCTTCGGCTTCCTCGGAGTTGTCGAGTTGTCCAGAGATCTCCTCGATGAGAAGCAGGACGTGCTCGCGCGTTGCAGTGGAGACATGCTCACGCATGAACCGATCTCGCGCGCGGTTGATGCGGCTGGAGACGCGTTCGACGCTCTCGGCGCGAACCGCTGCTCGCTGTCTGACACCAAGAGCTGTGAACAGCTGACGGAAGTTCGTGGCCAACAGCTGGCGATCCTCCTCTTGCACCGCGTCGCTCGCGAGTTCTGTCAGAACACTCCGGGCAAAACCGATCTTGTTCAGTTCGAAGCTCTCCTGTGACGTGAGCTTGCGGATGGCTTGCTCCAGAGCGTCGATCGTTCCTTTGGCTCCCGCTTTGGCCGGTGCTTCATCGAACACCGTGCCAGCGCTGAGTCCGAGCATCGAGATATCAATGTCGGGGACGAACTCAGCGCAGTAGCGGCTCGCAGCTGCGATCGCGATGTTGAACGGGATCAGATCTTCAATGGCGACCCTGCCGTGTGGGTTGTCGGTCGTGATGCCTTCGAGTTCTGCATCGGATAGTTGAAGCACGAGGTTGTCCGCGATGAGTGCCTTGCGTCGAGCACCACCCTTTCGGATCGTTGCGCGGGCATCGTTGCCTGCTTTATCGCCGTCGAGCAGCGCGATCACCGCCGGCTGTTCGATGTCACGCCCTCGGGCCAGGTAGATCAGATACGGCACCTGGCTGACCCCGCCGGCAGGGACGAGGGTGATGCGGTTGAGATCAAGCCTTTCGCGGTCGGGGGCGTTCTGACGTCCCAGCCAGCTCGAGATCCCCGCGAGCAATATCTGGTCGGACGGTCCTTCCAGCATGAGGTTGCAGGTGCCAATAAAGGCTGTCTCGCCCACGAAGCTCCCGAACGCAGATCTGAGGGGTTCGTAGTGGTTCTGCGCGACACTCGCGACGATGCGCGTACCTTCGTCGTGCTCGCCCTTTTCGAGTACTCGAATGCGCTCGGCGTGGTTCTTGTCGATCAGAAACGGCGAGTGCGTGACGTACAGGACTTGTACTGGAGCGCGGGCGTCGTCTTCGGGGTCCGCGAAGTCTGCGAACACTCTTAGGAGATCCTGTTGACCGGAACTCGATAGGAATCGGTCAGGCTCGTCCATCAGCAGGATCTCTGGTCGTCCGTCGCTCGGTGCTTCGTGGGCGAGGTACTGCACGAAGTAGCTTAGGAAGTACTTGAGGCCATCGCTTCTCTCGTCGAATCCATAGGACCGTCCAGTCCGGTCCCGGATCATGAAGACCAGGTCGTACTCGAAGAGGGCGACGAACAACTCGAACTGACTGTCTTGCGTCCACCAGTGCGGGAAGTTAAGTGCCTTAGACAACTCGCTGTTGATCGTGTCGACGATGCTGTTCGCGTACCCGTTCTTGGTGCGAACTGCGTTCTGCAACTCCACGAACTGGGAACGGTCGAGGCCCGCGACCTTGAGCAACAGATCAGCAGCGAGATGGTATTTCTTGAGTTCCTCTTCGTTGATTGATGTCGAGGTCTTGAAGGATGTCGAGATCTCGTTCGCCTGGCTGACGACGGAGTCTTTCGAGTCAAACCAGTTGGAGTTGTTCGTGAAGGCATCCCAGATGCTGCGAAGCACGCTGCGTCCGACAGCTGCCGTCGCTTTGCCTGTGGCCAGGAACTCCAGGGGGACGCTATCTGGCAGGGGCACATCGGCGTCGATGTTGAACGGCGCTGGAAGACCGGCTTCGTTCAAGAGCGTCGGCTTCTTGACATGACTGGGTTCCAGCCACTGATCCCCGCGATGAGCATAAAGACGAAGTTGCGGGGTCGTGTTCATCCGGAAAATGGCAACACGATCAGTTCCGCTGAGTCCCGTCTCGCCCGTTGCTTCCTCGATTGCTTTGATGTCAGCGTCACTGATGTCTCGGAACTCAGCCCCGAACTCTGGTCGAATGAGTGTCTTGTCGACGGAGAAGAACGGCGAGTAACGGCAGAAATCGCTTCTCTCGTATCCTTCGCCGGTCAGCGCCGCGCGCACGGCGGCGAGTACCTGGCTCTTGCCTGACTCGTTGCCGCCGACGACAGTAGTGATCTGATCTTCCAGGCGCAGCCGAACGAACGGGTACTGCGCTCCGGAAGGTGTGCCGTCCCATGGGTCCGGGCGGTAGTTCGGGTTGGACAGTCGAACGTAGTCATAGTTCAGCGAGCGGAAGAACCTAGCGTAAACGGCGGTGAGCTTCATTGCGTCAGCCTTTCGGGGCGGGGGTCGAGATGTGAGGAGTTGTCTTAGCCTGATTCGCTCTGAGTTTCGTTCCTATCGGGCGGCTTGGGAGACGGGTGTTCCCAAGGGTCTGTCGAGGCCAGCGTAGTAGTCGGCTTCGACCTCGGCGGGGGTACGCATGTCGAGTTCTCCGTGGAGGCGCTGGTTGTTCCACCCCCACACGTACTCGAGTGTCGCGAGTTCGACCTGCTCGACCGTGCGACACGGGCCGCGGCGACGGATCAACTCGGTCTTGTAGAGCCCGTTGATGGCCTCGGCCATCGCGTTGTCGAAACTGTCGCCGACGGTTCCGGTCGACGGCGTCGCGCCGAGCTCCTCGATGCGATCCGTGTAGACCACGGCGAGGTAGTTCGCCCCGTGGTCAGCGTGATGGACAAGTGCGTGGAGGTTCCCGTCCGCGGCCCACGCCGCCATGTTCAACGCTTGGAGCGGCAGGATGTCGGCTTTGAGCGTCGCGGCGACGTTCCATCCGACAATGCGGCGGGAGAGCACATCGGTGACGAACGCGACGTAAGCGAACCCGGACCACGTCGCGACATAGGTCACGTCCGCGACCCAGAGCCTGCGGGGTGCGTCGGCGGTGAACCTGCGTTGCACGAGATCCCTCGGCTTCTCGTGCAACGGGTCGGACTTCGTGGTGAAGACCTTCTTCGACCGTTTCACCCCGCGAACACCCGCGATCCGCATCAGCTGGCCGGTCTGATCCCGACCGATCACCCAGCCCTGCCGCCGCAGTAGCGCATGCATCTTCCGGACCCCGTAGACGCCGTAGTTCTCCGCATGCAGCCGCACGATCTCCGGGATCAACAGCTCGTCCCGCAGCTGCCGCGCTGACGCGGGACGCGCTTTCGCAGCCCGGTATCCGCGAGCGGTGAGGAACCCCACCTCGGCTTGCCGCATCACACGGCAGACGAGCTCGACCCCGAAACGATCACGCATCTTGTCGACGAACGCGATCATCTCGACGAGGGGCGGCCGAGCTCGGTCGCGAAAAACACGCTCGCGGACCGGAGGATCTCGTTCGCCTTCTCCAACTCGGCGATCTGCTTCTTCAACCGCTTAATCTCCGCCTGCGCCTCGCTCGAGGTCCCCGGCTGGCGGCCCTCGTCAACGTCGAGGCGCTTCTTCCACAATCGCAGCGTCTCGGGATTGATGCCGAGCTTGGCTGCGACGTGCGTGATCGCGGCGTGATCGGTCTTGTGATCGGGGCGAGCCTCGCTCAACATCCGCAACGCGCGCTGACGGAACTCGTCCGGATACGGTCCTGGCATGAATCCATCCTCCAAAAGGAAAGGACGGAACGAAACTCAGGGCGAATCAGGGTACCGATCCTCCGGTTGGAGCCCGTACTCCGACGCATGACCGACGGCCGCGAACATGATCAGCCGCTGCTCCGAGGGCCCCGGGGCGGGGTCGTCACTACGGGAACGCTCTCGCGAGCAACCGACTGGACCAATTTGGTGCAAAGCCTCGGCCACCCCGGTCTGCAACGACATGACCTCAGGCACGCAGGTGTCACATGGTTCGCCAACGCCGGCGTCCCGCTTCACGTGGTCCGTGACATCCTCGGACACGCCTCGATCGAGACGACCAAGGGCTACTTGCACACCGACACCTCGGAACTCACCCTCGCCATGGAACGAACGAACCGCCATCTCGGCAGTCCCGAGCTATGCGGCTGATGGTCGCGGAGCGCGCCGTAGCGACGTCGAACTGTTCGGCAGGCCACCGCGTGCTCGCTCAACCGGCTGATGATGATCATCGAGCGCGCCTAGTGGCTTCCAGTCAGGACACCCACCCTCGAGGGTAACTAATCCGACGCTGGCGAATCCCCGTTGATCTCGGTCACGTCCTCGGTGAAGGCTTCGAGCGCGAGGAACGGGGGCAGATCGTCCGCCGGATTGCCCGACAGAAGCATAGGCATCCCGTCGCGCGCCTCGCCCGCTTCCAGCGCGAACATGTCGAGCTGAGGTTGGCCGTTGTCTACCTCGTATTGCAGGAACTCTTCGATGCCTTCACACACGTCGTCGGGCACATCGACCACGAGCGGGATCGTCGTCATGAGCAGGTCGGCCATGCGCACCTTGCTCTGCGTCTTGCCGGTCCCCGACCGCTCGGGCAGGTCGACGGTCACGCGCCCGGTTCGCGAACCCGCGATCGCCTGGGCCACCTCTGCTGAGCCGCCAAACGTCGCGGACACGCCGCGTAGGCGCTCCGTGCTGATCGCGCCCTCGTCGTTCTTGACACTGATGTGGTCAGGGCCGGAGTGGATGGTCACTTCCACCAAGTCGGTACTCCTCGCGCGGTCGATGAACGCGTCCACGGACACCGCCGCCGCTGCTTCCTCATCCACGTCGCGGAGGTCCGTCTTCGCGCTCCCGAGCACCGCGAACAGCTTCGGTGCCTCGAACGTGATGTGACTACCGCGCTTGTTCCAGCCAAAGCGTGCCCCGGCGGCAGGCTCATCGAGCCCGAGCGGGTCCGGCTTGACGACGGTGGCTCGCGCGGGAATGACATCGAGATTGGCTTGGATGAGGCTCTCGATGTTGGCCTGTGCTGCCGCGAAGTCGAGGCTCTCCAGGTCGGCTAACGTGAGCCCGCGCCCCACTCGTCGCCAGAAGTCGCGGTCATCGGTGCGCATGTACTTGACGAGGTAGCTCAGCGACTCGGTATTAAGCCGCCCGGACACGTCCGCCTTGCCGGGGAAGGTCGAGAGAGACCCCTCGCTCCCCTCCCAGACCGCCTGGAGCACGCGGTTCATACGCCACGCCTGCTGCCCCTGTAACCGGTTACTGATGGTCTGCACAGCCTCGGCTGTTCCGCCCGACTCGACCTCGGCGGCTGCGACGAACCCACGCTGAACCACGTCAGCAAGTTCGACTGCCTCATCACCGACGAACGAGCCCCGCCCACCCTGTGCCAAGGCATTGCTGAGCATGTTGGCGGTCGAGTCGTCCTTCTTCCGGTCGATCAGCCTCTCCAGCGCGGCGGGCTCTGTGAACATCGCATCGCTGTCCCCGATCACCTCGTCCACATGGGGCTTGGCCTCGACGGACTCTGCGGGCGTTAGACCGAAGATGAGCGGATCTGTGGAGTCGATGAGCGCCACGTCATCCACAAGCGCATCGAGGTCGTAGGCCATGCGCAGGTACACCCGGCGCGAGCTTGCGTCCGGCCACGTCATGACGAAGTCGGGCGCGAAGGTGTGGTTGAAGTAGTCTGTTCGCTTCACCCGGGCGGTCGAGTCGAGCGCAGTCAGCTCCTTAGCTACTGCATCCTTGACCCGGAGGATGGACTCGCTGGGAGAAGGGTCGAACAGGCCGTCGTGAATGAGGGCGGCGAAGGCGGATACGTCAGCCATCACTCCCCCTTCCTGGTCTCGTAAGCCTCGATGACGCTCCGGTGCTCCTTCGAGATGACTAGCGTCTCCTGCTTCGTCGAGAGGATGACAAGCCACAGTCTGCTCGCCACTGCCGACACCACGCCTTCGTCCACGAGGGCTGCGGCTTCCGCCTCGTCGTCGGTCCCGAACACCCTCTCGCGGTGCTTGAGGACGTGGGCACGAACGTAGTCCGCCGTGGTCAGCTTCGGCCAGTCCGTGATGGAGTGAGGGCTCCACGCGATCCACATGAAGTGGTCAGCCCGGGACGGCATCTTGTCGTAAGCGACGTAGCACTGCGCGAGAAACTTCGAGTAGTGCTTCGGCAGGTCACTGGGCTCGGCGTAGTTCTTCGACTCAGCGAAGAATTCGTGGCCGTCGTAGTCGCCGTACTTGAGCGTGCCGCCGAGGTCGAACGAGAAGTTCTGCCCACCGTGAGGCCACGCGAAGGTCAGCTTCGCGACGGCGGGAGGGTTGGGATTTACCCACTGCGCGTTGACGCGCGTGGTTGACTCCAGCCACCGCTTCGCGCGCTGGGCACCGTCCGCGCCCTTGGCCTGAGCCGACTCCCCTTCGATTCGGGTCATGATCCGTACATTAGCGAAGTCTCATCTACCGACCGCGCATTGCGACGCGACAGCCGGTGTCGGGTGTGCTTCCGACCTGCAAGCAACGCAGAATCGGCCCCAACCGCAGTCGTCTCACCCCTAGGTCAATGCCCGCCCGGGGTGTCGAGGTCCCCTGACTCCGGCGACGTACCCCTCCACATCGTCACCGACCTCCTCGGGTGCGCCTCGATCGAGACGACCAAGAGCTAGGTGCACACCGAAACCACCGAGCTCGCGCTCGACGCTGCACGGCTTGCGGCACATGCACTCGTCGCTGCTGCTCGCGAGCGGCGCCGACATCGCGCTCGTGTCGAAGCGGCTCGGTCATTCGTCGATCTCGGTCACGAGCGACATCTACACGCACCTGATCGGCGATGCCGCTCGGCGTGCTGCCGAGAGCGCTTCAGCGCTCGTCCCGCGAGCAACTGCACAACGGGTGCACAACCACGGCACGGCGGCGGATACGACAGAGGCTCGGAACCTCGCGACTTCCGCGTGATTCCGAGCCTCAATGTGGTCGGGCTGACAGGATTTGAACCTGCGACCCCTTGACCCCCAGTCAAGTGCGCTACCAAGCTGCGCCACAGCCCGTGGACGACCGCGCTTTCGCGCAGGCAACTCCCCTATCCTAGCCGACGCGAACGGGCCTCGCGAACCAGGCGCACACCTTGGTGTTTTCCGGGCGTGGCGCGCACGAGGGGCACGGGATGATTGCCGATGTCCGACGCCCGGCGTAGCGTGCGAACATGGCGACGATCACGACAGAGCGGGCGACGATCGAACGATGGGGCGATGTGCAGCACGCCCTTTCCGGCGGCGGTGACGGGCGCAGCTGCCAGTGCATCTGGCCCGTCGTGCGCAACAAAGATTGGCAGTCCACGTCGGTCGACGAGCGACGCGACCTGCTGCACGACGAGATCGCCACACGTCAGACGCCCGGGCTCGTGGCATACGTCGACGGTGAAGCGGCCGGGTGGATCCGCGTCGGGCCACGTCCCACCCAGCTACGCATCCTGAACACGCGTTCCATCGTCGGCGCCACCGCCGAACCCCTCGACGACGACTCCGTGTGGGCGGTCACGTGCTTCGTCGTGCGTCGCGAACACCGCGGCACCGGCCTCAACGCCATCCTCCTCGACGCCGCGATCGACCACGCCCGCCAGAGCGGCGCCCGGCTCGTCGAGGCGTACCCGGTCGACAACACCCACGGCACCCACCGCGCGAACGACATGTTCCACGGCGCGCTCACCACGTTCCTGGCCGCCGGGTTCACCCACGATGCCACCCTCACGGGCGGCCGAGTCCTCGTGACGCGCCCGCTGCACGACTGATACGTCACCGCAGACCGCTACGGTGGCGCTATGACCTCCGCACAACCGATCATCGACGACCCGACCCTCGGCCGGCTCACCCGCGCCGAGACGACGCTCGACGACGGCGACACCGTCATCCACGACTGGTACGCCGCCAGCATCCCGCACGACGATCGCGAACTCGACCTCATCGTCGACGGCGCCGACATCGACGCCGTCCGCGCCCTCCTCCCCCGCGCCCGTGCACTGGTCACCGATATCGACGGCATCCGCCGCCGAGCCGCGGATGCCGTCTTCACGCGCTTCAGCGACGCTGACCCCACATCCGCCGAGCTCGACGCCGGCGCCACCGACCTGCAACTCGACGCGATCGAGGTCACAACCGACGAGACCGTGCTGCACTTCACCGACGCGTGCGGTGAGCACTTCCCCACCGGATACTGGCCCGCCGCGCACCTCAGCCCCGACGGCGAGGTGCAAGACGTCACCGTCGAGTCATGAACGCCTGAATACGATGGAGGGATGCTGCGTAGCATCCGCCCCCTCGACATCGCCGTCTGGGCCCCGTACATCGTCCTCGCGATCATCCACGTCACCGCGCTCACCCTGCAGAGTCCCCTCGCGGCGCCCACGAAACTGACGCTGATGCCCCTGCTGGCTCTGCCAGTGCTCGCCGCCGCACCACGCCTGCGACCCCGCGGAACCATCGCACTACTCGGCGCCGCCCTGCTGTTCTCGTGGCTCGGCGACGGCGCCGGCACGTTCTTCCCCGGCGGGCCCGAACTGCCACTGATGCTGCTCTTCTTCGGCCTCGCGCACATCGCCTACATCGTGCTGTTTCTGCGATACACCGCTGTGCGTCGATTGCCATGGTGGACGCTGGTCTACGCCGCCTGGTGGGTCGGCATGCTGGTCGTCGTCGGCCCGCAATCAGACGGCCTCCTGCTCGGCATCGCCGCCTACGGACTCGTGCTGGCCGGCACCGCGGCGACCGCCGCGCGCGGCAACCCCACTCTCGCGGTGGGCGGCGCGTTGTTTCTGCTCAGCGATTCGATCCTCGCGTTCCGTCTCTTCCTCGACGGGATGCCCGACTGGACCAGCCCCGCCGTCATGCTCACCTACACACTCGGCCAGGGCCTGATCATCGCCGGCGCGCTCCATCACCTGTGCAACGCCCCCGACCCGCGAAGCATCCCCACCGGACGCACGCCGGCGCCCCTGCGAGAGGAGACATCGCGATGACGAACCAGACGTCGTCCCCCGCCGCATCGGATGCTGTCACACCCGTGCGCGTCGACAGTTGGCTCTGGTCGATCAGGGTCTACAAGACCCGATCTGCGGCGACGACCGCATGCCGCGCGGGGCATATTCGCATCAACGGCGAGCGCACGAAGGCCGCGCAGACGGTCAAACCCGGCGATGAGGTGCGCGTTCGCATGTCGGGTTTCGATCGCATCCTCGTCGTGCGCAAGACCCTGTCGAAGCGGGTCGGGGCGCCCATTGCCGCGACCGCGTACGACGATCGCACCCCACCGCGCGACCCCGTCGCGCTGCTCGCGGTGCGTGACCGCGGAGCGGGACGCCCGACCAAGCGAGAGCGTCGCGAGATCGATCGACTGCGCGGACGCGACTGACGCGCCGCCAGTCCCCTGGCGCCGCGCAGATTCTCCCTCATGCGCGCGCGGTTCGGTCGTACACTATGGGCATCCGCGCGGATGCGGCGTGTTGCCACTCGCGACGGGAGAGAGGTTCGTGGGAGCCATGAGTGATGATGCTCGCAAGTCACGGCTGGCCCTCTGGGTGCTTCTGGCGCTGGTCGCGGTGGTCGTCGCGATCGCGTTGGTCGCCGTACTCACCCGGGGCCAATCCGCCACGTACGACCCCGACAGTGCCGAAGGGGTCGTGCAGCGCTATGTGCAGGCGGTGAACGACGGCGATACGGCAGCGGCAATGGATCTGCTCGCCCCCGAGATCACCGAAGACTGCGATCGCCTGCCACCAATCGCAGATGAGAACCGCGTCGTGCTGGTGAGCACGACCGAACACGATGAGACCGCACGCGTGCGGGTGGTCATCACCACCGTGAGCGGATCCGGACCCATCAGCGACGAGTACCAGAGCGACGAGGTCTTCGACCTCGTGCGCGACGGCGATACCTGGCTGATCGATGGTGCGCCCTGGCAATTCACCATCTGCTATCCGAATGGCACACCGTGATGGCCGCCCCCGCAATTCCCGTCCCGCCGCCGCGGAGCGCACAGGCGATCGTACGGCGCATCATCCTTTACGCCCTCCTGTTCGCGCTCGTCTGCGTCGCCACCGCCGGGTTGAGCGGACTCGCCGACCGCGCCCTCGGCGCAGGAGCGGTACTCGTCGATGACGACGCAGGCCTCGCCCGTTCGCTCGCATTCACGGTGATCGGCGTGCCCTTGGGCGCTGGACTGTGGTGGTTCCTGCGGCGCCGGCTCACCGACCCCGGTGAGCGCGCCTCACTGGTGTGGGCGCTGTACGTCACGGCAATGACCGTGACATCGCTCATCGCTGCGTCGGTCTCACTCGGGCTCGCCGCGACCGCGGGCCTCGACGGCCACTGGCGTCCCGGGCAGCTCGCCAGCGGCGTCCTGTGGACAGGAATCTGGTTGTGGCACGTCAGACTGCGGTCGCGATCGGCGACGGCACCGACTCGACTTGTCGGCCTACCGCTCGAACTCTCATCGCTCTATGCCCTGGCCATCGCCGCCTTCGGCGCTGTGTCCGCGCTCTCGGCGCTGCTTTCCGAGGCTCTGGTTGATGCCTCTCACATCCTGGCGGCGTCACGCCCGTGGCCCATCGCCGTTCTACAGGGGCTTGTCTGGCTGCTGCTCGGAACGGCCCTGTGGTGGTGGCACTGGTTCTACCACCGGGTACGTTCGACCCCGGGTGTCTTCGCGGACGTGGTGCTCGTGGCCGTTGTGGGCGTCTCGGCGGGCGCAGGACTGTTCGCACTCGGCACGACCCTGTACGTCGGCCTGCGTCTGATCTTCGACACCGCCCCCTCGAACGAGGTGCTCGCACCACTCGACGTCGCCGTCGCGACAGCGCTGGTCGCCGCGGCGGTATGGGTGCACCACAGCGCGGTGCTCGCCCAGCGCGAGCACACCGCGCGCCTCGCCGGCCGCCTCGTGATCTCGGCGATCGCATTGGTCGGTGCGGCCAGCGGGTTCGGAGTCGTTATCAACGCCCTGCTCGCTGCGCTCGCCCCGACGCTGAGCGCGCACGTGCCGCGAACGCTGTTGCTCGGAGGCATCAGCGCCCTCGCCGTGGGCGCGGTCGCCTGGTGGGTCGCGTGGCGTCCGACACGCACCACCACGACGGCGGATGCTGCCGAACCCGCCCGCCGTGTGTACCTCGTCGCCGTGTTCGGCGCGAGCGCGATCGTTGGCCTGATCACTCTGCTGATCATCGGATACCGCCTGTTCGACTTCCTGCTCGACGACGCACGGCCGGCCGCACTGGTCGAGCAGATCCGGGCTCCGCTCGGGCTGCTCAGCGCCACAGCTGTCGTGTTCGGCTATCACTTCGCGATCTGGCGCCACGACCGACGCATCGCGCCGTCTGCGGCGCGTCGTGCGTCGATCGGTCGCGTCATCCTTGTGACGGCGGATGCTGACGATCCCCGAACAGCACAGCTCAGCGCGCAGATCGCAGAAAGCACCGGCGCCGCCGTCACGGTGTGGCGCGCTGCCGAGGGAGCGACCCTGGCTCCGCTCGCGCCCGCGGAAGCGACCCCGGCTCCCCGCGCACACGTGGATCTGCCCGGCGAGCTCGCGAGTATCCAGGCGCCGCGGGTGATCGTGGTGTCGCTTCCCGACTCAGCACCGATGATCGTTCCTCTCGCCGACTAGGGATTCGAGAATCTTCTAGAAAAGTAAGGATATGCACTTGTTTACTTAGAACATTAGTTCTAACATGGAGGCATGTCCGCTCCACTCGTCGACCGCATGCAGCAGCAGGCCGCGCTGCTCGAGCAGTGGGTCGCCGTGCGGGCCGAGATCAACCGCGCCGAGGCACGCGCCTCAGATCTACTGGCTGCGCGGGTCGCTCTGATGGATGACGATGTGGCCGATCAACCGCAGCATCGCGACGCGATCTGGCGCTCGATGATCGCCGAGCACTGCGCAGCTGTGCCTTCCTCGCGAGGCGCCGTGGAACGTGCCTTTGACGATGCGCGGTTCCTCTCCACGGGTGATTACCCGCTGCTCGAAGCGTCGTTCCGTACCGGATCTGTGACCGCATCGCATGTACACGAGATCCTGCACGCCGCCGCACCCGTGCGCGAGGCCGTACAGAACGGGGTTGTCGAAGCAGGCACGATGGCGCTGTATGAGGCCGCTACGGTCGTGTTCGCCGAGTCCGAGGCTCCATCGCGCACGCGAACCCATGCGCGCGAAGTCGCTGCGGCATTGGCTGGCAGCACCATCACCGCACGCCACGAGCGGGCGCTGGCCGAGCGCACCGTCACCGTGCGCTCCGTCGGCGACGGGCTCGCCCTGCTGCAGGTCGTCCTGCCCGAGCACCTCGCCATCGCTATTCACGACCGCCTCACCCAGCTCGGCCGTATCCAGACCCAGAACGTCGATCAGAACCCCTTCCCCGTGCTCCCCGTGGACGAAGACGCCCTACAAGACAAGCTCGACAACGACCCTGCTCTGCAAAACGACCGCGCCCTGCAGAACGACTCTGGTCTGCGGGAAGATCTCGGCGACGAGTCCGCCCGCGTGCCCGACAGCGACCTCATGGTGGTGAGCACGCCTGGCACCGACTCCGACTCTGGCTCCGACTCCGGCTCCGACACCGGCTCCGACACCGGCTCCGGCACCGGCACCGGCACCGGCACCGGGCAGGACTTCTACGACGGGTTGGCAGTGCCGCCCGACAACGCCCCGTTCGGCGACGACGTCGATGCGTACTGGGACTTCGTCGAGCAAATGATCTCTGACGGGCCGACCATCATCCGCCTGCCCTCCGACCAGCGCACGCTCGACCAGATCCGCACCGACGTGCTCACCGACTTGCTGTTGACCGCCACACCGTCAGAGGATCTCGGCACAGGCATGGACAACATCACGGCGACCGTGCAGGTCACCGTCAGCGCCAACACACTCCTGGGTGACGACGACCGTCCCGGGCAGCTCGACGGACACGGTGAGCTTCACCCCGAGGCCGCTCGCGCCTTCGCCGGACGCAGCACCGCGTGGACGCGCCTGTTCCTCGACCCGACCGGGCAGCTCACCGAGAGCGACACTTACATGCCTACCGCGGGCATGCGGCGCTTCCTGCAAGCGCGCGATCAGCACTGCCGGTTCCCCGGTTGTCGTATGCCCATTCACCGCACCGAGCTCGACCACAACCACGATCATGCGCTCGGCGGGCCGACGTCACTCGACAACCTCGCGCACCTGTGTAAGACGCATCACGCGCTCAAGCATCCCGACTTCCCTGAGCAGCATCGTTGGAGAGCAAGGCAGCTTCCCGGGGGCGATCTGCAATGGACCGCGCCAAACGGAAGCACCTACGCCGACGCCGCACCTCGGCGCGTGATGTTCGTCCCGTCACCAGAAGCCGCACCGGCGCCCTTCTAGCTGGCTTCAACCGTCGGGAGGACTCAGTCTGCCCCGACGCCGCAACTGCAACACCGCGCTAACTGCACACGCTCAGCAACTGAGCGCGCTCAGCGCCCCCTGCGAGCCGAACGAGCGTCGAGCTGATCCCGCATCCAGCCGGCCGACTGGGTGCGTGCACCGAGCGCTTCGACCCGCGTCCGCAGTTCGCGATCGCTCGTGACGACGATGACCTCACGCCCCGCAGCGACCAGGCGACGCGCTTCACCAACGATGGCGTCGTCGCCGTGTCCGTCCGCTTGCACGACCCCGACGTCGCCTGCATCAAACGCCACGCCAGATCCAGCACCAGCACCAGCACCAGCACCAGCACCAGCACCAGCACCAGCACCAGCACCACCACCCGCACCCGCACCCGCCATCTTCCGCGCCGCGCCCTCGACGACCATCGTGACGTCCGGATACCAACGGACACCCGGCTCACCAAGCGCCCCAAACGCCTCAGATTCCCCAAGCGCCTCGGGCACCCCAGCCCCGCCAAACACCCCCGGCTCGACTCCCGCAGCCGCCCATGCCACCAACCGATCACACAACCGCTCGGCGGCACCAGCGCGGTCCCGCCACCAGCCGTCCGGCACCGAGCCGATCACGTTGGCAGCATCCACCACGATCGAGGGTCGCACCGCCAACAAGACCCGCAGCGCCGGCCAGGCATCGGCAAAGCCCGGATGCAGCGGCCGCTCATCGACGGCATCCACCGGCACCCACTCGAGCGCGAGGCTCTCGGGGTCACTGATGACGGGTTCGAACGGTTCGACCACATCGGCGACGACGGTCGTGTATGACCAGATCTTCAGATCGAGCACCCGGGTGAAGCGCGCACGCACCGCACCGTCCGGCACCCCGGCCTCTTCCTGCGCCTCACGAATCGCGCCGACGAGCGCGGACTCCCCCTCGTGAAGCGCCCCTCCGGGCAACCCCCACGTGCCGCCGAAGTGGCTCCAGCCCACGCGGTGCTGCAGCAGCACACCATGCACAGGGTCAACGGCCAGAAGCCCGGCGGCACCGAATCGGCCCCAGTACTTCTCGCCCGTCTCGGCGACGACCCAGGCGTCTCCGGGATTACGAGGGCCCTGCGGGCGGCGCGGTTCTCCAGGCGCCGGGGGGATGATGCTCACCCCTCCACCTTTCCACGCCGCACCGCCCGCGGCACGCTCAGTGTGCGCGCGTTACCGAACCCCGAGCTCGGCCCCAGCGCGCAGACGCGACGCCGCCAGCTCCTCCGCTGCCTGCAGCGGGGTCACACCGCGCTCAGCGGCGTCGTCGAGAATCCGACCGACCGTGTCGCCGATACCGGCCACTCGCGCCATGATCTCGTCGCTCGTGCCGATCTGCTTGGCCTCCAGATCGAGGTAGATCACGCCACCCGCGTTCACGACGAAGTCGGGCGCGTACAGAATGCCCCGCTCCGCCAGGCGCCCTGCGCCCGAGTGGTCAGCAAGCGGGTTGTTCGCGGGACCGCATACGGCCTTCACATCCAGCGCGTCGATGACCCCATCGGTCAGCACACCGCCGATACCGGCCGGCACGAAGACATCGCCGGCCACCAGGTGCTCGGTGCCCGGTTCCACCCAGGTCGCCCCGATCGACGTAGCGAACTCCCGCCGCGCCGGGTTGATGTCGGTGACCGTCAGCTCGGCGCCGTCCTCAGCCAGCCGCGATGCAAGACGACCGCCCACCTGCCCCAGGCCCGAGATGACGATGCGGCGACCGCGGGCATCCGACGATCCCACGACCCGCTCGAGCACCGCGCGCAGCGACGCATAGACGCCGAGGCTCGTGGGCCCTGCGGGCTCGCCTGAGCCGCCCACGGTCGAGGGCAACCCGACGACGTGCTGCGTGCGTTCGCTGACGGTCAGCATGTCATCGGTGGTCGAACCGACGTCTTCTGCGGTGCGATACAGCCCACCCATCAGCTCGACGGCGTCACCGAGGTCGAGGAAGGCCGCACGGCGACGGTCGGCGTCGAGCACGGTGCCCGGCGGCAGGCCGATCACCGACTTGCCGCCACCCGCGTCGAGCCCGGCCGCCGCGTTCTTCAGCGTCATCGCCGCCGAGAGCCGCAGAGCGTCACCGAGCGCGTCGCTCCAGTGCGGGTACGTCCACAGCCGCGCACCGCCAAGGGCAGAGCCCAGCACAGACGAGTGCAGCGCCACGGCGATGAACAGTCCACTGCGCGGCCCGGTGATCACCTCCACCCGCTCGTGGGTGAACTCCGGCAGGGGCAGGGTGTGCGTCATCGCATCCTCGTTTCACGCGGGCCTTGTGGGCGCTGTGTCATGGGCACTGTGGTTGTCGCCGCGGGGTCGCGGCTTCAACCTCCCATTATCCCGCGTGAACGCGTCGGATGCTATCTCTTGCGCCGCTCCCGCACACGCATGTTGATGACGATCGGCGTTCCCTCGAAGTCGTACAGCTCGCGCAGACGGCGTTGCACGAATCGGCGGTAGCCGGGGTCGAGGAAGCCCGTCGTGAACAGCACGAACGTCGGCGGACGCGTCGACGCCTGCGTGCCGAACAGGATGCGCGGCTGCTTGCCGCCCCGCAGCGGGTGCGGGTGCGCGGCGACGAGCTCGGTGATGAACGCGTTGAACTTGCCGGTCGGAATGCGGCGGTCCCAGTTCTCCAGCGCCAGCTCAAGGGCGGGCACGAGCTTGTCGAGGTGGCGCCCGGTCCTGGCCGAGATGTTCACGCGCGGAGCCCACGCGACGTGCGCCAGATCCTGCTCGATCTCGCGCTCCAGGTAGCGGCGGCGGTCGATGTTCTCCATGTCGTCGTCGAACAGGCGGTCCCACTTGTTGAACGCCAGCACGAGCGCGCGCCCGGATTCGAGCACCATGTCGATGATGTTCAGGTCCTGCACGCTGATGGGCTGGCTGACGTCGAGCACGACGACGGCGACTTCGGCCTTCTCCAGCGCGGCAGACGTGCGCAGCGATGCGTAGAAGTCGGCGCCCTGCTGCAGGTGCACACGACGGCGGATGCCGGCGGTGTCGACCAGCCGCCACATCTTGCCGCCCATCTCGACGATCTCGTCGACCGGGTCGCGTGTGGTGCCGGCGAGGTCGTTGACGACCACGCGCTCCTCGCCCGCGGCCTTGTTCAGCAGCGACGACTTGCCCACGTTCGGGCGTCCGAGAATCGCGACGCGACGCGGCCCGCCGATCTCGGCCTTGGCCACGGCCGAGACCTCGGGCAGTTTCGCCATGACCAGGTCGAGCAGGTCGGCGACCCCGCGACCGTGGATCGCCGAGACCGGGTGCGGTTCGCCCAGACCCAGGTTCCACAGCGCGGCGGCCTCGGGCTCCTGGCGCGCGTCGTCGATCTTGTTGGCGACGAGGAACACCGGCTTGCCGCTCTTGCGCAGCAGCTTGACGACGTGCTCGTCGGTCGATGTGGCACCGACCTTCGCGTCGACGACGAACAGCACCAGGTCCGAGAGGTCGATCGCGACCTCGGCCTGGGCGGCGACCGACCGGTCGATGCCCTTGGCGTCGGGCTCCCACCCGCCGGTGTCGACCAGCGAGAAGCGCCGGTCCATCCATTCAGCCTTGTAGGTCACCCGGTCGCGGGTCACGCCCGGCGTGTCCTCGACGACGGCCTCACGGCGACCGAGGATGCGGTTCACCAGGGCGGACTTGCCGACATTCGGGCGTCCCACGATGGCGACCACCGGCAGAGCCGGCGAGTACTCGATGCCGTCCTCGCCGAGCGAAAGTCCCGCCAGCAGGTCGGCGTCGTCCTCGTCGAGCTCGTAGTCGCTGAGCGTCGCGCGCATCAAGTCAGCGCGCTGCTCGGCAGCGTTCTCGTCGATCGCGGCGAGCTTGTCAGCGAGCTGGTCGGGCGCGCCTTCGTATTCTTCTTCGTCGGCCATGTTCATGCTCCTGTGTCTGCGTCGCGCCGGTCGATGACCGCAAGCACGGCGTCGACGGTCTGCGCGAAATCAAGGTCTGTGGAGTCGACGACGTCAACGCCCGGGGCAGCGTTGAGAAAGTCGACGACGGTGCTGTCGGATGCGTCGCGCTTGTGCAGCGCCTCCGCGACAGCTGCGGCGTTCTCGCCGGCCAGTTCGCCCGCGCGGCGCGCGGCACGCACCTCGGGGGCGGCGGTCAGCAGAATGCGCACGGGGGCGTCCGGCGCCACCACCGTGGTGATGTCACGGCCTTCGACGACGACGGCCGGGTACTCGGCCTCCGCCACGATCCGCCGGAACATCTCGTTCACCTGCGCCCGGATCTCGGGCACGCGCGCGACGCCGCTGACCGCGGACGACACCCGCGGCTCGCGGATGGCGTCGGTCACGTCGACGCCGCCCACCGACACGCGCCGGTCATCGGGGTCGAGAGCCTGAGCGAACGGGAAGTCGGATGCTGCCGACCGCACAGCCGTGGCATCCGCCGTGTCGAATCCACGATCGAGCACGTACCAAGCCAGCGCCCGGTAGGCCGCGCCCGTGTCGAGGTAGCCGAAGCCGTGCCGGCGGGCGACCTCTTTCGAGACGCTGGATTTGCCCGACCCGGCCGGGCCGTCGATCGCGATGAACTTGCGCGCCTGGTGCGCCGAGTCCGTCGAGAGGTCAGTCATTGGTGTTCCCCGCAATCCGCCAGCCGCGTTCTTCCAGTCCCTCGATCGCACCGCGCAGCGCGGCCGGCGCGACACTGATCTCAGCGAGACCGAACTGGGCGCCCGGAGAGTGCTCCAGGCGAAGGTCCTCGACGTTCACGCCCAGTTCGCCGAGCTCGCCGAACAGGCGCCCCAGCTGACCGGCGGTGTCGTCGACCATGACGACCAGTGTCTCGAATCGACGGTTCTGACCGTGCTTGCCCGGCAGACGCTCCACGCCCTCGTTGCCGAGGCGGATGGCGTCGGCCACGGTACGGCGCGCGCCGGCGGCATCCGGAGCGCGCAGCGCGTCCGCGACGCTCCGCAGGTCGTCGGCGAGCGCATCGAGCACCTCGACGACGGGAGCCGCGTTGGCGCCCAGGATCTGCACCCACAGCTCGGGCGCCGACGCGGCGATGCGCGTGGTGTCGCGCACACCCTGACCTGCCAGACGCAGCGATCCCTCGTCGGCCTCGGCCAGCCGGGCGGCGAGCAGACTTGCCACCACCTGCGGCACGTGCGAGGTCATGGCCACCGCACGGTCGTGCTCTTCGGGGGTCATCTCCAGGGGCATCGCGCCGACATCGAGGGCGAGCGCTTCGACCAGGGCCAGGTCAGCGGGCCGCGTCTGCTCGTCGCGGCACACCACCCAGGGGCGACCGATGAACAGGTCGGCGCGCGCCGAGATCGCCCCGCCGCGTTCGCGCCCGGCGAGCGGATGCGAGCCGATGTAGCGGGTGAGGTCGATGCCCCGGGCGCGCAACTGGTCGAACGGCTGCAGCTTCACGCTGGCGACGTCGGTGACGACGGCACCGGGGTACGCGGCGAGTTCGGCCTGGATGACGTCGGCCGTCACATCCGGCGGCACGGCGACGACGATCAGGGTCGGGGCGTCATTGTCGCGGGCCGCGCGTCCGGCACCGTAGTCGATGGCCAGGCGCAACTGCGACGGCGAGGCGTCCGCGAGAACGACGTCGACCCCCTTCGCGCGCAGGGCATGGCCGATGCTGGCGCCGAGAAGGCCGGCGCCGACGACCCGCACCGTGCCCGAGAGTCGCGCAGCGACCTGGGGTGCACGCACGCCGGTGGTCTCGCTCACTCGTTCTCCCGGGAATCCTGGCGCGAGAGAGTCAGCAGCGCGCCACGTTCGATTTTAGTCAGCTCGCGTGCCTTGCCGACCGGGAGCGTTCCCAGGTGCAGCGGGCCGAACTGACGGCGCACGAGATCGATCACCGGATGCCCGACGGCAGCCATCATGCGCCGCACGATCCGGTTGCGACCCGAGTGCAGCGTCAGCTCCACCAGGCTCGAGTCGCCCGACGAGTCGAGCAGCCGCGCCTTGTCGGCTGCGATGGGCCCATCCTCCAGCTCGATACCGCGCGTCAGCGTCGCAATGGTCTGCGCCGTGACCCGCCCCTCGACCTTGGCGATGTACACCTTGGTGACCCCGAACGAGGGGTGCGCGAGCACGTGCGCGAGGTCGCCATCGTTCGTCAGGATCAGCAGCCCGCTGGTCTCGGCGTCGAGGCGACCGACGTTGTAGAGCCGTTCCGGCCAGTCCTTGGTGAAGCGCCGCAGATCGGGCCGCCCGTTCTCGTCCTTCATGGTGCTGACCACGCCGGTGGGCTTGTTGAGCATCACATAGCGCTTCGAGACGTCGAGCTGTACGGCGGTGCCGTCGACGTCGATGAGGTCGTTCTCGGGGTCGATCCGGGTGCCGAGCTCGGTCACCGTGCGGCCGTTGACGCGGATGCGCCCTTCGACGATGTACTGCTCGATCACTCGGCGCGAGGCGACCCCGGCGTTGGCCAGAGCCTTCTGCAGGCGGATGCCCTCGGGGGCGGGGGTGTTGTCGTCGCCGGTCATCGCAGCGTCCCTTCGTCGAATCCGTCGGCCCCGTCATCGAGCAGGGGCGAGATGGGCGGCAGCTCGTCGATCGAGTTGATACCGAGGTGCTCGAGCAGCGCGTCGGTCGTGCCGTAGTTGATGGCGCCGGTCTCGGCGTCGGCGAACAGCTCGGTGATCAGGCCGCGTCCGAGCAGCGTGCGCACTACCGAATCGACGTTGACCGCACGGATCGACGCGACCTGCCCGCGTGTGACAGGCTGCTTGTAGGCGATCACCGCGAGCGTCTCCAGTGCGGCCTGCGACAGGCGGGCGGGCGCTTGTCCCCCGACGAAATCGGCGATGAGATCGTCGTGGTCCTCGCGCACGTACAGGCGCCAGCCCCCGCCGACCTCACGCAGCTCGAAGCCGCGGCGCGGCCCCGCGCCGCGACCGTCGTAGTCCTCGACCAGCGCCTCCAGCGTCTGACGCACGGCCGGCACGGGCGCGTGCACGGCGGCGGCCAGCGCAACCAGCGCGATCGGCTCGTCGACGATCAGCAGTATCGCCTCGATGCGTTCGGCCAGCGGCGTCTCGGGCTCGGCCTCGTTCTGCACGGATGCTCCTTCAACGGTCATAGTCAGCGCCCAACGTCGCCAGTTGCTCGTCCGACCAGCTCTCGGCCGACCAGCGCAGTGTCAGCTCACCGAGCGGCTCGAGCTGCTCGAACGACAGCGCGGCATGCCGGTACAGCTCCAGCACCGAGATGAACCGCGCTACGACGACGCCCGGCTCGGTGATGCCCGAGACGAGGTCGCGGAAGGTGAGGGACTCGGCGCTGCGCAGCAGCGTCACCACGACCGCCGCCTGCTCGCGGATGCTGACCAGTGGCGCATGCAGATGGTCGACCCCGACGGTGGGAATCTGCTTGGGCGCGAACGCAAGCATCGCCAGGGCCGCGAAGTCGGATGCCGACAGCGACCACACCAGTTCCGGCGTGCGGCTGCGGTGCTTCTCGTCGAGCGGTACGGCGCGCACGTGCCGACGCTCCTCGCGTTGCAGGCAGCGCGAGAACCACGACGACACCTCTTTGAAGGCGCGGTACTGCAGCAGACGTGCGAAGAGCAGATCGCGCGCCTCAAGCAGCGCGACGGCTTCGGCGTCGACCAATTCTCCCTGTGGCAGCAGCCCGGCGACCTTCATGTCGAGCAGCGTCGCGGCCACGACCAGGAACTCCGAGGCCTGCTCGAGCTCCTCCTCGCCGTCGAGCTCCTTCAGATACGCGATGAACTCGTTGGTGACCCGGCTCAGCGACACCTCGGTGATGTCGAGTTCATGCTTCGAGATGAGGTTCAGCAGCAGGTCGAACGGTCCGTCGAAGTTCGACAGCGAGATGCGAAAGCCGTCCGAGGACTCAGCGGGCTCTGCCGCCGTGGCCGGCTCGGTGTCAGGCGACAGCGCCACGGGCGACCAGCTCCCGCGCCAATCGCAGGTACGCCTGGGCTGCGGCGTGCTCGGGCGCGAACTCGGTGATGGGCACGCCCGACACCGACGCATCGGGGAACTTGACCGTGCGGCCGATCACGGTCTCGAGCACGTCGTCGCCGAATGCCTCGACGACGCGTTCGAGCACCTCGCGCGAGTGCAGCGTGCGCGGGTCGTACATGGTCGCGAGCAGTCCGTCGAGCGTGATCGAGGGGTTCAGTCGGTCGCGCACCTTGTCGATCGTCTCGATCAGCAGCGCCACACCGCGCAGTGCGAAGAACTCGCACTCCAGCGGGATCAGCACGCCGTGCGCGGCGGTGAGCGCGTTGACTGTGAGCAGACCGAGCGAGGGCTGGCAGTCGATCAGGATGACGTCGTACTCGCCGGACACCTGGCGCAGCACGCGCGAGAGGATCGTCTCGCGGGCCACCTCGTTGACGAGGTGGACCTCAGCCGCGGACAGGTCGATGTTGGCGGGCAGCACGTCGAGGTTCTCGACGTTCGAGGGCACGATGACCTCGTGCGCGTCGCGCTTGATGTCGAGCAGCAGGTCGTAGACGGTCGGCACGTCGTGCGTGGGAATACCCAGCCCCGCCGAGAGCGCGCCCTGCGGGTCGAAGTCGACGGCCAGCACGCGGCGGCCGTACTCGGCGAGCGACGCGGCGAGGTTGATGGAGGTCGTGGTCTTGCCCACGCCGCCCTTCTGGTTGCACAGCGCGATGATGCGCGCCGGCCCGTGGCTGTCAAGCGGTGCCGGTGTGGCGAAGCCCTGGTAGGGACGACCGGTCGGCCCCAGGGGAACATCGTCTCCCTGGTTTGTCTTCGACCTGGACATCGTCGCCTTCTGCGCCACCGTTTCCGCCTTCCGTGCTTGGTCGATTGTAGCCGTACGACGGCCGGGATTCCGCTCGGCGCGCGGCAACCGGCCGCCTCGTGCGGGCTCAGCGCGCCCGCGGATGCGAGGTGGCGTAGATGTCGCGCAGAGTGTCCACCGACACGTGCGTGTAGATCTGCGTCGTCGCGACCGACGCGTGGCCCAGCAGCTCCTGCACCACGCGCACGTCGGCACCGCCCTGCAGCAGGTGCGTCGCGAACGAGTGCCGCAGGGTGTGCGGTGACACATCGGCGACGATCTGGGCGCGCTCGGCGGCCGCGCGGATCACCAGCCAGGCGCTCTGACGCGACAGCGGCGCCCCCCGTGCTCCCAGGAACAGACGCGCCGACGCCGCACCCTTCGCCGCGAGCGCCGGGCGCACCCGGGTCAGGTACGCCTCCACGGCGGCTCTGGCGTACGACCCGACCGGCACGATCCGCTCTTTATCGCCCTTGCCTCGCACGCGCAGAACATCGCCGTGGGCGAGGTCGTCGACATCGAGTGAGACGACCTCCGACACACGCGCACCGGTGGCGTACAACAGCTCCAGCAGGGCACGGTCGCGGATGCCGATCGGCTCATCCGGCGCGGGCGCGGCCAGCAGACGCTCGACCTGCTCGATCGTCAGCGCCTTCGGCAACCGCTGCGGCGTCTTCGGCGGACGCAACCGCGCCGAGGGGTCATCCTGCGCGATGCCCTCCCGCGCGAGGAACCGGTGCCAACCACGCACCGCCGACTGCAGCCGCGCGAGGCTAGTCGCCGCCGGTGGCGGCTGCGCGCTCGATCTCTCGGCGATGAACTCCGACACGATCGTCGCGGTGATGGCATCCGTCGTCGCCACCCCGCGCGCCTCGAGCCACGCGACGTACCCGCCCAGATCGCGGCGGTAGGCCGCGATCGTGTGCTCCGACAGGCCGCGCTCGATCGTGACGTGCCGCAGGTACGCGTCCAGCGCCCGATCGAGCTGCACGTCAGCCCTTGTCGTGCCGTTGCAGACGCAGCCGCCGCTCCGCGGCGAGCACGCCGATGGAGAGGATGCCATTGTGCATGCGCCCGGCAAGCACAGCATCCGCAGCCTCTGCCAGCGGCACCCACTCCACACGGATGTCGGCTTCTTCCGCCTCGCGGGCGTGCGCGACCTCGGCCGCCGAGATCCCGGTGGCGAGAAAGACGTGGATCATCTCGTCGTTGCCGCCCGGCGTCGTCCACGACGACACCAGGTGCTCCCAGTTCTCGGCGGTGATGTCGGTCTCCTCGGCGAGTTCCCGCCGTGCGGCGCACAGCGGGTCCTCCCCCGGCACGTCCAACAGACCGGCGGGCAGCTCCCAGTCGCGATGACGGATCGGATGCCGGTACTGCTGAATCAACAGCACCCGGTCATCCTCGTCGAGCGCGACGATCGCGACCGCGCCGGTGTGCGCGACGTACTCTCGCACGATCTCGCCGTCACCGTACCGGATCCGGTCGGAGCGCACGTCCCACACCCAGCCGTTGTGGATCAGATCGCTGCTGATCACCTCGGGCGCGAACGGCTCGTCCTGCAACTGCGTCATCCGTTGATCAGTCGTCTTCGCTGAACAGCTCGCTCGAGCGGTGCCGCTCGATGGCCGCGCCGATGAGACCGCGGAACAGCGGGTGCGGCTCGGTCGGACGCGAACGCAGCTCGGGGTGCGCCTGGGTCGCGATGTAGAACGGGTGCGCGTCGCGCGGCAGCTCGACGTACTCGACCAGGTCGAGCTCGGGGTTGAGTCCCGAGAAGACGAGCCCCGCCTCGGACAGGCGCGCACGGTAGGCGTTGTTGACCTCGTAGCGGTGGCGGTGGCGCTCGGATGCCGTCTCTGCGCCGTACAGCTCGCGGGCCAGCGATCCCTCGCTCAGCGCAGCCTCGTACAGGCCCAGACGCATGGTGCCGCCCAGGTCGCCGCCGTCGAGGATCTCGATCTGCTCGGCCATCGTCGCGATCACGGGCGCCGCAGTCTCGGGGTCGAACTCGGTCGACGACGCACCGTCGATGCCGGCGACGTGACGGGCGAACTCGACGACCATCATCTGCAGACCCAGGCACAGGCCCAGGGTCGGAATGCCCTGTTCGCGGGCGAAGCGCAGCGCGCCGACCTTGCCCTCGATGCCACGGATGCCGAAGCCACCGGGCACCAGGATGCCATCGAGATCACCGAGCGCCTTCTCAGCACCCTCGGGCGTCTCGCACGAGTCCGAGGGCACCCAGCGGATGTTGACCTTGGTCTCCTGCGCGAAGCCACCGGCCTTGAGCGCCTCGGTCACCGAGAGGTAGGCGTCGGGCAGGTCGATGTACTTGCCGACCAGGCCGATCGTGACCTCGTGCTTGGGGTTGTGCACGGCGTGCAGCACCTGGTTCCAGCGCGTCCAGTCGACGTCGCGTGCCTTGGCGTCCAGGCCGAGGCGGCGGATGATGTACGAATCCAGCCCCTGCTCGTTCAGCGTCGAGGGGATGTCGTAGATGCTCGGCAGGTCAACGGTGTTGACCACGCCCTCGTTGTCGACGTCACACATCAGCGCGATCTTGTTGCGGTTGCTCTCGCTGACCGGACGATCGCTGCGCAGCACCAGCGCATCGGGCTGGATGCCGACCTGGCGGAGAGCCGCCACCGAGTGCTGGGTCGGCTTGGTCTTCTGCTCGCCGGAGGCGCCCATGAACGGCACGAGCGAGACGTGAACGAAGAAGACGTTGTCGCGGGACAGCTCGTGACGAAGCTGGCGCGCGGCCTCGAGGAACGGCTGCGACTCGATGTCGCCGACTGTGCCGCCGACCTCGGTGATGATCACGTCGGGCTTGGGGGTCTCGTCGGCCTGCAGGCGCATGCGCCGCTTGATCTCGTCGCTGATGTGCGGGATCACCTGCACGGTCGCGCCGAGGTAGTCGCCGCGGCGCTCCTTGGCGATGACCTGCGAGTACACCTGCCCGGTCGTCACGTTCGCGGCGCGCGACAGGTTGATGCCCAGGAAGCGCTCGTAGTGGCCGATGTCGAGGTCGGTCTCAGCGCCGTCGTCCGTGACGAAGACCTCGCCGTGCTCGAACGGGTTCATGGTGCCCGGGTCGACGTTGAGATACGGATCGAGTTTCTGCATCACGACGCGGAGTCCGCGTGCCGTGAGCAGGTTTCCGAGGCTGGCTGCGGTGAGGCCCTTACCCAAAGACGAAACGACACCGCCCGTCACGAAGATGTGCTTCGTGGTGGCTGTGGTGTCGTTGTCGGGTCCCGCTGCAGAAGAGTTCATCACGGGCTTCTATCCTATCAGGTCGCGCTCGAGCCGAGGCTCAGCAGTTCACGGGCGTGGGTCAGTGCGGCGTCGGAATCGGCGAGTCCCGAGAGCAGACGGGCCATCTCGGCCTCGCGCGGCTCCCCCGACAGACGCGTGACGCTGGATGCTGTCACGGCACCATCATGGGATTTCACCACCGACAGGTGGTTGGTGGCGAACGCCGCCACCTGGGCGAGGTGTGTCACGGCGATCACCTGCGACGTGCGGGCCAGCTGCGCCAGGCGCCTGCCGACCTCGATCGCCGCGGCGCCGCCGATGCCGGCATCCACCTCGTCGAAGACGAAGGTCGGAACCGGGTCGGTTCCGGCGATGACGACCTCGATGGCGAGCATCACGCGCGACAGCTCACCGCCCGAGGCGCCTCGCGAGACCGAGCGCGGCTCAGCGCCGGGGTGCGGCGCCAGCAGCAGGGCGACGTCGTCGCGACCATGGCGCGATTCGGCTCCGGCCGAGACACGTGCCTCGAATCGGGCATCCGGCATCGCGAGGGCGTGCAGTTCCTCAGTGACGGCGTGCGAGAGGCGCGCCGCGGCATCGGTGCGCACAGCGGTCAATGCCGACGCGGCTTCGTCGAGCTCGTCGCGGACGCGCGCGGCGTCGGCTTCGAGGCGTTCGATGCGGTCGCCGTCGTCGTCGAGCTCGGCCAGGCGCAACGATCCGGTGCGCCACACCTCCAGCGCCGCCTCGAGCGACCCGTGCTGCCTGATCAGCCCGCCGATCGCGGCGCGGCGCTCTTCGACGGCCGCGAGCTCGTGCGGGCCCGAGTCGTCGAGGTCGGCGAGGTAGCCCGACAGCTGAAGTGCGAGGTCGGCCGTGCGGTAACCGAGATCGGTGAGGCCTTCGGCGATCCCGGCCAACTGCGGATCCGGAGCGCGTTCCAGTGACCGCCGCGCCTCGGCGACCAGCGCCGTCACGTCAGGGGCATCCTCTTCGCTGGAGAGCGCCGAACGCGCCACGGATGCCGCCACACGCAGCTCCTCGGCGTTCGCCAGGCGTTCAGCGCGCTCATTGAGCTCGACGTCCTCACCGGGCTGCGGCTCAAGCTGTTCGATCTCGGCGAGCTGCTCGCGCAACTGCGCGGCCTCAGCCGCGCGCCGGTCGCGGTTCTCAGAGAGCTCGGTGATCTCGGCATCCAACGCCCGCCACGCCTGGTAGCGCTCGGAGTACCGGGCGACAGCGTCGGCGACGGCCTGTCCCCCGAACCGGTCGAGCGCGTCACGCTGCGCGGCGGCCGACCGCAGGCGCAGCTGGTCGGACTGGCCGTGCACGACGACGAGCTCCTCGGCGAGGGCCGAGAGCACGGCGGCCGGTGCCGGACGACCGCCCACACTGGCACGGCTGCGCCCCTCGGCGCTGAGTGTGCGCGAGACGTACAGCTCGGCAGCATCCCCCGCCGGCTCCAGCTCTCCCCCGGCGTCGGTGACGATGTCGGTCACCGCGCCCTGCTGCGGCACGACCCAGACGCCGGCGACGGATGCCTGTGACGCGCCGGCCCGGATCGCCGATGAGTCCGCGCGCGCGCCGAGCAGCAGGCCGAGCCCGGTGACGACCATGGTCTTGCCCGCACCGGTCTCACCGGTCACGGCGGTGAACCCCGGCCCGAGCGGGAGCACGGCGTCATCGATGACGCCAAGCCCGCGGATGCGCATTTCGTCGATCATGGTGCGCCCCTCCATCCGGCGACAGGCAGGTGAAACTTGCGCACGAGGCGGTTCGTGAACGCGGTCGGGTGCAGACGCGCCAGCCGCACCGGCTGCGCCGAGCGGCGCACCACGACGCGTGCTCCGGGCGGCAGCTCGTGCGACCTGCGACCGTCGCACCACAGGATGCCCGTGCCATCGGTGCGCTCGAGCATCTCGATCGCGACCGAGGCCTCGGGCCCGACCACGAGCGGCTTGGCGAACAGCGCGTGCGCCGACAGCGGCACGACAGCAATCGCCTCGACGGTAGGCCAGATCACCGGTCCACCCGCCGAGAAGTTGTATGCGGTCGATCCGGTCGGAGTCGATACGACCATGCCGTCGCAGCCGAAGCTCGACAGCGGGCGCCCGTCGATCTCGACGACCACCTCGATCATGCGCTCACGGCTGGCCTTCTCGACGGTGGCCTCGTTCAGCGCCCACGTCTCGTAGACGACCTCACCGGCGACGTCCTTGACGCGCACCGACAGTGCCAGACGCTCCTCGACCTCGTAGTCACGGTCGATGACGCGGTGCACGGCAGCATCCATGTCGTCCCGGTCGATCTCGGCGAGGAACCCGACGTGGCCCATGTTGATACCCAACACCGGCGCCCCGGAACCGCGGACCAGCTCGGCGGCGCGCAGGATCGTGCCATCGCCGCCGAGGACGATGGCCAACTCCAGCTGTTCGGCAGCGATCTCCTCGCCCAGCACTGCCACGTCGGCGAACCGCTCGTCGATCTCGGCGAACTCGCCGTGATCGGGCGCGGGCAGCACGGGCGTCGCTCCGGCATCACGCAGGGCATCGACGACTCGCCGTGCCGCGACGACGGTGTCCTCCCGCTTGGCGTGGGCGACGACCAGGATGCGGCGCTCGTTCATCGTCCTCCTGCCAACTGTGCGATCTGCTCCGTCCATTGTGACGGATCGGTGCCGCGCCCGGGAGCGAGGTGCACCAGGTACTCGGCGTTGCCGTGCGTACCCAGAATCGGCGACGGCAGGATGCCGAGGGTTCCGAGCCCGGCGTCGTGCGCGCTCCACAGCGTGCGCTCGACCGCGTCCACGCGAGCCGCGGCGCTGGTGACCAAGCCGCCCTTGACGGCCGTGCGCCCGACCTCGAACTGCGGCTTGATCAGCAGCAGGATATCGGCGTGCGCACCAGCGGTCTCGGCCACCGCGGGCAGCACCAGCGCGAGCGAGATGAACGACAGATCCCCCACGATCAGATCCGGGCGCGCGGGCTCGCCTGTGGCCTCGGCGAGGGTCTGCGCGGTCATATGGCGCACGTTGAAGCCCTCGACGAGCACGACGGACGGATCAGCCGCGAGAGCGGGCGCCAATTGACCATGACCGACGTCGACCGCGAGCACGCGCCGCGCGCCGCGCTCGAGCAGCACCTGCGTGAAGCCACCGGTCGAGGCACCCATATCGAGTGCCAGGCGGCCCTGCACCGCCACGTCGAAGCCGTCCAATGCGGCGATGAGCTTGTGCGCCCCGCGGCTCACGTAGTGATCACCGCCGTCGACGGCGAGGTCCGCGTCGTCCGTCACCGCCGTCGAGGCCTTGATCGCGATCACGCCGTCGATGCGCACGAGCCCCTCGGCGATCAGCGAGGCCGCGTGCGTGCGCGAGCGCGCCAGACCGCGCGCGGCGAGAGCAGCGTCGAGCCGGGGCATCAGCGGACCGCGTCGCGGTCGTCGGTGCGCGGAGCGCTCTCGAGCCGTTTCATCAGCTCGTCGTGCACGGTTGCATACGCGGCGGCACGATCAGCCAGCGGCTGCCCCTCGATGAGGCGCAGGCGGCTCCAGAGCGCGTCGGTCGGCTCGTCACGCGGGTGCTCCATCCGTCCACTGTATCCCGTGCGCCGCGGCAGACGATGGCGACGCCCTGACCTGTGGACGGATGGCGCTCAGGGGCGATGGAACGGGTCGGCGTAGAGGCGCTCGGGCACGCGGAACGCGTAGATTGCGCGCCCGGTCGCCCAGATCGCGGCGGCACCGGCACGCAGCAGATCGATCTGCGCCTGCCCCTCGGCGAGGATCTGCACGTCGGCATCCACGACGCGCACCGAGGCGCCGTTGACCGTGAAGACGCCGTCCTTCTCGGCAGTAGCCGGGTAGGGAACGTGCAGGTCGCGCAGGTCGGCGAGGATGTAGTCGGGCTGCGATCCCTGCGGCGCAGCCAGCACGTGCTTGGGACGGTCGATGCCCGTCAGCACGAGAGCCGAGTCGATGCCCGCGCGCACGGCACCGGCGATGTCGGTGTCGAGGCGGTCGCCGAGGAAGAGCGGCCGCTGTGCGCCGAATCGTGCGACGGCCTCTTCGAAGATCGGCTTCTCAGGCTTGCCCGCAACCGTCGACAGCCGTCCGATGGCGGTGTGCACGGCCGACACGAGCGTGCCGTTACCGGGCGCGACCCCCCGCTCGCGCGGAATCGTCCAGTCGGTGTTGGTCGAGATCCAGGGAATGCCGCCCTCATCCTCGGGCAGCTTCAGCGCGAAAGCGGCCTCGGCGAGGTCGGTCCAGGCCACCTCGGGTGCGAAGCCCTGCACGACGGCGGCCGGGGCATCCTCGGCACTGCGCGTCACCGTGTAACCGGCCTTCTGTGCCTCGACGACGAGCCCCTCGCCCCCGACGATCAAGATCGTGGCCGGGGCCGGCACGATCGTCGACAGCAGGCGCATCGCAGCCTGAGGGCTCGTGACGACCTCGTCGGGTGCGACTGTGAGGCCCAGATCCGTGAGGTGAGCCGCGACGTCGGCGTCCGTCCGCGAGGCGTTGTTCGTGATGTACCCGAGGCGCATCGACTCACCGGCGCGATTCAGGTTCTCGATCGCGTGCGGCAACGCGTGAGGTCCGGCATACACGACGCCATCGAGATCGGCGAGCAGAGCGTCGCGGTCGGTCAGCGGAGTGGATGCCGGCTTCGCGCGGCGGAACAGAGCCATCAGCGCTCGGGCTCCCCTTCGGTCTCGTCGGATGCTGCGTCGTCGGATACGGCGTCGTCGGATACGGCGTCGTCGGATACAGAGTCGTCGGATGCTACAGGCTCAGCGTTGTCATCGGAGCTTGCTGTGTCAGCAGCGTCTGCGGCGTCAACGGCGGCGTCAACGGCGTCTGCTGTGTCATCTGCGGTGCCGTCAACGGGCTCTTCGAAGTCATCGTCGAAGTCCTCGACGAGTCCGTCCTCGACGAAGATCTCGTCGAACTGGCCGTCAAGGCCGAGAGCGGACGTCGCCACCTCGGCACGCTGGTTCCAGAAAGCCGACTCGTCCGCGCGACCGAGGTCCTCGAGCACTGCGGCGTATGCCGAGAAGAGCGCGGGGCTCCATTCAAAGGCACGGTCAGGGTTGAGTTCGGGGATCTCGAGTTCGCCAAGCGCGAGCTCGGTCTCGCCGCGGTCGAGGCGCGCACCGGACATCGCGATTGCCAGGGCGACGCGCACATCCGGGGTCAGCGCGGCCCGGTCGACGCCGCGTCCCTCTTCGAGGGCGCGGTCAGGACGGCCGACGCCGCGCTCACTGTCGACGATCAGGGCGATCTGGTCGTCCTTGCCCGAGATACGGCGGTAGGTGCGCAGCTCACGCAGGGCAAGAGCGAAGTCCTCTGTTGCGTACGCGGTAATGGCGAGCGTCTCACGCACGACGGCGATACGGCCGGCGCGACGCGAAGCCGCCAGCGCGTGCTCGTGCGCGCGTGCCGGCTCATCGTCGATCAGACGGGCGACCATCGCCAGGTGCCGAGCGACCTGCTCGGCGTTCTCCTTGCTGAGGGTCTTCAGCTCGTTGCGCGCGGCCGGGTGCAGGTCCTTCGGAGTGATCTCCTCGGGCAGCGGCGGCTCGGGTACGCGTTCGCGCACCGGCGCGAACTCGTTCTGCGGCCGGTCCACTCCCCCGCGGGGACGGTCGCGGTAAGACTGCTTGGAGCCGCGGTCATCCCGCCCGTACTGGGAGCGGTCGCGGTCACGATCACCGTAGGGACGACGCTCACCCTGGGGACGATCGCCGTAGGGACGACGCTCACCCTGGGGACGATCGCCGTAGGGACGACGCTCACCCAGGGGACGGTCGCCGTAGGGACGACGCTCGCCCTGGGGGCGGTCACGATCGCCGCGGTACGGGCGGTCACCCTGAGGACGATCGCCATACGGACGGCGGTCACCCTGCGGACGGTCGCCGTAGGGACGACGCTCACCCTGCTGGCGGTCACGGTCGCCACGGTACGGACGGTCACCCTGAGGACGATCCCGGTCCCCACGGTACGGACGGTCACCCTGAGGACGATCCCGGTCCCCACGGTACGGACGGTCACCCTGCGGACGATCCCGGTCCCCACGGTACGGACGGTCACCCTGCGGACGATCCCGGTCCCCTCGGTACGGACGGTCGCCCTGCGGGCGGTCGCCGTAGGGACGACGCTCACCCTGCGGACGATCCCGTTCCCCTCGGTACGGACGGTCACCCTGCGGACGGTCACGATCGCCACGGTACGGACGGTCGCCCTGCGGGCGGTCGCCGTAGGGACGACGCTCACCCTGCGGACGATCCCGTTCCCCTCGGTACGGACGGTCACCCTGCGGACGGTCACGATCGCCACGGTACGGGCGGTCGCCCTGCGGACGGTCGCCGTAGGGACGACGCTCACCCTGCGGACGATCGCCATACGGACGACGCTCACCTTGGGGACGACCCCGGTCACCCTGCGAACGATCGCGATCGCCGCGGCTCTGGCGGTCTCCATAGGGGCGATCGCCCTGCGGGCGGTCCCCATATGGGCGACGCTCGTCATCGCGACGCGGGCGACGCGAGGAGGAGTCCGAGTACCGCGGCTTGCGATTGTCGCTGCTGCGGTCGGAGTCCGAACGTCGCTTGTGCGCGCCATCGCCTTCGTTACGGCGGTCCCGCTGCTCATCTGACATTCTGACTCCCTGTATGACTGTAAAACGCAAAATGGCCACCCAGCTCTGGGTGGCCATTTTACTTAAGAGAAGTCCGGCGGTGTCCTACTCTCCCACAGGGTCCCCCCTGCAGTACCATCGGCGCTGTGAGGCTTAGCTTCCGGGTTCGGAATGTGACCGGGCGTTTCCCTCACGCTATGGCCGCCGTAACACTATTGACATGTGTCGGCAACACACTCGTGGGTGTGTTGTTTGGTTCCGACCGTACGTCGAGAACCACAAAGTGGACGCGTTCATCTTTGGAAAGAATTGGTGTTATCAAGTCATCGGCTTATTAGTACCAGTCAGCTGCACACGTTGCCGTGCTTCCACATCTGGCCTATCAACCCAGTAGTCTGGCTGGGAGCCTCTCCACCCGAAGGTGATGGAAGTCTCATCTTGAGGCCGGCTTCCCGCTTAGATGCTTTCAGCGGTTATCCATCCCGAACGTAGCTAACCAGCGGTGCTCCTGGCGGAACAACTGGCACACCAGAGGTTCGTCCAACCCGGTCCTCTCGTACTAGGGTCAGATCCTCTCAAACTTCCTACGCGCGCAGCGGATAGGGACCGAACTGTCTCACGACGTTCTAAACCCAGCTCGCGTACCGCTTTAATGGGCGAACAGCCCAACCCTTGGGACCTACTCCAGCCCCAGGATGCGACGAGCCGACATCGAGGTGCCAAACCATGCCGTCGATATGGACTCTTGGGCAAGATCAGCCTGTTATCCCCGAGGTACCTTTTATCCGTTGAGCGACAGCGCTTCCACAAGCCACTGCCGGATCACTAGTCCCGACTTTCGTCCCTGCTCGACCTGTCAGTCTCACAGTCAAGCTCCCTTGTGCACTTACACTCGCCACCTGATTGCCAACCAGGTTGAGGGAACCTTTGGGCGCCTCCGTTACTTTTTGGGAGGCAACCGCCCCAGTTAAACTACCCACCAGGCACTGTCCCTGAACCGGATCACGGTTCGAAGTTAGATATCCAATATGACCAGAGTGGTATTTCAACAATGACTCCACCATAACTGGCGTCATGGCTTCACAGTCTCCCACCTATCCTACACAAGCCACACCGAACACCAATACCAAGCTGTAGTAAAGGTCACGGGGTCTTTCCGTCCTGCTGCGCGTAACGAGCATCTTTACTCGTAATGCAATTTCGCCGAGTTCGCGGTTGAGACAGTTGGGAAGTCGTTACGCCATTCGTGCAGGTCGGAACTTACCCGACAAGGAATTTCGCTACCTTAGGATGGTTATAGTTACCACCGCCGTTTACTGGGGCTTAAATTCTCAGCTTCGCCTTGCGGCTAACCGGCCCTCTTAACCTTCCAGCACCGGGCAGGCGTCAGTCCGTATACATCGACTTGCGTCTTCGCACGGACCTGTGTTTTTAGTAAACAGTCGCTACCCACTAGTCTCTGCGGCCACCACACCCTTTTCCCAGCAAGTGGGTATAAGTGGATGGCCCCCCTTCTCCCGAAGTTACGGGGGCATTTTGCCGAGTTCCTTAACCACGATTCTCTCGATCTCCTTGGTATTCTCTACCTGACCACCTGAGTCGGTTTGGGGTACGGGCGGCTTGAACCTCGCGTCGATGCTTTTCTCGGCAGCATAGGATCACCCACTTTTTATCCGCATCGTGTCTCAGCCATCATGAGTCACGGATTTGCCTATGACTCGGCCTACACACTTGCACCAGGACAACCATCGCCTGGCTTGGGCTACCTTCCTGCGTCACACCTGTTAATACGCTAGCCGCACCAGCATAGGGTCGTGTGCTCCACCAGCCGGTGCCACCCGAAGGTGACGATGACTGGCTTTGGACACTTAGCATTACTGGATTAGCTTGGGCGGTTCTTCGCCGGTACGGGAATATCAACCCGTTGTCCATCGACTACGCCTGTCGGCCTCGCCTTAGGTCCCGACTTACCCAGGGAAGATTAGCTTGACCCTGGAACCCTTGGTCTTCCGGAGGACGTGTTTCTCACACGTCTTTCGCTACTCATGCCTGCATTCTCACTCGTGTAGCGTCCACGGCTGGTTCACACCGCCGCTTCACTCGCCACACGACGCTCTCCTACCCATCAACACGGCTGGACCACGAAGGCCTACCAAAAATGTCAATGCCACAACTTCGGTGGCGTGCTTGAGCCCCGTTACATTGTCGGCGCGGAATCACTTGACCAGTGAGCTATTACGCACTCTTTCAAGGGTGGCTGCTTCTAAGCCAACCTCCTGGTTGTCTAAGCAACTCCACATCCTTTTCCACTTAGCACGCGCTTTGGGACCTTAGATGGTGGTCTGGGTTGTTTCCCTCTCGACTATGAAGCTTATCCCCCACAGTCTCACTGCTGCGCTCTCACTTACCGGCATTCGGAGTTTGGCTGACGTCAGTAACCTGGTGAGGCCCATCGGCCATCCAGTAGCTCTACCTCCGGCAAGAAACACGCAACGCTGCACCTAAATGCATTTCGGAGAGAACCAGCTATCACGAAGTTTGATTGGCCTTTCACCCCTATCCACAGCTCATCCCCTCAGTTTTCAACCTAAGTGGGTTCGGCCCTCCACGACGTCTTACCGTCGCTTCAGCCTGGCCATGGATAGATCACTTCGCTTCGGGTCTAGGACATGCGACTGAATCGCCCTATTCAGACTCGCTTTCGCTACGGCTACCCCACACGGGTTAACCTCGCCACATATCACTAACTCGCAGGCTCATTCTTCAAAAGGCACGCTGTCACCCCTACTAAGGAGGCTCCAACGGTTTGTAAGCAAACGGTTTCAGGTACTATTTCACTCCCCTCCCGGGGTACTTTTCACCTTTCCCTCACGGTACTTGTCCGCTATCGGTCATCTGGGAGTATTTAGGCTTATCAGGTGGTCCTGACAGATTCACACGGGATTTCTCGGGCCCCGTGCTACTTGGGATACTCTTCACGCTGTGAGCAGCGTTTCAACTACGGGGCTGGCACCCACTATGGCTGGCCTTTCAAGACCATTCGTCTACACCGTCACATCACGTCGACCACTCGGCAGAATGATCAGAAAAGTCCCACAACCCCGGGCATGCAACACCTGCCGGCTATCACACACACCCGGTTTAGCCTCATCCGCTTTCGCTCGCCACTACTCACGGAATCACTGTTGTTTTCTCTTCCTGTGGGTACTGAGATGTTTCACTTCCCCACGTTCCCTCTACCCGCCCTATATATTCAGGCGGGAGTCACCAGGTCGCACAAACGCCTGGCGGGGTTTCCCCATTCGGACATCCTCGGATCAAAACTCGCTTATCAGTTCCCCGAGGCTTATCGCAGATTGCTACGTCCTTCTTCGGCTCCAGATGCCAAGGCATCCACCGTTTGCTCTTAAAGACTTGAAATCACATGAGAAGCCACCAGCCCAGGAAAAGACTGGCAGCAAATAATTCTTTAAGATGCTCGCGTCCACTGTGTAGTTCTCAAAGTACGGGCGGTCCCCCCACACCACCCCCCACAAAGGGAGACGACGAAAGGGGCCACAAGGAAACAGAACAACCCACCCCACAACAGGGAAGGCCGGCCCGGTCCCTCAGGACCCAACAGCGTGCAGGCCCCCAGCTCATCCCCCAGTCCGTTCCCACCGCAAGCGGCGTACTAAAACCAGAAGACTCACCAAGAGCCATGTCAAATGTTCCACCCATGAGCTCCGGTCACACACATTCGGTGTGAATCCGGCTCTGTCGGTCCCGAAGAACCGCAGTGCTCCTTAGAAAGGAGGTGATCCAGCCGCACCTTCCGGTACGGCTACCTTGTTACGACTTAGTCCTAATTACCGATCCCACCTTCGACAGCTCCCTCCCACAAGGGGTTAGGCCACCGGCTTCAGGTGTTACCGACTTTCATGACTTGACGGGCGGTGTGTACAAGACCCGGGAACGTATTCACCGCAGCGTTGCTGATCTGCGATTACTAGCGACTCCGACTTCATGAGGTCGAGTTGCAGACCTCAATCCGAACTGGGACCGGCTTTTTGGGATTCGCTCCACCTCACGGTATTGCAGCCCATTGTACCGGCCATTGTAGCATGCGTGAAGCCCAAGACATAAGGGGCATGATGATTTGACGTCATCCCCACCTTCCTCCGAGTTGACCCCGGCAGTATCCCATGAGTTCCCACCATTACGTGCTGGCAACATAGAACGAGGGTTGCGCTCGTTGCGGGACTTAACCCAACATCTCACGACACGAGCTGACGACAACCATGCACCACCTGTTCACGAGTGTCCAAAGAGTTGACCATTTCTGGCCCGTTCTCGTGTATGTCAAGCCTTGGTAAGGTTCTTCGCGTTGCATCGAATTAATCCGCATGCTCCGCCGCTTGTGCGGGTCCCCGTCAATTCCTTTGAGTTTTAGCCTTGCGGCCGTACTCCCCAGGCGGGGAACTTAATGCGTTAGCTGCGTCACGGAATCCGTGGAAAGGACCCCACAACTAGTTCCCAACGTTTACGGGGTGGACTACCAGGGTATCTAAGCCTGTTTGCTCCCCACCCTTTCGCTCCTCAGCGTCAGTTACGGCCCAGAGATCTGCCTTCGCCATCGGTGTTCCTCCTGATATCTGCGCATTCCACCGCTACACCAGGAATTCCAATCTCCCCTACCGCACTCTAGTCTGCCCGTACCCACTGCAAGCCCGAGGTTGAGCCTCGGAATTTCACAGCAGACGCGACAGACCGCCTACGAGCTCTTTACGCCCAATAATTCCGGATAACGCTTGCACCCTACGTATTACCGCGGCTGCTGGCACGTAGTTAGCCGGTGCTTTTTCTGCAGGTACCGTCACTCTCGCTTCTTCCCTGCTAAAAGAGGTTTACAACCCGAAGGCCGTCATCCCTCACGCGGCGTTGCTGCATCAGGCTTTCGCCCATTGTGCAATATTCCCCACTGCTGCCTCCCGTAGGAGTCTGGGCCGTGTCTCAGTCCCAGTGTGGCCGGTCACCCTCTCAGGCCGGCTACCCGTCGACGCCTTGGTGAGCCATTACCTCACCAACAAGCTGATAGGCCGCGAGCCCATCCCCAACCGAAAAATCTTTCCACCCACACACCATGCGGTGATGGGACATATCCAGTATTAGACGCCGTTTCCAGCGCTTATCCCAGAGTCAGGGGCAGGTTGCTCACGTGTTACTCACCCGTTCGCCACTAATCCACCCAGCAAGCTAGGCTTCATCGTTCGACTTGCATGTGTTAAGCACGCCGCCAGCGTTCATCCTGAGCCAGGATCAAACTCTCCGTAAAAAAACGATGCATACCCACCCACCGGGAAAACGGCGAACAGGCAGCGAGTTCAATCATGACCAAAAAACGAACATCATTGCTGACATTCACATATAATTTGATCCAAAGGAATTCTCAACCAGCCAAAAAGACTGGACGAGGATAATTTGGCATTTGACAAGTGCACGCTGTTGAGTTCTCAAGGATCGGACGCACCCACACACCAACCAACAAAGGCCAGACGCGCAAGGCAACTTCACAATCTAAGTTCGGGTCATCCGGGGCTGCTGTGCAGCCGGACCGGAACCCGGATCTCTACCCTACACCATCATGACTGGTGGTGGAAGATGAGATGTTCGCTGCTTGGAGGGGAGCCAGGCCCTGAGGCCTTCCGCTCAACCGCTTGGGGCGAACAAGTAATAATTTACGTGGATCCGGGCATCCCGGCAAATCACCCGCGCATCCCGGGCGTGTCGCGCTACGTGACGCCTCTAGGCTCGACGCATGTCGTCTCCCGCAACAGGCTTGCAGTCCGCCGTTCCCCTTCCTGCGCACCTGGCGGTAGGCGATTTGGCCGCGCGCAGCGTCGCCGCCGCAGGCGCGGCGCTCGCGGGCACGCCGAACTCATCGCCGGATCCGCAGCGGGTAGCCGCCGCATACCGGAGTGACCGCCATCTGCTGATCGACGGCGAGCAGCCGGACGTCTGGTCTCCGCTGTCGGGCTTCTGGCGCACCGCCGACGGGTGGGTGCGCACCCATGCCAACTATCCGCACCATGCTGTTGCTCTGTGCGCCGGTCTGAGTCTCGACACGCACGCGTCGTCCGATGACCTCCGCGCGTTGTTGGCAGCGACCTCGACCCAGCATGCCGTCGCGGCCGTCCGTGCGCGCGGCGGGCTGTGCGTGCCAGTGCGCCGGGAGGACCCAGCCACCGACGCGGCCCTGCGGCAGCATCCGATCGTCGCAATCGAGCGTCTCGGCAACGCGCCGAAACGCGCACTCCCCCGCTCGAACGCGTCACGCCCGCTCGACGGCGTGCGCGTGCTCGACCTCACCCGCGTGATCGCCGGCCCTGTCGCCACACGCACGCTGGCCTTCGCCGGAGCGGACGTGCTGCGGATCGACGCGCCGACGCGCCCCGAGTTCGCGTGGCAGCATCTCGACACCGGGCATGGAAAGCGCACGGCGCTTGTCGACATCGCATCCGAGTCGGACCTCGTCGAGTCGCTGCTCCACGACGCCGATGTCGTCGTGCTCGGCTATCGCCCCGAGGGTCTGCGGCGCCTCGGGCTATCACCGAAGCTGCTCGGCGAACGGCATCCGCACCTTCTCATCGCGCAGTTGACCGCCTGGCCCGGCGCAGACTCACCCCGCGGTTTCGACAGCCTCGTTCAGGCCGAGTCGGGCATCGCGTGGTGCGAATCGGCCGATGGCGAGACGCCCGGCGCGCTGCCCGCGCAGGCGCTCGACCACTCCGCCGGGTATCTGCTGGCCGCGGGGATCGCCGATGCCCTGCGGCGCCGGGCATCCGAAGATGGCACCTGGTTCGTCAGCACGTCGCTGCGGCGCGTGGCAGCCGAACTGCTCGGCATGCCCCGCCGACCGGAATCAGCGCACGACGAGTCAGCTCAGCCACCTACCAACCCCGAGACCCAGTCCTTCACGGTGGGTGGGCATGACGTCACCACCGTTGTACCCGCCGTCACCTGGCCGGGCGCTCCGACGCGTTATGCGTCTCTGCGGGAATGGGGCGCCGACACCGCATCGTGGTGAGCGGTCGGAGCCGCTGTGCGTCGCGGCACGATGACGATCGCGACGCATAGCAGCACCGTCAACACACCCCACAGTCCGGAGGCCGCCGGCAGCGTCGCGTACGCCAGATGCCGCACAGTGAACTCGTCGGTCAGCGGTCCGTAGGCCGCGAGCCCCAGCATCCACGCCGACACGAGCACGATCGGCAGCGCCGCCATCCACGCCCAGCGCAGCCACGTCGGCAGCAACGCCGGGCGCGGGGCGACCGGGCGTCGACGCAGCCAGATCAGCATCCAGATGCCGATGAGCGCCAATCCGAAGGCGCTTGAGCCGTACTGCAGCCACTTGTATCCGGGCAACAGTCCCCACGCCGCCTGCAGGGCGGGAATCGCCTCGACGCCCCAGCGACCCTCATGCGTGAACAGATCCCAGACGATGTGCGAGATCACACCGATCATCAAGGAGAGCACCAGCAGCAGCGGATAGCCGAACCGCGCACGCGCGCCGACGGCTTCGGCGACGGCACGCCGACCCGTCTGCCGCCACTGATCGGGCAGCCGTGCCGCGAGGGCATCCGGAGCCAGCGCCACCAGGCCCGGGCGCATCACCACCCGCCAAACCACGAACAGCACGAACGCGATCAGCGTCGTCCACACGACGTTCGCCACCGAATGGGTGAACCCGTACGGCACCCCGAAGCCGCGCAGGAACAACGGCAGATCGGGGGTCATCGCCCCGATCGCGATCGCCGCCGGCACCAGCGGTGTGCGCACGAAAGGCAACGCGACGACCGCGTGGCTCGGGGTGAACGGCATGGCGTCGCGGAATCAGCCGATGAACACGCCGGCGAGGGTCTTCTTGCCGCGGCGCAGCACCGAGACGCCGCCCGGAAGAGTCCCCTGCACGAGCGCCGAGTCGTCGGCGACGCGCTCACCGTCCAGCGTGACGCCGCCCTGCGAGATCGCGCGCCGCGCCTCGGATGCGCTGGAGACCAGGCCCGTGGCGACGAGCGCGTCGACCACCGGCGTGCCCGCCGGCACCGTCGCGTTGGGCAGCTCATCGAGTGCCGTGCGCAGCGTGGTCGCGTCGAGTGCGCCCAGGTCGCCCTGACCGAACAGCGCGTCGGATGCTGCGATGACCGCCGCGGTCGCCTCGGCGCCATGCACCGTCGTGACCACTTCGAGCGCCAGGCGCTTCTGCGCGGCACGGCGGAACGGCTCACTCTCGACCAGCGCCGCGTACTCGGCGATCTCGGCGCTGCTGAGGAAGGTGAACACCTTCAGACGCTCGACGACATCAGCATCCGCAGTGCTCAACCAGAACTGGTAGAACGCGTACGGGCTCGTCATCTCGGCGTCGATCCAGATGGCGTTGCCCTCGCTCTTGCCGAACTTGGTGCCGTCGCTGTTGGTGATCAGCGGCGTGCCGATCGCGTGGACCGAGACTCCCTCGATGCGGTGGATCAGGTCGGTACCGCTGGTGAGGTTGCCCCACTGGTCGGATCCGCCGGTCTGCAGGACGCAGTCGTACTGGCGGTACAGTTCGAGGAAGTCGATCCCCTGCAGGATCTGGTAGCTGAACTCGGTGTAGCTGATGCCGGCATCCGAGTTCAGGCGCGCGGCGACAGCATCCTTCTTCAGCATCGTGCCAACGCGGTAGTGCTTGCCGATCTCGCGCAAGAAGTCGATGGCGCTCAGGGGCGCCGTCCAGTCGAGGTTGTTGACCATCCGGGCGGCGTTGTCGCCTTCGAAGCTGAGGTAGCGCGATACCTGCGCGCGCAGGCGGTCCACCCACTCGGCGACCGTCTCGCGGGTGTTCAGCGTGCGCTCGGCCGTCGGTCGCGGATCGCCGATCAGACCGGTGGAACCGCCGACGAGTCCGAGCGGCTTGTGGCCGGCCAGCTGGATGCGGCGCAGCGTCAGCAGCTGCACGAGGTGGCCGAGGTGCAGGCTGGGAGCAGTCGGGTCGAAGCCGCAGTAATACGTGATCGGGTCTCCGCCGAGCAGGGCGCGCAGCGCCTCTTGATCAGTGGACACGTGGACGAGCCCACGCCAGACCAGCTCGTCCCACACGTTCTCGAACGCGGGGTCGAGCGCCACGGGCGCTGTCGTCAGAGCGGTTTCAGACACGACACTCAGGCTATCAGCGCGCACGCGTCGCGCCGGTTCATCAGACGCGGATGCCCCACCACAACAGGAAGGCCGCTCCCAGGGCGACCACCCAGCTGACCAGGCTGCCCACCAGGAAGTACTCCGCCCGCGCCCCGGTCTCGCCGTCCTTCGAGATCTCGGGAAAACGCACGATGCCCTTCGCCGCGAGCATCGCCGCCAGCAGCGCGTAGGCGCCCGCCAGCGTCAGCACGACGACCAGGAAGCGCTCCAGCGGACCGATCAGCCGGCCACCCTGAAAGCCGGTGGCGGCCTGCGGCGGCTGACGCAGCTGTCCACCTCGGAACAGCCCACCCTGCTCGGCGGGTCTCCACGTGCCCTCCCGGTCCAGCGCGGCGCGCACGATCAGGTTCGCCGATTCCCCGACGAAAAGCACGACGCCGACAGCCAGCACGGCGACATCGAAGGCGATCTCACCCTCGGGCGCCGGCAGGTGCCATACCTCCCCGATCAGGCCCGGCGCATCTCGCGCGGGCATCAGCGCCGTGGTCGCGGATACGATCGCGGCCAGCACCACGGCGGGCCAGAAGGATGCCCTCCCTGTGGCTTCCAGCGGCATCGTCCATATCCAGGCGCCGCCGAGCACGACGGCGATCACGGCCGGCACAAGGGCGTCGCTGCAGATGCCCACGGTGATGACGAGTGCGATCAGCACGCACAGCACAAGCAGGCGCGGCGCACGGCGCGGCACGAATCGCCGCAGAAGATCGGCGGCGCCGATGGCCGCGAGGGTGAGGCCGGCGAGAATCACGAGAGGCCACCTCGCAGCGCATCGAGCCCCTCCAGCAACGCGGTTGCCCCCGAGCTGCGCAGTGACTTCGAGATGCTCGGCTGCGTCACATCTTCCTGCTCGGCGAGGTCTCGTTGCGACATGCCCCCGAACCGGCCGTAGGCGATGCGCCTCTCCCGCGCCGTCATGCGCACGACGATCTCGTCGCGGGCCATCAGATAGGCGTTCGATGCGGCGATGAGAGCAACCATGCCCTCATCCTGCCCCGGGGCACCGACGATCCAGCTGCGGGCGCTCGGCAGGGCCCGCTCCTGTCGGGCGTGCACGAACTCGATCGCATCGCGCGCCGCCCACCATCCGGGCCCGTCAGCGAGTTCGCGATGCGCAGACTCGACGGTGGTGACGGACCCTACGCCCAAACCGAACCGGAACTCAGCCCCGTCCGGAAGCGCGAGCTGCAGAAGCAACACCGCAGTCAGCGCCTCGACCAGGCCGCCGTAGACACCCTGCTGCTCGTCACCGACGGTCGGCCGCAACGGTTGTTCGGCGAGCGGATGCTCGCTCTCGACTCTGGCGATCGTCTCGTCGAACGTGCGTTGAGCCGCCGTCCGGTCTTCGAGGCGACGCGAGCCGATGATGTCAGCGATCACTGCCACGACAGTCATGGCATAACCGTAACACGACTATTCGCGAAATATAACCGTATGAGTTATTTCTCGCGAACAGTCGTGCGACGGGAATCCGTCAGACAAAAGCAATCCGTCAGAGGCCGAGGGCGTGCGCCGACGCCTGCGCGCGCGCCACCAGCTCGGCCCGCTGCTCAGTCACCCGGACGGGTGCCGTCCCGCCGACCCCGGCACGCGACGCCACCGATCCCTCGATCGTCAGCACCTCCCGCACCTCGGGCGAGAGCAGCGGCGAGACCTGCGCGAACAGGTCGTCGTCGGCATCCTCCAGTCCGGTCCCCCGCTCCTCGCACGCCTGCACCAGCGCGCCAGAGACCTCGTGCGCATCCCGGAACGGCACACCCTTGCGCACCAGCCAGTCGGCCACGTCCGTCGCCAGCGAGAAGCCCTCCGGGGCCAGTTCCGCCATCCGCGCGGTATCGAAACGCATCGTGGCGACCATGCCCGCGAACGCCGGCAGCAGCACCTCCAGCGTCTGCACCGAGTCGAACACCGGCTCCTTGTCCTCCTGCAGATCCCGATTGTACGCCAGCGGAAGCCCCTTCAGCGTCGCCAGCAGACCCGTGAGATTTCCGAGCAGACGCCCCGCCTTGCCGCGCGCGAGCTCGGCGATATCGGGGTTCTTCTTCTGCGGCATGATGCTCGAACCGGTCGAGAAGCCGTCATCGAGCGTGACGAAGCCGAACTCGCGCGTGTTCCAGATGATGATGTCTTCAGAGAACCGGGACAGGTCGATGCCGATCTGCGCGGCGATGTACGCGAACTCGGCGACGACATCACGCGCCGACGTCCCATCGATCGAGTTTTCGGCAGGACCCGACAGGCCGAGTTCTCTGGCCACGAGCGCCGGGTCAAGACCCAGGGACGAACCGGCCAGTGCTCCCCCGCCGTAGGGCGAGACGGATGCCCGTGACATCCAGTCACGCAGTCGCTCGAGGTCGCGCACAAGCGGCCAGGCGTGGGCCTGCAGGTGGTGGGCCAGCAGCAGCGGCTGCGCCGACTGCAGGTGCGTACGACCCGGCATGATGGCGTTCGGGTGGGACTCGGCCTGAGCGACGATCGCATCGATCACCCGCAGCAGGTCGCGGGCGATCACGCGGGAGTGGTCGCGCAGGTACATGCGCACCAGCGTGGCGATCTGGTCGTTGCGGCTACGACCGGCGCGCAGTTTGCCGCCCAGCTCGGCCCCGACCTCGGCGATCAGCGCCTGCTCCAGCGCACCGTGCACGTCCTCGTCGCCGGGCTGCGCCACGAGCGAGCCATCCGCCACACGAGCGGCCAGCCGGTCGAGTCCGGCGTGCATCGCCTCGGCCTCGGCGGCATCCAGATAGCCGGCTGCTTCGAGCGCCTTGGCGTGCGCGTGGGAGCCCGCGATGTCATACAGCGCCAACGCCCAGTCGAAGTGGGTGGAGCGGCTCAGCTCGACCAGTTCCGGCGAGGGGCCCGTGGCGAAGCGTCCGCCCCACAGTGATCCCTCGTTGGTGCCGTGCGCTCCCTCGCCGTTCGTCGCGCTCATTGGGCTACTCCCTCGCGGCTCGCGCCAGCATCCGTCGCCTGCGTCTTCTTCTCCAGCAACCAGACAAGCAGCGCCTTCTGCGCGTGCAGCCGGTTCTCGGCCTCGTCCCAGACGACGCTCTGCGGGCCGTCGATCACTTCGGAGTCGACCTCGTAGCCGCGATCCGCGGGAAGGCAGTGGATGAAGATCGCCTCGGGGTCAGCCAGCGACATGATCTCGGTGGTGACCTTGTATCCGCCGAGCTCGCGCAGGCGGATGATCTTCTCTTCCTCCTTGCCCATCGACACCCAGGTGTCGGTGACGACGACATCAGCGCCCAGCGCGGCCTCACGCGGGTCGGTCAGCAGTGTGACCGACCCGCCGGTCTCGGCGGCACGGGCCTCGGCCGCGGCGACGACATCAGCGCGCGGGGCGTACGAGGTGGGCGAAGCGATGCGCACATGCATGCCCGCCGTGACACCGGCGAGCAGGTACGAGTGAGCCATGTTGCTGCGCCCATCGCCGAAGAACGTCAGCGTCAGCCCGGCCAGCTCACCCTTGTGCTCGCGGATCGTGAGCAGGTCGGCCAGCAGCTGGCACGGGTGGAAGTCGTCCGACAGGGCGTTGACGACCGGCACGCGCGTACCGCGCGCCATCTCTTCCAAGCCCGACTGCGCGTAGGTGCGCCAGACGATCGCCGCCACCTGACGCTCGAGCACGCGCGCGGTGTCGGAGGGCGTCTCCTTGCCACCGAGCTGGCTGTTCGCGGTCGAGATGATCAGCGGCGAGCCGCCGAGGTCGGCGATCCCGACCGCGAACGAGACGCGGGTGCGGGTCGAGGACTTGTCGAAGATGACCGCGACGGTCTGGGGCCCCGCCAGGGCCTTGTTCGCCCAGCGGTCCTTCTTCAGTTCGAGGGCGAGATCGAGGATCTCGGTCTGCTCGGCGCGCGTCAGGTCGTCATCGCGCAGCAGGTGGCGGGTCATGGCTTCTCCGAGGGTGTCGTGGTGGTGGCGGCGACGTCGGCGAGGGCTGCGCCGAGCCGGGTGAGGAACTCCTGCACCTCGGTGTCGCCGATCGTGTAGGCGGGAGCGATGCGGATGACATCGGGGGTCGGCGCATTGACGATCAGCCCGCGTTCCTGAGCGGCGGCGGCGACCGCGGGCGCAACCGAGGCACTCAACCGGATGCCGATGAGCAGACCCGCGCCGGTAGTGCCCGCAACCAGCGGCAGGGCCGCGACGCCGTCGCGCAGCTGCGCGCCACGCGCGTTGACGTTGTCGAGCACGTGCTCGTCCTCGACGAAGCCGAGCACGGCGTTGGCGACCGCGCTGGCCAGCGGGTTCCCGCCGAAGGTCGAGTTGTGCGTGCCCGGGTAGAACAGGTCGCTCGCCGAGGCGAACGTGATCAGCGCGCCGAGCGGGAAGCCCGCGCCGATGCTCTTGGCGAGCGTGACGGCATCCGGGATCACGCCCTCACGCTGGAAGGCGAACCACTCACCGGTGCGTCCCGACCCGGTCTGCACCTCGTCGAGGATCAGCAGCGCATCGTGAGCTGTCGTGAGCGCGCGCGCACGCGCGAGGAAGCCCTCGGGCAGCTCGACCACACCGGCCTCGCCCTGGATGGGCTCGACGATCATCGCGGCGACACCGCCCTCTGCGAACGCCGCCTCCAGGCTCTCCAGCGTGCGCTCCACGGCGACGATGTCGGGCACGGCCGGCAGGAACGGGTCGCGGTAGGCGGCCTTCGGGGTGAGCGAGAGTGCGCCCATCGTGCGTCCGTGGAACGCTCCTTCGACGACGAGGATGCGCGTGCGGGCAGCGCCCGCCCCCGCTGACGGCTGTGCACCGTGCAACCGGGCGAGCTTGATCGCCATCTCGTTGGCCTCGGTACCGGAGTTCGCCAGGAATACGCGGCCGCGCTCACCGGTTCCCGCCAGGCGCTTCAGGCGCGCGGCGATCTCGAGCTGAGGGGGCGTGGCGAAGTAGTTCGACACATGCGCCAGCGTTGCCGCCTGCGCCGAGACCGCCTCCACGAACACCGGGTGCGCGTGACCGAGGCAGTTCACGGCGATGCCGCCGAGGAAGTCCAGGTAGCGGTTGTCGTCGGCATCCCACACCCAGGAGCCCTCACCGCGCGTGAGCAGCGCGAGCCGTCCGCCGAGGCTCATCAGATCGCGTGCCGCGTCGTCGTTCCAGTTCGTCATCCTGCGACCACCTCTGTGCCGATTCCCTTGCTGGTGAACAGTTCCACGAGCACCGAGTGCGGTACCCGCCCGTCGATGATCGCCGCCGCATCGACCCCCGACTCGACCGCGTCGAGGCACGCGCGCATCTTCGGGATCATTCCCGATTCGAGCGTGGGCAGCATCTGGGTGAGCTCGGTCGCCGTGATGTGCGAGACCAACGAATCACGGTTGGGCCAGTCGGCGTAGAGCCCGGCGACATCGGTGAGGATCACCAGCTTGCGGGCCCCCAGAGCCGTCGCCAGGGCCGCGGCCGCGGCATCCGCATTCACGTTCAGCGACTGACCGGGGTGATCGAGGTCGGGCGCGATCGACGAGACCACGGGGATGCGACCGGCCGCGAGGTGGTCGAGCACCGGTGTCGGGTCGACCTGCACCACGTCGCCGACGCGGCCAAGATCGACCTCTTCACCGTCGAGCACGATGCCGCGTCGACGCCCGCCGAACAGCCCGGCGTCCTCACCACTCAGTCCCGTCGCGATCGGGCCGTGCGAGTTGATCTTCGCCACCAGTGTGGGGTTGATCTGCCCGGTGAGCACCATCCGCACGACGCTGATGGCCTCGGTGGAGGTGACCCGGTATCCGCCCTTGAACTCACTGGGGATGGCCAGCCGGTCGAGCATGTTCGAGATCTGGGGGCCGCCGCCGTGCACGACCACCGGCTGCACGCCGACGTACCGCAGGTAGGCGATGTCCTGCGCGAACGCCTCTTGCAGTTCGTCGCTGACCATCGCATTGCCGCCGTACTTGACGACTACGATCTGATCGCGGAAGCGCTTGAGCCACGGCAGCGATTCGATAAGGGTGGCGGCCTTGTAGGCGGCTTCCTCTGGGGCGGTGTCCTGCAGATCTGTCATGAGGCGTAGGCGCTGTTCTCGTGCACGTAGTCGTGGGTCAGGTCGTTGGTGAGGATCGTCGCGGTCGCGTCGCCGGTCTTCAGGTCGATCTCGACAAGCGTCGCCCGCGGGGTGAGGTCGACCTCTTCACGCGGACGGTCGGGACCACCGGCGGAGCAGACGCGCACACCGTTCATCGACACATCGACGTCGTAGGGGTCGAAGCGCGCGTCGGTCGTGCCGATCGCGGCGAGCACCCGCCCCCAGTTGGGGTCGTTACCGAAGATCGCCGCCTTGAAGAGGTTGTTGCGCGCCACCGATCGGCCGACCTCGACGGCGTCGGCCTCGCTCTCGGCGTTCGTGACGACGATCGTGATGTCGTGGCTGGCGCCCTCGGCATCCTGCTGGAGCTTCTGCGACAGCTCACGGCAGACCTCGGTCAGGGCCGATGTGAACTCTTCGAGGTCGGGACGGATGCCGGTGGCACCGTTGGCCAGCAGCGTCACCTGATCGTTGGTCGACATGCAGCCGTCCGAATCGAGCCGGTCGAAGGTGACCCCCGTCGCCCGGCGCAGCGCAGCATCCGCCTCGACCGCTTCGAGGTCGGCGTCGGTGGTGAGGACGACGAGCATGGTGGCCAGTCCCGGTGCGAGCATCCCCGCGCCCTTGGCCATGCCTCCGATCGTCCAGCCCGATCGCGTCACCGATGCGGTCTTCGCGACGGTGTCTGTGGTCATGATGGCCGCGGCGGCGTCCTGACCGCCGTCTGCGCTCAGCGCGGCGACGCCGCGCTCGACGCCGTCAAGAACCCGACCGCGGAAGACCTCGTCGCCGGTGCCGATGAGCCCGGTCGAGCAGACCAGCACATCTCCGGCGCTGACCTGCAGCAGCTCGGCGGCTTTCTCGGCGGTCTGGTGCGTGGTCTGGAACCCGAAGGCCCCGGTGAAGCAGTTCGCGCCGCCGGAGTTGAGCACGATCGCCTCAACGATGCGATCGGCGATCACCTGCTGCGACCAGATGATCGGGTTGGCCTTGGCGCGGTTCGTGGTGAACACCGCCGCGCCGATCTTGCGCGGGCCGCGGTTGACGACGACGGCCACGTCGAGGGCTCCGGTGGACTTCAGCCCCGTGGCGACGCCGGCCGCCTCGAAGCCCTGGGGTGCGGTGACACTCACGGCGCTACTCCGTTCACGGTGAGCGCGCGGCCCTCGGGAAGGCCGAGCGCGAGATTCATGGACTGGATGGCAGCGCCGGCGGTGCCCTTGACGAGGTTGTCGACGGCGGTGACCACCGTGACGCGGTTGGCCGCCCGGTCGATCGCCAGACCCATCAGCGCGGTATTGGCGCCGAGCACGTCAGCGGTGCGCGGGAACGATCCCTGCGGCAGCAGCTGCACGAAGGTCTCGTCGCCGTAGGCCTGCTCCCACGCGTCGCGGATCTGCGCGTCGGTCACACCCTCGACGATCGGCGCGGTGGACGTGGCGAGGATGCCACGCGCCATCGGCACGAGAACGGGGGTGAACGAGATGCGGATGCTGTCGGGCGTGGCTCCCGAGGCCGCGGCGAGCGCCTGGCGGATCTCGGGGATGTGCCGGTGCGTGCCGCCGACGGCGTACGGGTTGGCGGTGCCGAGCAGTTCGCTGCCCAGCAGGTGGGGCTTGAGGCTCTTGCCGGCGCCGGACGGGCCGACGGCAAGCATCGTGACGATGTCGGACGGGTCGATCACTCCGGCGGCGACGCCGGGGGTCAGGCTCAGACTGACGGTCGATGCGTTGCAGCCGGGAGCCGCGATCCGCGAAGCGCCCCGCAGCTGCTCACGCTGCTTTCCGGTGGCCGTGAGCAGCTCGGGCACACCGTACGCCCACGGCTCGTGGAAGTGGCCGCCGTAGAAGGCGTCCCAGGCCTGTTGCGAGGTGAGCCGGTGGTCGGCACCGGCGTCGATCACCAGCGGGGTGTCGCCGAGGGCGTCGGTGTACTGGCCGGACTGGCCGTGCGGCAGGGCGAGGAACACGATGTCGTGCCCGGCCAACACCTCGGGGGTGGTGGGCTGCAGCGTCAGGTGCGCCAGGGAGCGCAGGTGCGGCTGGTGTTCGATGAGCGGCTGGCCGGCGTTGGAATGCGCGGTCACGGTGCGGATCTCGATGTCGGGGTGTGCGGCGAGGAGCCGCAGGATCTCGCCCCCCGCGTAGCCGGATGCGCCGGAGACGGCGACGGTATACGTCATGCTTCTACCTTAACGGTCGGTGTGCGCCCGATGACGGGCCTGGGCCGAGGCGGCGACACCGGCAGCCGCGCCGAAGCGTCGGCGCAGAGCGGGGTCGCCTATGGTCGGCGGCCGCCGCGGCGTCGGCGCGGGCGCACAACGGCGACGCTCGGGGAGAGCGTCGTGCGGTTGTGCGGGGCCGAAGGCATGCGGTGACGATATCGAGTCGTCGCCACCGGGCGCAAGTTGACGCGACCGGGCCGCCGCGCCGTTCGCCGTCACCGAAGATCGAAGAAGGCCCGTTCGTGCGCGGCGGCCAGGTCGAACGCTCGGCGCATGCGCGACCGCTGCGCATCATCTGATCTGGCGGCTGCTGCGGTGACGTACGCGATGGCCTGCGCGTTGGCGACCGCGAACGTCGGGTCGGCATATGTCGCCAGCCACGAGGCGAACGGATGCGCCGGATCGAGGGGCTCCGGCCCGAAGGCACCGCTGTGCAGGCGTTCGCCGAGGTCGGCGTACAGCCAGAAGCACGGCAGCACCGCCGCGATCAGGGTCGAGTAGTCGCCGGTGAACGCCGTCGCACGCAGGTGGTCCAGATAGCCGGTCGTGACGGGGGTGGGATCGGCCGAGAACGTGGCCGCCGACACCCCGGTCATCGGTGTGAGCCACGAGGCGTGCATGGCCAGCTCACCGGCGATCGCGCCGTGTGCGCCCTCAGCCCAGAACGCCTGTTCCGCCGCAGTGGGTGCGAGGCGCGCAGCTTCGGCGAGCACCCGCGCGTACTCACGCAGGTACAGCGCGTCCTGCTCCAGGTAGTGCAGGAATGTCGCCCGATCGAGCGTGCCGTCGGCGAGTGCGCGGATGAATGGCAGCGCGTCGATGTCGTGACGGATGCTCGCGATACCGGCCCACCATTCGGCGCGCACGTCATCGGCGGTCGGTCGCGTGCCGAGCCCGCCGCGTTGCCAGAGGCCGGCGAAGTGGTTGACCGGCCCGTGACCGCGCCCGACGCCGAGCGCCGCTCCTGCGCGCAGCGACTCGCGCAGCCAGGCGCGAGAGTCGGCGATCGCGAGCGACCAGTCGGCCCCTGCCGCACGGCGCGTGGCCACAGCGGATGAGAGCGAGCAACCGGTGCCGTGTGTGCTGGTGGTGGCGATGCGCGCACCGGAGAAGTGGGAGATCACGCCTTCCGCTCCGACGAGGGCGTCGGGTGCGTCGTCGCTGTCGAGGTGCCCGCCCTTGACGAGCACCAGGGCATCGACGGCTGCCGCGAGGTCGCGCGCCGCATCGAGCGCGTCGTCCCACCCGATGACCCGCCGTCCGGCCAGCACCTCGAGTTCGGCGATGTTCGGGGTGAGCAGGTCGGCCCGCCGCGCGAGGCGGTGCAGTGCCGCCTCCGCGCGCTCATCGAGCAGACGGTCGCCGGAGGTGGCGACCATGACCGGATCGAGCACGACGGTCGCCGGACGGTTGTCGTCCAGCCAGGCGTCCACCGTGGCGATCACCTCGGCATCCGCGAGCATCCCGATCTTCACCGCATCGATCTCGATGTCGTCGGCGAGCGCGTCGAGTTGCGCACGCAGGAACGACACCGGCGGGACGTGCACCTCGCGCACGCCGCGTGTGTTCTGCGCCGTGAGTGCGGTCAGTGCTGCCATGCCGTAGCCGCCGTTGGCGGCGATGGATTTCAGGTCGGCCTGGATGCCGGCACCCCCGGAGGGGTCGCTGCCGGCGATGCTCAGCACCCGGGGAACCGCGGAGCCGCTCCACCGCGCGCGCAGCACGGTGGTCGCGAGGTGCGCGTCGTCGGCCGCGCAGATCTGCGACACCACGGCGACACCGGCGGCACCTGCCGCGCGCAGCGGTACAACGTCATCCGAACGGATGCCACCGATCGCGACGGCGGGAACAGGGCTCTGCGCGGCGAGCGCGGCGAAGCCTGCGATGCCGAGCGGTGCCGGGTGATCGGGCTTCGTACTCGTCGGACGGATCACCCCGGCACCGATGTAGTCGACCGTCCCGGCCGGAAGGTCGCGCAGCGCCGCCAGGTGCTCCGGCGTGTTCGCGGTGAGGCCGACGAGGGCATCCGGCCCGAGCAGGCGTCGCACCTCGGTCGCCGGCATGTCGAACTGTCCCACATGGACCCCGTCGACGCGGGCTCCCCGGCGGCGTGCGGCAAGAACGGCGTCGACGCGGTCGTCGACGACGAGCAGCGCGCGTCCGTCGATGACCTCGGACAGGGTGACGAGTTGGTCGACGATGGCGTCGTCGTCCGCGTGCTTGTCGCGCAGCTGCACGATGGTGGCGCCGCCGTCGACCGCATCGCGGACGGTCTGCACGACACCGCGCGCACCGCACAGGTGCGGATCGGTGACCAGGTAGATCGACAGGTCGTACGTCACCGTGCGTCCTCCTCGATCCGGGCGTCGCGCAGCAGATCGTCTGCCTCGACCGCCGCGAGCGCGTCGATGAATGCGACGGCGAAGCTGCCGGGGCCCGCGGCGACCTTGGCCGCGCGCTCGGCGGCGACGGTGTAGACGAGGGTCGCCGCAGCCACCGCCGTCATGGCGTCGGCCCCGGTTGCTCGGGCCGCGCCGAGGAAGGCGGCCATGACGGCTCCGAGCGCGCACCCTCCCCCGGTGACGCGCGTGAGCAGCGGGTCGCCGTTGGCGATCCGGATCACCCGTTCACGGTCGGTGATCAGGTCGGTGGCACCCGAGACCGCCACCACGCTCCCCCACCGTGCGGCGATCGTACGGGCCGCCTCCATGGCGGCATCCGGGGCGTCGACGGCGTCGACGCCCCGTCCGCCGGCACCGGTGCCGGCCAGGGCGAGGATCTCACTCGCGTTGCCGCGCACGGCCGTCGGATGCTGGGCGACCAGCTCGGCGGCGAGTGCCGTCCGCACGGGGAGTGCTCCGATCGCGACCGGGTCGAGCACCCACGGCGTACCCGCCGTGTTCGCGCCGCGCACCGCCTCGGACATGGCCGCGCGCTGCTCGGGCGGCGGAGTGCCGAGGTTCACCAGCAGCGCATCGGCGATACCGGCGAAGATCCCGGACTCGCCGACGATGCCGACCATCGCGGGTGCCGCCCCCGTCGCCAGAAGCACATTGGCCGTGAACCCCGTGACCACGGTGTTGGTGATGCACTGGGTCAGCGGAGGTGTTCGGCGCACCTCGCGCAGCAGCTCGGCGGCGGCGGCCGGAATACGGGCGGATGGGCGCAGACGATCGTTCATGGACGACATCCCTTCGCTAGTACGAACTAGATCAGGTTCGACGGGTGTGATCTCAGCCGCTTCTGCGGCACCCCGTGTCACTGTGCGCGAGTCTAGCGAAGCCTGCCGGTTCGGGCCTCGACCGGACCAAGCTCAGACGAGCTGTGCGAGCAGCTCGCTCTCGTCGTGCCGGGTCAGACCGGCGCGACGCTCGCGGTCCAGTCCCCGGGCGCGTTCGTCGGCGAGCACGCTCCGGATCGTCTGGTCGAGGGGCGTGAACCCGCCGCCGGCGGCGCGGTACGCACGGTTGTCGTGCTGCGCGAAGCCCGGCATGTCCGCGGGCAGCCACAGCGGCAGTGAGCGCTCCCCCATCCAGTACTGCACGCCGTGCGCACCGAGCCAGTCGTCGTCGGCCACCCGGACCGGACCGGTGTGCCCGGACTCGGTACGGAAGGCGTCGAGCAGGTCGCTCAGCGGCAGCGGATCGCCGATGGCATTGACGACCCCGGTGCGCCGGTCAGCGGTGATGAACCCGGCGAGATCGTCGACGTCGATCACCTGAGCGAATCGGTCGCGACTGTCGGGCGCCAGCACTGCGCCGTCACCGGCGCGTGCGAAGGCCGCCGCCCAGTATCCGAAGCGGTCGCTGGGATCGCCGGCGCCGACCACCAGGCCGGGCCGGACGATGCCGGCCCGCGTGCCCAGGGCGGTCACCGCCTGTTCGGCGGCGACCTTCTGGGCGCTGTAGTCGTACTCGTCGCCCGGCTGCGCGGGCGCGTGGAGCGGTCCGGTCTCGTCGAGACCGACGGTGACCTCGTCGGCGTACACCGAGACCGACGACACGTATGTCCAGTGCGCCGCGCTGTCGCCGAGCGCCGCGACGGCCGCACCCACGTGATCCGCGCGCGAGGAGATATCGACGATCTCGTCCCACTGCTGCTCACGCAGCCGGTCGTAGACATCCGGTTCGTCGCGGTCCCCGCGCAACAGCACGGTGCCGTCCGGGGCCGGTCGGCTCCCGCGTGCCAGACACGTCACCTGCGCGCCGGCGTCACGCCAGCGCTGCGCGATCCGTCCCGAAAGCCATCCTGTTCCGCCGAGCACCAGCACCTGAGTCATGCGTCCATGCCATCGGCATCCGAGAGCAGACGCAAGCGATTCCGCTCACAGCGCAGGCACCGTGAGCGGAATCGCCGATGCGACTCAGTCGCGGATGCTCGCGCCGAAGCGCTGCGTCGCCACGGCGACGCCCGCGAGCTTTGCCTCGCTCGCCTCGGCGGCGGTCAGCGTACGGTCGGATGCCCGGAAGCGCAGGGCGTAGCTGAGGCTCTTCTGCCCGTCGCCCAGGCCCTCGCCGCGGTAGTCGTCGACGAGACGCACGGACTCGAGCAGGTCGCCGGCGCCCTCGACGAGCGCGGCGCGCACCTCGGCGGCCGGCACCTCGACACCCACGACCAGCGAGACGTCCTGCGTGGCCGCAGGATACGTCGACAGGGACTCGACGACGACGCGCTCGCCCGCGAGGGTGAGCAGACGATCCAGGTCCAGTTCGAACACGACGACACGCCCCGGCAGGTCGGCGTCGGCCGAGACCTGCGGGTGCAGCTCGCCGACGTAGCCGATCTGCTCGCCGCGCACGCTCAGTGCCCCGGCGCGTCCCGGATGCAGCGCGGCGCGCTGCGTCTGCGCGACGTCGATGTCGACGCCGGCGGCGACGCCGATCACGCGCACGACGTCCAGCGCATCGGCCAGGTCGACGTGCTCGGCAGGGCGTCCCGGCTGGCGCGGGGTGATATTGCCGGCGAACAGCGCCGCGATGTGCCTCGGCTGCGGCGGGATGGCCGCGTTGAGCGCCGCCAGCGTCTCATCGTCGGGGCGTTCGCCGAGCGGCGGGATGAAGTCCGTGCCGTAGGTCACGCCCTCTTCGGGGGTGAACACCGACCCGACCTCGAACAGGCCGAGATCCACCAGACCGCGCGAGATGTTGCGGTGCGCGGTCTGCACCAGGGCGGGCAGCAGCGATCGGCGCAGGAACGGCGCCTGCCCGTCGAGTGCGTTGGCCAGACGGATGCTGGGCAGGTGATCGCCGGTCGCCGAGCCGTGCAGGTCGTTGAGCTGCTCGGTGGTGAACGGGAACGACGGCGTCTCGACCAGACCGGCCGCGGCGAGGGCATCCGCCACCCGCTTGCGTCCCTGCTGCAGCGCCGTGTAGCCACGGCCCGACGGCGGGACCGGCAGTACGGACGGGATCCGGTCGAGACCGTGGATGCGCGCGATCTCCTCGACGAGCGTCCACTTGTCGGTGAGGTCGGGTCGCCAGCTCGGCGGGATCACGAACCACCCGTCACCCTGCGCCGCGACCTCGGCGCCGATCATCTCGAGTGCCCCGACGACCTCGTCGTCGGTGTAGTCGACGCCCACGACGCCATCGGCGAAGCCACGCGGCAGCGCGATTCCGGCGATCTCGAACTCGGTGTACAGCGCGCCGCCCTCGTCGGTCAGCGTTCCCCCGGCGAGCTCGACCATCAGATCGGCCACCCGGCGTGCGGCGACGAACGGGATCAGCGGATCGACACCCCGCTCGAAGCGCTTCGACGCCTCGCTCGGCAGCTTGTGTCGGCGGGCGCTCCGGGCGATCGTGACCGGATCGAACGTCGCCGCCTCGATCAGCACGTTGCGCGTGGTGTCACTCATCTCGGTCGTGCCGCCGCCCATGACGCCTGCAATGCCGATGGGGCCCGAACCGTCGGTGATCAGCAGATCCTCGACGTGCAGAGCGCGATCCTGCCCGTCGAGCGTGGTGATGCGCTCGCCCTGGCCCGCGCGACGCACCACGATGCCGCCGTCGAGCTTGTCGAGGTCGTAGCCGTGAATCGGGTTGCCCAGTTCGAGCATGACGTAGTTGGTGATGTCGATCAGGATGCCCAGCGAGCGCATGCCCGCCAGCGCGAGCCGGGCGACCATCCACGGCGGGGTGGGACGGCTCGGGTCGACATCGCGGACGACGCGTGCGACGAACTCGCGCGCGCCGACGGTGCCGCGGATCGGGTTCTCATCCTCGACGCGGATGTCGAAGCCCGTTCCCGGCTGCAGCTCGGCGAAGTCGCGCTCGGCGGGATCGCTGAAAGCACCCCCGGTGGCGTGACCGTACTCGCGGGCGACGCCACGCAGTGAGAACGCGTAGCCGCGGTCGGGCGTGACGTTGATCTCGACGGCGACATCGTTGAGGTGCAGCAGTTCGATGGCGTCAGTACCGACCTCGGGATCCAGACCCAGCGTCGACAGCACGATGATGCCGTCGTGCTCGTCGCCGAGGCCGAGCTCGCGCGCCGAGGCGATCATGCCGTCCGAGACATGGCCGTACGTCTTGCGCGCGGCGATCGGGAACGGCCCGGGCAGCACAGCCCCGGGCAGGGTCACCACGACCTTGTCACCGGCGACGAAGTTGTGCGCACCGCAGACGATTCCGCGGGGCTCGTCTTCGCCCACATCGACCTGGCACCAGTTGATCGTCTTGCCGTTCTTCTGCGGCTCGGGCTCGACCGAGAGCACCTGACCGACCACGACGGGACCGGTGATCTCGACGCGATGGATGTCCTCCTCTTCGAAGCCCACCGAGAGGAACGACGCCAGAACGTCTTCCGGAGTGGCATCCGCTGCCACCTCGACGTACTCGCGCAACCAGGAAAGCGGAATACGCATCACACCACCATCCCGAACTGCTCGCTGAAGCGCACATCGCCCTCTGCCATGTCGCGCATGTCTTTCACATCGCTGCGGAACATCAGCGCCCGCTCGACGCCGATACCGAAGGCGAACCCGCTGTAGACCTCCGGGTCGATCCCCGCCGCGCGCAGCACGTTGGGATTGACCATTCCGCAACCGCCCCACTCGATCCAGCGGGCGCCGCCCTTGAAGGTCGGATGCCACAGATCGAACTCGGCCGAAGGCTCGGTGAACGGGAAGTAGTTGGTGCGCAGGCGCGTCTTCGCCTCGGCTCCGAAGAGCTGCTTGGCGAGGTGGTCGAGCGTGCCCTTCAGATGCGCCATGGTGATGCCCTTGTCAACCACGAGGCCCTCGACCTGGGTGAACACCGGCAGGTGCGTGGCGTCGAACTCATCAGTGCGGTACACGCGACCAGGGCACAGCACGTAGATCGGCACCTCTCGATCGAGCATCGAGCGCACCTGCACCGGGCTGGTGTGCGTGCGCATCACCAGGTGGCGCGACGTCGGGTCGACGTAGAAGGTGTCCTGCTCCTGACGCGCCGGGTGGTCGACATCGAAGTTCAGGGCGTCGAAGTTGAACCACTCGTGCTCGAGCTCGGGGCCCTCGGCGATCTCCCACCCCATGCCGACGAAGATGTCGCTGATCTGCTCTTGCATGAGCGGCAGCGGATGGCGCGCACCCACACGCGAACGCGAGGCGAGCGCGGTGATGTCGACCCGCTCGGCCTCCAGGCGGGCTGCCGTCTCGGCCTCGGCCAGCTCGGCCTCCTTGGCGGCCAGGGCCTGGGCGACCCGACCCCTCCCCTGCCCGATCAGCTTGCCGAACGTCGCCTTGTGCTCGGGCGCGACCTGACGCATGGACGCGTTCAGGACGGCCAGCGGCGACCCTTCGGCCACATGCGCGGCTTTGGCGGATTTGAGCTGGGCGGTGTCGCTCGCGGCTTCGACGGCAGCGAGTGCCGCCGTGACCGCGGCCTCGACCGCTTCGGGGGTGATCTCAGGAGTGGCTGACACGAGATCAGAGTCTACCGGCGCGGCGACGACCGGCCGTTCCGTTCAGCGTCGGTCCCGACCCAGCCGCCGTCCCCGCTTGCCGTCCCCCTGGGCGACCAGAAGTTCGGTGTCGGTTCCTTCGTGCATGAGCACGGCCGCCTCGGCTTCCAGCACCTTGTCCTTCGGCGAGCGGCGTGTGCGGATCTCGAGCCACTTCGCGATGCCCGAGAGAATCAGACACATCACGATGTAGATGCCACCGATGACGAAGGCGGACTGCAGGATCGGGCGCCCCTGCTGCGAGCTGAGCAGCTTGGCGTAGTAGAGCAACTCGGGGTAGGTGATGATGAATCCCAGTGCCGTGTCTTTCATGGTCACGACGAGCTGAGCGACGATGACCGGAAGCATCGCCCGCACAGCCTGCGGGAAGAGGATCAGCCGCATCACTCCGCTCTTGCGCAGACCGATCGCGTAGCCGGCTTCCTTCTGTCCACGTGGCAAGGATTCAATTCCCGCTCGGAAGACTTCGGCCAGCACGGAACCGTTGTACGCCATCAGTGCCAGTACAACCGCCCAGTAGGGCTCCATCTTGACGCCGACGACGGGAAGACCGTAGTAGAGCAGCATCATCATGACCAGAACCGGTACCGCTCGCAGCAGCTCTGTGACTGCGGTCACCGGCACACGGATCCAGGCGTGGTCTGACAGACGCCCGATCGCCAGCACAAGACCCAGAACAAGACTCAGCACTGCGGCCAGCGCGAACGCGGCCAGCGTGTTGCCGAGCGCCTCAAGAATGCTCATCCACACGTTGCTGAAGGTGAACACGTACCACTTCGACGCCTCGAACTGGCCAGACTCCCAGAGCCGGTAAGTCATGAAGCCGATCACGGCGAGCACGAGGAGCACCGTGACCGCTGCCAGTACCCGGTTGCGGGCGATCGCACGCGGTCCGGGTACGTCGTAAAGGACGGAAGTCATCGTGCGATCCTCCACTTGTTCTCAAGCGTTCGCTGCGCCCAGCTCATCAATAGCACGAGCGCGACGAAGACCACCGCCACCCACAGCAGCACTTCCATGGGGTTACCGGGCCGGTCAGGCGCATCGTTGATGGTGGCGCGCAGTGCGGCGAGCTCGGAGATCGCGAAGCCGGCGGCCACCGTGGTGTTCTTGAGCAGCGCGATGAACACGCTCATCATCGGCGGCACGACGGACCGGAACGCCTGCGGCAGAACCACGAGTGTCATCACCTGCCCGAACGGCAGGCCGATCGCACGCGCAGCTTCGGCCTGCCCGACGTGCACGGTGTTGATACCCGCACGCAGCACCTCAGCGACATAGGTCGCGGTGTAGATGCCGATCGCCAGGATGCCGAGCACGGTGTTCGATAGCGGGGGCAGTCCCAACTGCGGATATCCGAACACGAAGAAGAAGAACACCAGGGTCAGAGGGGTGTTCCGAACGAGGTTGACATAGACCGTGCCCACTCCTCGCGCGATCGGCACCGGCGAGACGCGCATCGCACCGACGATGATGCCGAGAACGAGGGCGATAATCCCTCCGAACACGAACACCAGCAGGGTGTTGGTCAGCGCCTCGCTCCACAGGTCGAGGTTGCCGAAGATGACGTCCACGTCTTCTCATTCCTCCGTCGGATGATGGTGCGGGGGCGCGATGCATCCGCGCCCCCGCAGATGTCGTTCAGTACGCGTCGACCGCAGGCTGCTCGACCTGGATGCCCGAGTCGCCGAGGTTGTTGTCGAAAATCTGCTGCCAGACATCGCCGCCATCGGTGAACAGCGTGTTGATGTGGTCGCGCAGCACGTCATCGCCCTTGGGTAGACCGACGCCGTAGCGCTCTTCGGTGAACAGTCCACCCGTGACCTTGACGTCATCGGGGTACTGCGCCGCGTAGCCGATCAGGATGGCCTGGTCGGTGGTCACAGCCTCGACCTTGCCGCTGATCAGGTCTTCGACGCAGGCGGAGTAGAGATCGTACTCCTGCGTCTTGATGTCGGGGAAGTTCGCCTTGATGTTCTGGATCGGCGTGGAGCCTGTCGCCGAGCAGACGGTCTTGCCGTTGAAGTCCTCGAGCTTGGTCGCCTCCGGCGCGTCCTTCGCGACCAGCAACCCCTGACCCGTGACGAAGTACGGTCCCGCGAAGTCGATCTGCTCCTTGCGCTTGTCGTTGATCGAGTACGTGCCGACGTAGTAGTCGATGTCGCCGTTGACGATGGCCTGCTCGCGGTTGGCCGAGGCGATCGGCTTGAACTCGATCTGGTCCTCATCGAAGCCGAGCGACGCCGCGATCCAGCGTGCGATGTCGACGTCGAATCCCGTGCGATCGCCCGAGGTCACGTCGAGGTAGCCCAGGCCGGGCTGATCTTCTTTGACGCCGATGATGACGCCGTCGCGCTCGACCATCGCGTCGAAAGTCGGGCTGCCGTCGAGGCTGACATCCGTCGCGACCTCCCACGGCGTGGATGATCCGGCGTCGCCGCCATCGCCGCCGTCGCCACCGGGGTCCGACGGGGTTCCGCTGTTGCAGGCGGTCAGGGCGAACAACGCCACCGTTGCGATGCCGATTCCTGCCAGTGTGCGTGTACGTCGCATGTGCGTCTCCTTATGGGATGTGTGGACGGGAGTCAGTGGGTGAGCAGCTTGGAGAGGAAGTCCTTGGCGCGCGCGCTCTGCGGGTTCGTGAAGAACTGCTCGGGCGTGGCCTGCTCGACGATCTGCCCATCGGCCATGAACACGACCCGGTTGGCCGCCTTGCGCGCGAAGCCCATCTCGTGAGTGACGACGATCATCGTCATACCCTCGTTGGCGAGCCCGATCATCACGTCGAGCACCTCGGTGATCATCTCGGGGTCCAGGGCGCTGGTGGGCTCATCGAAGAGCATGACCTTCGGGCGCATCGCCAGGGCACGGGCGATGGCGACACGCTGCTGCTGTCCACCCGACAGCTGCGCAGGAAGCTTGCGCGCCTGCTCGGCGACCCCGACGCGCTCCAGCAGCGCCATGGCCTCCTTCTCGGCATCCGCCTTCTTGAGGCCGCGGACCTTGATCGGGCCGAGCGTGACGTTCTCGAGGATCGTCAGGTGCGCGAACAGGTTGAACGACTGAAAGACCATGCCGACCTCGGCGCGCAGGTGCGCGAGCGCCTTGCCCTCGGCGGGCAGCACTTTGCCGTCGATGCGGATCTCGCCGCTGGTGATCGTCTCCAGCCGGTTGATGGTGCGGCAGAGCGTGGACTTACCCGAGCCTGACGGTCCGATGACGACGACGACCTCACCGCGGTCGACCGTGAGGTTGATGTCGGTCAGCGCCTGGAAGTCGCCGTAGTGCTTCTGGACGTTCTCGACGACCACGAGGGCGTCTCTGCTCTCTGCCATGGCCCAACTCTAGGGCCGGGGCCTCGACAGCACAGGGGGTCGTCGTGGTCTTTATCGTTTCGTGATCGGCGGCGCGATGGCGCCGATCAGTGCTCGGCGCGCTGCGCGAACGCGCTCTCGTACAGGCACACGCTCGCGGCGGTCGCGAGGTTCAACGACTCGGCCTGCCCGTAGATCGGCAGCTTCAGTGCCTGGTCGGCGAGCCCGCGGGCATCCGCTTCGAGCCCCCGCGCCTCGTTGCCGAACAACCAGGCGGTCGGCTTGGCGAGCGTGTTGTCGGCGCGCGCAGACAACAGATCGCCCCCGCCCACATCGGCGGCGAGCACCTGCAGTCCGGCCGCGTGCGCACGGCTGACGACGTCGGCTAGGTCGCCTCCCACCGAGATCGGCAGGTGGAACAGCGAGCCCGTGGTCGAGCGGACGACCTTCGGGTTGTAGGGATCAACGGTGCGGCCGGTCAGCACGACAGCATCCGCCCCTGCGGCGTCCGCCGCACGGATGATCGTGCCGAGATTGCCCGGGTCGCGCACCTCTTCGCAGATCGCGATCAGGCGCGGGGACGCCGCGAAGATGTCCTTCACAGCGGTCGGGGTCTGGCGGGCCACCGCGATCAGCCCCTGCGGGGTCACGGTGTCGGCCATCGCGTCGAGCACGTCCTCGGTCACGTAGTCGAACGGGACCTCGTGCTCGGCGACCAGCTGGCGGATGTCGGCGTGCCGTTCCCACGCAGTCGGCGTCGCGTAGAGCTCGACGATCGCACCGGGCACGTACCGCAATGCCTCACGGACCGCCTGCGGCCCCTCCAGCAGGAACAGACCGGTCTCGACGCGCGCACTGCGCTTGGAGAGCTTGGCGACAGCGCGGACACGGGGCGAGCGAGGATTCTCCAGCACGGCATCAGTCTATCGGCGCGCCGCGGATGCCCCGGGACGCGAAACGGGCGCCTCCCCGAGGGGAGACGCCCGTTTGCGTGAAGAGCGGATGCTCAGGCAGCCGACTTCGGAGCGTTGACGTCCGAGGGAAGAGCGTTCTTCGCGGTCTCGACCAGCGACGCGAATGCGGCGGCGTCGGTCACGGCGAGCTCGGCGAGCATACGGCGGTCAACCTGCACACCGGCCAGGCCCAGACCCTGCATGAAGCGGTTGTACGTGATGCCGTTCTGGCGGGCAGCGGCGTTGATGCGCTGGATCCACAGACGACGGAAGTCGCCCTTGCGCTTGCGACGGTCACGGTACGCGTAGACGAGCGAGTGGGTGACCTGCTCCTTCGCCTTGCGGTAAAGGCGCGAACGCTGGCCACGGTAACCCGAGGCGCGTTCGAGGATGACGCGACGCTTCTTCTGCGCGTTTACCGCGCGCTTGACTCTTGCCATTTTCGTGTATTCCTATTCCGTACGCTCGGGCGGGGCTCAGCCGCGACCGAGAAGCTTGTTCGCGACCTTGGAGTCGGCCTTCGAGAGCACCTGGTCCTGGTTCAGGCGGCGCGTGCGACGGCTCGACTTGTGCTCGAGGTTGTGGCGCATGCCGGCCTGCTGCTTCTTCAGCTTTCCGCTGCCGGTGATCTTGAAGCGCTTCTTCGCACCCGAGTGGGTCTTCTGCTTCGGCATCTTCTCTTCCTTCGTGTGGCGCCCTGGCGGGCGACGGTGGATACCCGCTCGCAAGCGGGAGACTGGGGGGCGGCTCAGGCCTCGGCGTCGTTGCCCGTCGAGGACTTCGCCTCGCGCGCGGCCTGCTTGTTCGCCGAGCGGACGGCGTTCTGCTCGGCCTTGGCCTCGGACTTGTTCTTCAGCGGCGCGATGACCATGACCATGTTGCGACCGTCGATGGTGGGGTTCGACTCGACCGAGCCGAACTCGGCGACGTCCTCGGCGAACTTGCGCAGCAGACGCACACCCTGCTCGGGACGTGACTGCTCGCGACCGCGGAACAGGATCATGGCCTTGACCTTGTCGCCGGCCTTGAGGAAGCCCTCGGCCCGCTTGAGCTTGGTCGTGTAGTCGTGGGCCTCGATCTTCAGGCGGAAGCGCACCTCTTTGAGGATGGTGTTCGCCTGGTTACGGCGTGCTTCCTTCGCCTTCTGCGCGGCCTCGTACTTGAACTTGCCGTAGTCCATGATCTTGACCACGGGCGGCTTGGAGTTGGGAGCCACCTCGACGAGGTCGAGATCGGCTTCCTGGGCCAGACGCAGCGCTGCCTCGATGCGGACAACGCCGATCTGCTCACCCGCAGGTCCGACGAGGCGGACCTCGGGGACGCGGATGCGCTCATTGGTACGGGGATCGCTGATGCGGAGCTCCTTAGACGTGGGTTGTCGGCCACCGAGTCGCTGTTGACGCCTCGGGCGAATTCGGAGTTCCCCCACCCGCCGATGCTTCAGATGCACCGGCTTGTCACACCCTTTCCACCGAAACCGGCGGGGTGCAGAACCCGGTAGCCTGGAACGGCAAGCGCGGGTGGGATTGGATCCTCTTTCGTGCCGGAGCGTGACGCTCCGGAGCCCGCAGAAGTCTAACAGAAAGCAACACGAAGTGACGATTCCTGCTGAGCCCCACGACCACCGCCTCGACACCTGGGCCGAGCAGGAGCAGGCAGCGACCGCCGCGGGACGCGACATCGCCGACGTTCCCGCGGTCGAGGTGATCACCACGACCGCTGTTCACCTGATGAGTGCGGCCGCCGTGAAACTCGGCCTGGCGGATGACCCCGAGAAGCAGCTCGACCTCGATGAGGCCCGCAAGCTCATCAACGCCCTCGCCGGGCTCATCACCGCCGGGGCGCCCGAGATCAGCAGCGCGCACGCCAGCCCGCTGCGCGACGGTCTGCGCTCGCTTCAGCTGGCCTTCCGTGAGGCATCGGTCATCCCGGACCCGATCGGCAAGGGCCCCGGCGAGAAGTGGACCGGCCCGGTCAACTGACCTCGGAGCGCGTGAGCTTGACGGTGAGCGAGTCGACCAGAACCGCCATGCGGTCATCGGCCGCCCACCGTTGAGCCAGCCGCGCCAGCACAGCGTCCAGAGTCTCGCGGTCCAGGCCATCGATCAGCGTCAGCGTGACGATCAGTTCGGGGCCGCGCATGCGGGCATCCGCGTCCCCCGACGCGACGGCCACATCGATGACGGCCAGTTCGTGCGCGATACTCTCACGCAGGGCCGTGAACACCTCCGGCGACAGGAAGCTCGGCTCCCACGGCTGGCTCTGCGCCATCGCCCAGATCGCGGGGCGACGCACGACGAACTCGGTGTCGGATGCCGGATCGAGCACGATCAGATCGGTCTGCTCGCTCGACGCCGACAGCGCGACGCGCACGGCCTCGACCGGGATCGGCCGGGCCTGAGCGTCCCAGCGCCGCATCGTGTCGACGGAAGAGAAGACCGGCTGCACGCGACGCCCGTCGGGGGCGGCCACGGTGACGATCGAGAGCTCCTGGGTCTTGTCGACCTTCAGTCCGGTCGGCCCGACGCCCTCATCGCCGCGCTCGGCGACCAGCGGCACGAGCACGCGGGCGCTTCGCAACGCATCGACGACCTCGACCTGCGACCCCTCGCCCGAGCGGAATCGCCGCAAAGCGGCGAGCAGCGCAGGGTCGGCGGATCCGTCGTCGGCGGCGTGGGGGTTGGTCTCGAAACTGCGCCCCTCCCACGGCACGCCCGCCGAGTCAGCGGGGGCACCGTGGTCGCAGGCGTCGTCAGTCCCCTGCGACATCCAGAGCCTCGGCGAGGGTGAACTGTCCGGCGTAGAGCGCCTTGCCGACGATCGCGCCCTCGACACCCAGCGGGACGAGCTCGCGCAGTGCGGCGATGTCGTCGAGGCTGGAGACGCCGCCCGAGGCGATCACGGGCTTCGGTGTGCGCGCGGTGATCTCCCGCAGCAGATCGAGGTTGGGTCCGCGCAGCGTGCCGTCCTTGGTGACGTCGGTGACGACGTAGCGGCTGCAGCCGGCCTCTTCGAGGCGCTCCAGCACCTCCCAGATGTCGCCGCCTTCCTTGGTCCAGCCGCGTGCCGCGAGGGTCGTGCCGCGCACGTCGAGTCCGACGGCGACGGCCTCGCCGTAGCGGCTGATGACGTCGGCGGCCCACTCGGGGTTCTCCAGCGCCGCGGTGCCGAGGTTGATACGGGCCGCGCCCGACTCCAGCGCCGCTTCGAGGCTCGCGTCATCGCGGATGCCGCCCGAGACCTCGATGTTGATGCCGCGGTACTGCTTGATGACCTTGCGCAGGATCGAGCTGTTGCTGCCCCGGCCGAAGGCCGCGTCGAGGTCGACGAGGTGGATCCACTGGGCGCCGGCGTCGACGAACTCGCCTGCCGCGTCGACGGGGTCGCCGTAGTTGGTCTCGGTGCCCGCCTCGCCCTGGGTGAGTCGCACCGCCTTTCCGCCGGCCACATCCACGGCGGGCAGCAGGATCAGGGCTGGTGACTGTGCGAAATCGTTCATGGCTTCCTTGTGGAGGGTAGGGCGGCCCGGTCGGGCACGAGAGACGAGAGTAGTCTTCGGCGACGAAGTCCTCAAACCCTGTGCGGGGTCAGAGGGATTCGACCCAGTTGCGCAGGAGTCGGATGCCGGCTTCGCCGGACTTCTCGGGGTGGAACTGCGTGGCCGAGAGCGGCCCGTTCTCGACGGCGGCGATGAACCGCTCGCCGTGCGTCGCCCAGGTCACCGCGGGCTGCGGGAAGGGCGGAATGACGTCGAGTTCCCACGACTTGGCGGCGAAGGAGTGCACGAAGTAGAACCGTTCGTGCTCGATGCCGCGGAACAGCACCGATCCCTCGCCAGGCTCGACGGTGTTCCAGCCCATGTGGGGCAGTACCGGGGCGTCCAGTTCGGTGACCGCCCCCGGCCACTCCCCCAGCCCCGCGGAGTCCTGGCCGCGTTCGACGCCATGCTCGAACATGATCTGCATGCCGACGCAGATGCCGAGCACGGCGCGCCCGCCCGCCAGGCGGCGATCGATGATCTCGTCACCGCCGTGCGCGATCAGGGCGTCGCGCACCGCGGCGAATGCACCGACGCCGGGCACGACGAGCCCGTCGGCGGCCAGGGCGCGGCCGCGGTCGCGGGTCAGTTCGACATCGGCTCCGGCGGCCGCCAGCGCCTTGACCGCCGAGTGGACGTTGCCCGACTCGTAGTCGAAGACCGCGACGTGGGGCCCGGTCACAGCGCACCCTTGGTGGACGGGATGCCCTCGACGAGCGGGTCGAGTGACTTCGCCTGACGGAAGGCCCGGGCGAACGCCTTGAACTCGGCCTCGGCGATGTGGTGTGGATCGCGCCCGCCGAGCACGCGCACGTGCACGGTCAGTCCCGCATTGAGCGTGATCGCTTCGAACACGTGACGCACGAGAGAACCGGTGAAGTGGCCACCGATCAGGTGAAACTCAAAGCCCGCGGGCTCGCCGTCGTGCACGAGAAACGGCCGTCCCGAGATGTCGACCACGGCCTGGGCGAGTGCTTCGTCGAGCGGCACGAGTGCGTCGCCGTAGCGCGAGATACCGGCCTTGTCACCGAGGGCCTCACGGAGCGCCTGGCCGAGCACGATCGAGATGTCCTCGACCGTGTGGTGTGCATCGATGTGCGTGTCGCCGGTGGCGCGGACCGTGAGGTCGGTGAGCGAGTGCTTCGCGAACGCCGTGAGCATGTGGTCGAAGAACGGTACGGAGGTGGCGATGTCGCTGCGGCCCGTGCCGTCGAGGTTGACCTCGACCTCGACGGTCGATTCGGAGGTGCTGCGGGTGCGCTTCGCCGTGCGTGCGGACGATGCGGTGCGGGGGGCGCTCATGAGGGAGATCCTATCGACGCGAGTGCTTCCAGAAAGGCGGTGGTCTCGGCCTCGGTGCCCGCCGAGACGCGCAGGTGGCCGGGGATGCCCACGTCACGGATCAGGACACCGCGATCGTAGAGGGCGCGCCACAACGCGGGCGGGTCGGTGACACCGCCGAACAGGACGAAGTTCGACCAGGATTCGTGCGGCTGGTAGCCGAGGGCTTCGAGGGTGGCCGAGATGCGGTCACGCTGTTCAACGATCTCGTCGACCATGCGCAGCATGGTGGCGGAGTTGCGCAGTGCGGCGATCGCGGCGGCCTGAGTGATCGCGCTCAGGTGATACGGCAGACGCACCAGTCGGAGCGCGTCGATGAACGCGGGGTCGGCGGCCAGGTAGCCCACACGCGCACCGGCGAAGGCGAACGCCTTGCTCATAGTGCGCGAGATCGCCAGGCGAGGCCGCCCATGCAACAGGGTGAGCGCCGAGACCGAGTCGTGCGGCGCGAACTCGAAGTAGGCCTCATCGACAACGACCACACCCCGTGCGGCCTCGTAGACGGCCTCAATGACGTCGAGTCCCATGGGCGTGCCGGTGGGGTTGTTGGGAGCGCACAGCAGTACGACGTCGGGATCAGCCTCGGCGACCTGTGCTGCCGCACTCTCGGGCGTCAGCGCGTAGTCGTCGTCGCGCGCACCGGCAACCCACCGCGCGCCGGTTCCCTGCGCCAGGAGCGGGTACATCGAGTAGGTGGGGGCGAATCCGAACACTGTGCGGCCCGGACCGCTGAAGGCCTGCAGGATGTGCTGGAGCACCTCGTTGGAGCCATTGCCCGCCCAGATCTGATCGGCGGTGAGCCCGTGGCCGAGGTACTCAGCGAAGCCTTCACGGAGTGCGGTGAACTCACGATCCGGATAGCGGTTGACCTCACGCAGTGCACGCGCGATTTCGTCGAGGATGTCGTCGGCGACCTCATCGGGCACCGGATGGGTGTTCTCGTTGACGTTCAGCGCGATCGGCAGCGGTGCCTGGGGTGCGCCGTAGGGAGTGAGTCCGCGGAGGTCGTCGCGGAGGGGTAGCTCGTCAAGAGAAGTCACTGTTCCATCGTAGGTCTCACGCCCACCGGCGACGCCTTCGTGACGACCGCGCACGCGCGCATCCGAGGCTCAGTGGGTGCACACGGTGCTCAGTCGGTGTAAACAGTGGGGATCGCGATCTCGGCGCCGACCTGGATCATGCCGGAGCGCAGATTGTTCAACCTCTTGATGTCCTCGATGACCACGCGCGGGTCGGCACCCGGCGCGACCTCGTCCGCGATCGACCACAGCGTGTCACCGGGCATCACGGCGACCGTTTCGAACGTCACCGGCTCTGCCAGGTCACCGGAGGCGAGTGCGGAACCGCCGGCGAGAGCCGACAGGATGACGCCGACGACAACCGGGAGCGCAGCCAGCATGACGACCACTCGGCGGCCGCGAGCGGTGATCCGCAGGCGCGTCGCCGGAACCGGGGCCATCGGTGCCTGAATATCGATCGTGCTCATGGGTGGCTCCTCTCCTGTCACACTGCACCCGGCCCGCCAGTCAGCGAGGACATGGTGCAGCTTTCGCATCCGGCACCCGGCCGGGGATGCCGGATGCGAAGCTACGTACCGAAGTTATCTTCGATATCGAACATCTGTCAAGACTTTTTCGAAAACGTCTACGAGGAAGGCGCGACACGCTCGAACAGATCTTCCGTTTCGGGCCGTTTCTCGGATACCGTTTCGATGTGGACAGCCCACCACGGGCCACCGACATTCGAATCGGACGCCCGCGACGCCGCGGAATCCGCACCGGCAGGAACCATGAAGGAGCACCGATGAGCGACAACACCGCCCCCGCAGCCGAGGCTCCGCGCACGCGACGTCGCAAGAACTTGAGCCCCAAGCAGATGGCGATCCTCGAGGTCATTCAGGATTCGATCGCACGGCACGGTTACCCGCCGAGCATGCGCGAAATCGGTGACGCCGTGGGCCTCAAGTCGCTCTCCAGCGTCACGCATCAGCTCGGCCAGCTCGAGCTCAGCGGCTACCTGCGCCGCGACCCGGGCAAGACCCGCGCGATGGAGGTGCTCATCGACCTTCCGGGCGCGAGCACCGAGAACCCTGCCGACACCGCGCCCGCGGTCGGCGATGCGGCGCTCGTTCCGCTGGTCGGGCAGATCGCCGCCGGAGTGCCGATCACCGCTGATCAGCAGGTCGAGGAGATCTTCCCGCTACCCCGTCAGCTGGTCGGCAAGGGCGAGCTGTTCATGCTCAAGGTCAACGGCGAGTCGATGATCGACGCCGCGATCTGCGACGGCGACTGGGTGGTCGTGCGCACCCAGAGCTCGGCCGAGAACGGCGAGATCGTGGCTGCCATGATCGACGGCGAGGCGACCGTCAAGACGTTCCGTCAGCGTGATGGACACACCTGGCTGCTGCCCCGCAACTCTGCCTTCGAACCGATCCTCGGCGATGACGCGGTCGTGCTGGGCAAGGTCGTCGCGGTGCTGCGCACGGTCTGAGCCCGCTTCCGAGCGAGCGGCCTCCGACCACGGCGGGTCGGACGGCACCCGGGACTAGGCTCGAGCGCATGACCTCGTCTTTCGGTTCGTGGCCGTCTCCGTTCACCGCTGCTCAGATCGCGCAGGCTGCGCCCCGGATCGACGGCGCTCTCTTCGTCGGCGACGAGATCTGGTGGGGTGAGTCGGTGCCCTCCGAGGGCGGCCGGATCACGGTGCGCAGCTCGACCGGCGCCGAGATCCTGCCCGCGCCGTGGAACGCCCGCTCCCGCGTGCACGAATACGGTGGCGGTTCGTGGACCGCCGACGACGAGGGAACGCTGTTCTTCGTGGACGGCTCTGACCAGCGGGTGTATCGGATGCCCTCGTCCGGCGATCCCGAGCCGCTCACGGCGCCCGGCGCCGCGTACGGCGGTCTGCGCGCTCAGCAGGGGCGCCTCTTGGCTGTGCGCGAAGACCTGCGCCCGCAGCCGCACCGGCGCGCGATCGTCGAGATTCCGGTGGACGGCTCGGCTGCGGCTGACGACGACGCCGTACGCGTGGTCGTCTCGACTACTGGCTTCGTAGCGCACCCGGCACTGTCGCCGGACGGCTCCCGCATCGCGTGGGTGCAGTGGAGCACAGAGCACATGCCCTGGGAGCTCGCACTGCTGCACGTGGCATCGGTGAACGGCGATGCGATGATGTCGGTGTCGACCCGCGCGGCACTGCAGCCGGAGTGGGTGAGCGATGACGAGCTGCTCTACCTCGATGACCCGTCCGGACGCTGGAACCTGCAGCGCGTGCGGGTCGATGAGACCGCGGCTGCTCCCACGCCGGTGGCGCCCGCCGACGCTGACACCGGCGGCGGACTGTGGGTGCTCGGCAACCGGTGGTACCGCCCGCTCGACGACGGACGCATCGTCGCGGTGCGCACCAACGGCGACGATCGGATCGTCCGGATCGGCACGGACGGCAACGCCACGCAGCTGGACGTGCCCATCACGGCCGGCGCGAGCATCGATGACGTGCGCGGCTCACGGGTGCTCGTCTCAGGAGCGGGCGCAACGGTCGGCGCAGGACTGTGGTTCCTCGATCTGGACCGCGGCACGGTGACGACGGTCACCGGTGGCGCCGACGCCGACCTCGACTGGGTTCCCCAGGCGCGGCCGGTCACCTTCGACGGCCCGCACGGGCCGGTGCACGCGTTCGATTACCCGCCGACCAACCCTGACGCCCGCGCGCCGCACGGCGAGCTGCCGCCGTACATCGTGATGGTGCACGGCGGACCCACCGCACATGTCTCGGGGGCAGCATCCACCGCCTACGCGTACTGGACCAGCCGCGGAATCGGTGTGCTCGATGTCAACTACGGCGGATCGACCGGGTACGGTCGCGCCTACCGCGAGCGTCTTGACGGCGCCTGGGGCGTCGTCGACGTCGACGACGTGATCGCCGCGGCGCGCGGCTTGGCCGACGCCGGTCTCGCCGATCCCGCGCGGATCGCGATCCGCGGCGGGTCCGCGGGTGGTTGGACGGTGCTGAGCGCACTCGTGCGCGGTGGCACCTTCGGCGCCGGAATCTCACGGTACGGCGTCGCCGACCTGCGGATGCTGGCCGCTGAGACCCATGACTTCGAAGCGCGCTATCTCGATGGCCTGGTCGGTCCCCTGCCGGAGGCGGAGTCGGTCTACATCGAGCGTTCTCCGCTCACGCACGCCGACCGGATCGACGTTCCTGTGCTGCTGGAGCAGGGCAGCGAGGACCGCGTGGTTCCGCCGTCGCAGTCCGAGGCGATCCGCGATGCCCTTGCCGCGCGCGGTGTTCCGCACGAGTATGTGCTGTTCGAGGGCGAGGGTCACGGTTTCCGTGCGGCCGAGGCGATCATCGCCTCGCTGGAGACCGAACTGCGCTTTCTCGGGCGCGCCTTCGACTTCGAACCGCGATTGGGCGCCTGAGCTACCGGGACGCCTGACCTACCGGTTCGATCAGAGGGGCGGGTCTACTCGCCCAGACGATTGCGCGTGCGCATGGCGCGCTCGGCCTCGCGCTTGTCCTGCCGCTCACGCAGCACCTGGCGCTTGTCGAACTCGCGCTTGCCCTTCGCCAGGGCGATCTCGACCTTGGCGCGGCCGTCCGAGAAGTACAGGCGCAGCGGGACGAGGGTGTACCCGCCCGCCGAGACGGCGTGCTCGAGCTTGTGAATCTCTTCGCGGTGAAGCAGCAGCTTGCGGATGCGCTTGGCCGAGTGATTCGTCCAGTGCCCCTGCGAGTACTCGGGGATGTGCACGGCGTCGAGGAACGCCTCGCCGCCCTTGACATAGGCGTAACCGTCACTGAGGTTCGCGCGCCCCTGGCGCAGCGACTTGACCTCGGTGCCGGTGAGCACCAGCCCCGCTTCGTACGACTTCTCGATGTTGTAGTCGTGACGTGCGCGACGGTTGGTCGCAACGACCTTCTCACCGCGTTCCCTGGGCATCTTCTTCTCCTGACGACAGACAGCCCACAAGTATATGCCGACGCCGCGATACTACGCGCGCAACCACCGGCGGATCGCGAATCCGGCCGACAGCGCCGCGAGCACGATGCCGATACCGACCAGCACCGGTACGACGAACGCCGCCTCGGACATGCCCACCAGCGGACGCATGAACGGTACGCGTTCGGCGAGGTACCCCTCGACACCGAAATGCACACCGGCGAGCACAGCGGCACTGGCCAGCACCGAACCGAGGAATGCGGCGAAGACGCCCTCCAGCACGAACGGCAACTGGATGGATCGGTTCGAGGCGCCGACCAAACGCATGATCGCGATCTCTTTGCGACGGGCGTAGGCCGACAGTCGAATGGTCGTTCCGATCAGGAGCACGGCCGCGATCAGCATGAGCGCCGCGACACCGACGGCGATGTAGGTGGCCACCGTCAAGGCGGAGAAGAGCGGATCGAGCAGCTTGCGCTGATCCTGCACCTCGTCGACGCCGGCCACACCTGAGAACGCCTCGCTGATCACATCGGAGCGTTGCGGGTCTTCGAGCGTGATGCGGAACACCTCACCCATGTTCTCGACACCGAACGCGCCGGCCTGCTCTTCACCGAAGCGCTCCACCCACAGATCGAACGTCGCCTGCTTGTCTTCGAAGACCACCTCGCTGATCAGCGGTGCCAGGGCATCGCCCTGCAGGTCCTGCTCGATGCGCTCCACCTGTTCGGGCGTCGCCGCACCATCGACGCAGTTCGCCGACGTCGACAGCGGGGAGCACATATACACCGTGACCTCGGCCTGCTCGCCCCAGTAGGCGCGCATCGTGCTGATCTGCGCTTGCATCAGGATCGCGGCGCCCACGAACGTCAGTGAGACGAAGGTGACAAGCACCACCGAGATGACCATCGAGATGTTGCGGCGCAGACCCGCGAGGGCCTCGCCGACGATAAGCGAGAATCTCATGAGGTCGGCCCCACTTCCTCGTCGTCGTCCGAGAGGCCCAGGCGGTCTGCCATCCCGAGCTCTGCGACGTCGACCTCGGGAATGATGATCGGGTTCGTGCGCGGGCCCACCTGCGTGGCGCTCTCCTGCGGTGGAGACGGCTCTTGCGGTGGAGACGGCTCCTGCGACCGGGCCGGCTGCTGTTCCACGGCGGCGGCGGAGTCCGGCATCGTGGCGTCTGTCGTGCTGGTCGCCTCGTCTGCGGCATCCACCGGCGCTGCCGCGGTCAGCGACTCGCGCTGCAGCTCTTGCATGGCGCTGAGCGCGGCGGCGGCGGCCGCGCCCGGCACGGTGCCGGGCAGGAGCCGCGGGATGCCCGAGGTGTCGCCGTACCCGCCACCGACCTCGTCGCGAACCAGGTCTCCGCCGTGAAGCTCGATCACGCGGCGCTGCATCTGGTCGACGAAGGCGGCCTCGTGCGTCGCCATCAACACCGTCGTGCCGCCCGCGTTGATGCGGGTCAGCAGCTGCATGATGCCGACTGAGGTCGCGGGGTCGAGGTTTCCAGTCGGCTCATCGGCGAGCAGGATCTTGGGGCGGTTCACGATCGCACGCGCGATCGCCACGCGCTGCTGCTCACCGCCGGAGAGCTCGTGCGGCATGCGCTTGGCCTTGCCGTCGAGCCCCACCAGTGCGAGCGCCTCGGGGACCGCCTGCTGGATGAACCCGCGCGATGAACCGATCACCTGCAGCGAGAAGGCCACATTCTGCGCCACCGTCTTGGACGGCAGCAGGCGGAAGTCCTGAAAGACCGAGCCGATCTGACGACGAAAGTAGGGCACCTTACGATTGGCGAGCGAGCGCAGATCGCGCCCGAGCACGGCGACGCGCCCCGTGGTGGGCACGTCCTCGCGCAGGATCAGTCGCAGGCACGTCGACTTGCCCGAGCCCGAGGCTCCGACGAGGAAGACGAACTCGCCCGCCTCGATGTTGAAGTCGACATCGGAGAGCGCGGGGCGTTTGGTGCCGCGATAGCGCTTGGTGACGTTCTCGAACCGAATCATGGCCCTTCGAGCCTAGGCGCGCCCGGCGCCGGTACGCCCAGCGACACTCCCCCGACCCCGGTCGGGCACGAAGTGGGGCTCATGCGCGCAGCGCACGACTGATATACACATAAGGGCGCATTTCGACGCCATGAGGGGAACACCGGTCACGACCGGGACGATGTGAGGAGGGCGCGATGAGCACGCCTGCAGGGTGGTACGACGACGGATCCGGACGCCAGCGCTGGTGGGACGGCCAGCAGTGGACCGAGCACTTCGCCCCGGAGGGGCAGCAGCCCGAGGCCGAGCAGCCCGAACCCCAGCCGTCCTCCGAGGCGGATGCGAACGCTTTCGACCCGGATGCCACCGTGCTCCGCGAGGAGATCCCCGCCGCGTCGCAGGACGACCAGCCCACCCAGGTCTACCCGCCCTCGGACGTGACCGCGGGCGCGTACGCACCTCCGGCCGCACCCGGCTACGCAGATGTCAACGCGACCGCGGCGTACCCCGGCGCCTACCAGGCACCGGCCGCCGGTCAGGCATACGGTGCCTACGCACCGGCCGAACCCGCGGGCCCCAAGAAGACGCCCGTGCTCGGCTTCGTCGGTCTCGGCCTCGCGATCGTCGGCACGATCCTGGCGTGCATCCCGGTGACCTTTATCTTCGGTGCCTTCGTGCTGTTCGCCGCGTTCGTCGTGTCGCTGATCGCGGTGTTCCTGAAGAACACCAAGAAGTGGCCGTCGATCACCGGTCTGGCGCTGTCGGTCGTGGGCGGGATCGTCGGCACGATCATCTTCACCGTCGCTGTGCTGTTCGCCGTGGGCGAGGCTGTCGACTCGCTGCCTTCGAGCGCACCGACCTCTGACTCGGGCTCGTCCGTTCCGGATGAGACCGACGACCCGGACGACTCCGGTACGACCGGCGGCGAGGGCCGCCCGTCGACCGCCGAGGTAACCGCCGGTTTCGTGGAGATCATCGAGGCGATGGGTCTCACCTCAGACGACCTCACCGATGAGCAGATCACCTGCTATGCCGAGTACTTCATCGCTTCCGACATCCCCGACGAGACCCTGTGGGTCATCGCCTCGGGTGAGGACGCACTCGCGGACATGGACGCACTTGGTGAGTTCTCGGAGAAGCTCGCCGAGGGCACACCTTCCTGCCTGATCCCCTGATCGCGCACTGACGAAGAGGGCCGCCGGATGATTCCGGCGGCCCTCTTGTTGTTCTCGTGGGTCTTGTTCCCGTGAGCGATCGGCTCGGGATCAGTCCTCTTCCTTGCGCTTGCGCCAGCGGATGCCCGCCGAGATGAAGTCGTCCAGGTCGCCGTCGAACACGTTGGCCGGGTTGCCCGACTCGTGTCCGGTGCGCAGGTCCTTGACGAGCTGCTGCCCGTACAGGAAGTACGAGCGCATCTGGTCGCCCCAGCTGGCGGTGATGTTTCCGGCCAGCTCTTTCTTCTTCGCCGCCTCTTCTTCCTTCTGCAGCAGCAGCAGGCGGGTCTGCAGCACCCGCATGGCGGCGGCGCGGTTCTGGATCTGCGACTTCTCGTTCTGCATCGACACGACGATGCCGGTCGGGAGGTGCGTGATGCGCACGGCGGAGTCGGTGGTGTTGACCGACTGACCACCGGGGCCCGACGAGCGGAACACATCGACGCGGATGTCGTTCTCGGGGATCTCGACCTCGGTCGCCTCTTCCATCAGGGGGATGACCTCGACGGCGGCGAACGATGTCTGGCGCTTGTCGGCCGAGCCGAACGGGCTGATGCGCGCGAGGCGGTGCGTGCCAGCCTCGACCGAGAGCGTTCCGAACGCGTAGGGCGCAGTGATCTCGAACGTGGCCGACTTGATGCCGGCCCCCTCGGCGTAAGAGGTGTCCATCACCTTGACGGGGTAGCCGTGGTGCTCGGCCCAGCGCAGGTACATGCGCATGAGCATCTCGGCGAAGTCGGTGGCGTCATCGCCGCCCGCGCCGGAGCGGATGGTGATGATGGCGTTGCGCTCGTCGAACTCGCCGTCGAGCAGAGTCTGCACCTCGAGCTGGTTGATGGTCTCGGTCAGCGCGGCGAGCTCGGCGCGTGCCTCGGCGGCCGAGTCGTCGTCCTGCATCTCGTTGGCGAGGTCGACGAGCACTTCGAGGTCTTCGAGGCGCTGCTCGACCTCGGTGACGCGCTTGAGGTCGGCTTGTTTGTGGCTGAGTGCGCTGGTGACTTTCTGCGCCTTCTCAGGGTCGTCCCAGAGGTCGGGTGCCCCTGCTTCGTCGCTGAGTCGCGCGATGTCCTCGCGCAGGGCGTTGACGTCGACGACCTCGCGGATGTCGCCGAAAGTCTGTCGCAGGGCCTGGATGTCGGCGGAGAGATCGAGTTCGAACATGGCAGTTCAGCCTACCGCGCTACCGTGATGGTGTGAGCGACAGTGCGGCAAGTGTCCTGAAGCGGTTCGGACCGATGGTCTACGCCCCCACGGTGCTGTTCGCGCTCGGTGAGGGCGCGGTGATCCCGCTGATCCCCGTGATCGCCACCCGACTGGGCGCGGATGTGTCGATGGCCGCGCTCGTGGCATCCGCTCTCGTGATCGGTCAGCTCTTCGGCAATCTGCCGGCCGGGGCGCTGGTGGCGCGGATCGGCGAGCGACTCACGATGGTCTTCGCGGGAATCGCGTCGTTGCTCGCCGGCGTCGGCATGCTGCTCTCGCCGACACTGGCGTTGTTCGCCGCGGCAGTGTTCCTGCTGGGTTTCTGCGCGGCCGCGTTCGGGCTGGCCCGGCACGCGTTCATGACCACGCGCGTTCCGCCGCGGTTCCGCGCCAGGGCGCTGTCTCTGCTGGGCGGGAGCTTCCGGTTCGGGGTCTTCGTCGGCCCGTTCCTGGCTGCGGGGCTCATCCAGCTGACCGGCACCGAGTCGTCGAGCATCTGGGTGCTGTTGGCGTGCGCCGGGGTGATCGTGCCGCTGGTGTTGTTCGGTCCCGACCCCGAGAAGAGCAGCCCGGCACTGCTCAAGCCCACCGGCGCGGCGGTGGCCGAGGACTCCGGTGAGGTGGTGACCGGGTCGATCCCCACGCTCGATCAGCGCGGTGTGCTGCACACCACGTGGGCGTACCGTGCGGTGCTGGCCCGGCTGGGGTCGTCGGCGGCGGCGCTGTCGGCGGTGCGCTCGGCCCGCCAGGTGATCTTGCCGCTGTGGGGTGTCTCGTTGGGGCTGGATGCCACCACGATCGCCCTGGTGGTGGGTGTGGCGGGTGCGATCGACTTCGCGCTGTTCTACGCGAGCGGGCAGGTGATGGACCGCTTCGGACGCATCTGGGCGGCGATGCCGGCGATGCTGATGATGGGCGCCGGTTTCATCGTGTTGTCGGTCACGCATGATCTCGATGAGGCGACGATGTGGTTCGCGTTGATGGCGGCGGTGCTCGGGGTGGGCAACGGGCTCTCCAGTGGCATCCTGCTGACCTTCGGCGCCGACCTCGCCCCCGAGCGTGAGCCGGCGGCGTTCCTGGGGTCGTGGCGGACGCTGACGGATGCCGGTGGAGCGGCAGCCCCGCTGATCGTCGCCGGTGTCGTTGCGGCGGCGTCGCTGCCGGTGGCGACCGGGGTGATGGGCGGCGTCGCGCTGCTGGGCGCGGCCGGTTTCATCCGGTGGACGCCCCGCTACCTGCCGCGGCACCCCGCGTAGGGCGGGTCAGCGCAGCGCCGTACGGCTGGTGCCGGTCGCTTCGAGCGGCACACCGCCCGGCACGAACGGCGACAGCAACGGCGGATGCCAGGTGACCGCGACCGTGACGCGAGCCGAGACGCCGTCGGGCGTGCCCGCCGAGACCAGGTGCGCGCCCTGGTCGAGCGCCGTGACGACGGCATCCGCCTGCTCGTGGACGCCCGCGTCTGTCAGCTCGGCACGCACGTCGCCACCGTCGACCTGCAACACGAAGCCGTCGGCTCCGGCGAGCGCGGCCGCGTCGGCGAGGGAGTCGAGGCGCTTCTGGGCGATGTACAGGTCGGTGGCGCATACGCAGGTGAGCACGACGGCGATCGCCAGCAGCAGGTAACCAAGGATCAGCGGCAGGATGCTGCCGGTGTCGTCGGCGGCGAGCGCGCGCACGCGGGCGCTCACAGAGGCGCGGGCCGTCATTCGCGCCCCCACAGGCGTGAGATCTTCTGCGCCGATTGCGCCTCGACGGGGATCGCGGTGATCTGGTCGAGGCCGAACAGCGGGGGCATGAACGGCAACGAGACCTGTGCGTGCACGGTGACGATCACGGTCGCACCCGCCGCAGGACACTGCGCGCCCGCCGGACGGCAGGTGAGGCCGACCTCGACGGTATCCGGCTCCATGCCGTACTCGCGGATCACGCCGGCGAGAACGGCATCGCCCGAGGCAGCCGCCGATTCGGCATCCGGTGCCTGTCCGATCACGCGCGCGGTGTGCCGGGCGGCGGCCTCGGCGCCGAGCGTCTGTTCCTGCACGGCTCCGAGGGTGAGCACCAGGTAGACCAGCGGCACAAGCAGCAGTACCCCCGCGACGATGAACTCCAACGCCGCAGAACCCGCGTCGTCCACCAGTGGGCGCGTCGTTTGTTCCGCCTCAGTCTTCGCCGAACGTCTCTGCGGGGGCACGCGCTTCCACCTCCAGACCGTAGGGAACACCGATCAGCCCGAGCACGGGAAGAGTCGTGCGCACGCGCACCACGACACTCGGATGCCCGAGGCTGTCGTCCGCACCGATGGTGATGTCGTCGGCATAGGCCGCGCCAACGGCCCGGGTGATCACGGCCTGCGTCCGGGCGACGCCGTCGGCGGGTCCGGTGTCGGCGAGGGCCGCGTAGTGGGCACCCTCGACCGCGGCGTCGTGCACGACGTTGCGCACGTACACGGCGAGCGCGATCTGCAGCACCGCCAGAGTGAGCGCGGTCAGCAACGCCCCGACGAGCACGAACTCGACGGGACTCGATCCCCGCTCGTCGGCGAGGTGCTGCCGCACCCGCACGTCAGATGCCGGAGACGCGCGAGATCGCCTGTTCGAACAGGTTCACCAGCGCCGGTCCCGCAACGGCCCAGATGACGACGACCAGCGCCGCGGTCATCAAGGTCACCAGTACCCAGCCGGGCACATCGCCGCGCTCGTCCTCGGCCAGTGCGCGCGCGGCTTTGCGCCACGTGGTGATCGTCGACATGTGAACTCCTCGTGTGTCGTGGGATGGGGGGGTGGGAAGGGCACTGGGGCGGGTCAGCCGAGTCCGAGTCTGAGGATGAACAGTCCCGGATAGACCGCAAACAGCACCGACAGGGGAAGGATCAAGAAGACCAGCGGCAGCAGCATCAGGATCTCCTTCTGCCCGGCCTGCTCGATCAGCGACCGCTTGGCCTCGTCACGGGCATCCGCCGCCTGGGAATGCAGTACCGCGGCCAGCGGCGCGCCGTGCTCAAGCGCGGCGACGATCTGATCGACGGCGCGCGTGAGCCCGGGCAACTGCAGACGCGTCGCGGTCTCGCCGAGGGCGTCGGCCAACGGCGACCCGGTGTGCACGGCAAGGACCGTCTTCTTGAGCTCGGTTGTCAGTTCACCGGTGCCGATGTCAGAGACGCGACGCAGGGCGTCGAGCAGCGATTCCCCCGCCGACAGACACAGGGCCAGGAACTCCAGCGTCGTCGGCAGCTCATCGGCCAGGCGCGCGCGCCGCGCCTTCGCCCGCCCGGTCAGCTGCATGTCGTACGCCACGGCGGCACCGGCCGCGGCGAACACCGGTAGTAGGGCGGCGATGGGCGTCATCCTGCCGGTGAGCGCGATGACCACGACCAGCAGGGCTCCCCCCACGAGTCCGACGATCCCCCAGGCCAGCTGCCGTCCGCGGAACGCCGCCGGTGTCTGCGTGCTCCCCGCCTGCGCGAGTCGCAGCGCGAGGGCATCCCCACCGCCCAGCACCCCTTCGAACCGGGCCTTGAGCCGCGTCCACAGGCGCGTGCCGCGCACCGGCATCGTGCCGACCATCGGTACGACTCCGCCCGGCAGCATCTCGTCGGGCACGACGTCGCGCACGTACGGGGCGATGCGTCTCTCGAGCGGCAGCGCGCCCCACCGGGGCAGCGCCGAGAGCATGCCGAGCACCCCGAAGGCGAACGCCCCGCCCAGCAGCACCGCCACGGCGGCATCGGTGATCGCGCTCATCCGAACCACCGCTCGGGCTCGGGCAACCTGCCGATGCGCAGCATGATGCGGTACGCGACGACCGAGATCGCGGCGCCCGCGACGATCACGAGCACACCGGTCGCGCTCGCGTAGGCCTCACGTCCTTCCGGGCGCATCGCCAACAGTCCGAGGATGACCCACGGTGCGACGGAGCCGAGCACTGCGGCTCCCCGGATCCACGATTGCCGGGCCTCGACCTCACCGCGCAGCGCGGCGTCCGCGCGCACCGACCCCGACAGCGCACGCAGCACACCGGTCAGTTCCGTGCCGCCCACCTGCCGCGCCATGCGCAGCGTCTCGACGATGCGGTCGGCGATCGGGTCGGCGAGTGTGTCTTTCAGTCGGTCGAGGCTGGTCTCGAAGCGCCCGGTCGCCCGCAGATCCCGAGCGAACACCGCGAACGCGGGGCGCACGGCCGGCGGTGCCGACTCGGCCAGACTCGCCACCGCATCCGGAAGCGACAATCCGACCCGAATCGCGGCGACCAGCAGATCGCACACGTCTGGCCACATCTGCCGACGCGCCTTGCGCAGGCGCAGTCGACGCCCGCGCAGGAACAGCACGGGCCCCGCCGCGGCGGCGAGCGCCGCCAGGACGGCGAGGATCGGCAGCGTGGTGATCAACCAGACCAGACATGCGGCAATCAGCGCCAAGGAGATCATTGTCACGATGAGGGTGCGCGTCGCGATGCGCGCGTATCCCGATTCGTCGAGCAGGCGACGCAGTCGGCCGCGCCGCATCGGCTTCGGCTCGCGGGTGCGCTGCGGCCAGAGCCAGGGCGAGGCGCACAGCAGCAGTCCCGCGCCGAGTAGCGCGCCGATCAGCAGGGTCATTCGTCGTGCTCCGCGGAATACACCGGCCGCGCAACGATCCGTCCGTCGTCGACCTCACCGGTCGGGGCGATGATCTGCGCCACCCGACGTGAGCCATCGGCATCCCGGCGACAGTGCACCACGTACGAGATCGACGATGCCAGCGCAGGCGCGATGAATCCCCGGTCGATGTTGCGGCCCGCCAGCAACGGCAACAACGCCAGCTTCTCCAGCGCCTCGGTCGCAGAGTTCGCGTGCACCGTCCCGGCGCCGGGAACTCCCGTGTTCAAGGCGAGAACCAGGTCGAGCGCCTCGGCGTCGCGCACCTCTCCGACGACGATCCGGTCGGGCCGCATCCGCAGTGCTTCCTTCACCAAGCGCCGCAGGGTGATCTCGCCCGTACCCTCCAGGCTCGCCTGACGCCCCTGCAGAGCGACCACGTCGGGCCCATCGACCGCGAGTTCGAAGGTCTCCTCAACCGTGATGATGCGCTGCCGCTCGGCCACCGATGCCAGCAGCGCCCCGAGCAGAGTCGTCTTACCAGCATGCGTGGCGCCCGAGACGATCACGCTGCGCCCATCGAGCATCGCGCGATGCAGCAGCTCGGCGATCCGCGGCGGCATCGCACCCTGCGCCACCAGCGAATCAAGCGTGCGGTGCTGCGGCAGGAACTTGCGGATGTTGACAGGCAATAACTAACTACGCTCTTCCCACCTGGGAACGACCGTCACCCGCCCTTCGCCTCGGCCCGTGCGTACCAGCACCGCGGAAGCGACCTTCTGAAGCCCCTGGCGTCTCTCGTGGGTCTCGAATCGCCCCCACAGTCCGGCCAGCGTGACGACGAGCTCGCGCATATCGAGCTCGCGTTTCGCGTGCTCCAAGGCCATGGATTTCTGGCGTGCGCTGAGGCTGGCGCGCTCCTCATCGAGTTGCTTGACCGTCACCGTGTACGCCGACTCCGGGATCGTCCCATCGAGCGCCTTGATCGTCAACGCCGCCATCCTCTTGTCGATCGCGGTGATTCGTCGCGAGATCGCGCCGGCGTCGTTGACGGATCTGATCTTCCGGTCAGTGGTCGCGGCGCGCGCCTTGGCGAGTGCGTCGACGTCCTCGGACAAAGCCATGAGCCATGCTTCCACCGCATTCTCCACGATGGGTGCCGAGATCGTCACTGTGGTGCGCCCGAGTCCTTTGAACCGCACGGCGCGGGTGCAGTTGTATCGACCGTGCGAGTAATGCATGCGCCCGCCGCAGTCCGCGCAGTAGATCAAGCCTGTGAGTAGGTGGCGCGCTTCGATGCTGCGCGATGGTTCGGACAGGCTCAGGCGGCGCTGCCAGTACTCTGCCCACTCCTCGGGCGTGATGACTGCTTCGTGCGCGCCGGGGTAGAACGTCCATTCGCTCTTCGGGGGGCGGTTCTCGCGGCCACCTGGCCTGTGAATGATCAGGCCGGCCCCGAAGCCGGTATCGAGGAGCTGATAGATGTTGGAGTTGATCCACGGCCGGTCTTGAGTTGTCCGCACTCCGCTCTCGTTGAGCCACCGAGAGATACGGCCTGAACCGTCTCCGCGCAGCGCACGTCGGTACATCTCAGCGAGGATCGGGCCAGTGGTCGGGTCAGGCACGAACCGGCCCTCGACGCGCTGGTATCCGAATCGTTGTTGGCCACCGTGCGGTAGCCCGGCCCGCCGGCGCCGGTCGTGAGTTTCTTTCCACTGCTCACCGATGAGCTCGGCTTGGTAGGCGTTCATCTCGCCGAGCATTCCGCGCGCGAACCGTCCGGACGCTGTGCTGGATTCGATCGGTTCCAGCACGGAGATGATCATGCCGCCAAGGGTGTCTACCTTGTCGAGCGCGATCGCCCAACGGAGGCGTTGGCGGCCCACCCTGCTGAACCGCCAGACGAGGATGGTGTCGCATTCACCGGCCTCGATCCTGGCAATCGACTGGTCGAGGCGGGGCCACCAAGCGGACTTCCGATCTGATCCCGACTCATCGATCCCTTCGACCCAGTCGATGATGTGGATGTTGTTGGCGTCTGCGTGTTGTTGGATTGCGTGCCGCTGGACGTCGGGGGAAGTCATGCCGTCGCGTTCCTTGGACACGCGGATCATCGCGACTGCGCGACGGCTCTTCGCGGGCAGCGGTAGCGGTCTGTTGAGCGCGTGGGTCATGATCGCCTGCGAGTAGCTGACCGCGATGTTCGTGTGCTGCCGATGCTGTCCTGCATCGTCTCTCCCCTTCCCTGTGGCTACGTGTGTCGGATGTGCCCGAGCCGTAGCATCCGCATGTAGGTGCGCATGATGCGCTCGGTCACGTTGAGTTCGAGCGCGACGACTGCAGGGTCGTCGGTGATCGGGCCGAGTTCTCTGAGCCGCCAGGGGCGAATCAGGCGTCGGGCGGCGATGCGGTTTGCGCGTTCTTCCTGAGCGTCGGAGGTGCCCACGTCGCCATACTCGAAATGGACGATCTCGTGCGCCAGCGCGCATCGTTCAACGTCGCCGTGGAGGTTGGTCCGCATGAAGACCGCGCGATGTGGGTGCGAGTACGCGGCGACCATCTCGGTGCTTGGCAGATCGTCGCGGAACACGACGGGGAGATCGAGCATCTCCGCATGTGCCCAAGGATCGTAGTCACTCGCACATGGGCTGTCGTAGAAGTCAGAGACTCCGAACATGTAGCCGGTGGTTGCTCCAGAGTCCCAACTCTCCACAGCAAGGCTCATCGCCTATCCTCCTCGTTCCGGGTCGATTGCAGTGTCGTCGGTCGATGCTGCGAGCACTTCCGCATCGAGACGTACCGACGAGAGATCATCTTGGCGACGACCTCGGACACGAGAAGCTCGGTGCGCGTCCAGCGAAGCGGGCTCGGACTTCGAAGGGGCTGGATGCCGGCGTACAGCGTCGGTGAGATCTGGGATCAAGGCGTTGACTGCAGCGAGCCGGTGGTCGGGGTGTATCGATCGGATTAGCGGCGCGAGGATCGCCAGGTACTGCTCAACCTCGGCGCGCTGCTCGCCGTCGAGGTCGACATCGAGCGCGATGAACAGTCGGATCAGTTTGTCCGCTTGTCCAGCTTTCGCACCGCTTTCGATGTTGCGGATTGTGCGTGAGGTCACACCGGACATCTCCTCAAGCTGAGTCTGAGTGAGGCGCTTTGCCTTGCGCAACTGCTCAACCGTCGCTCCGTACAGCAACCGCTCTTGCTGTGTCGCGCGCTCGATACCAAGTCGAGTGAGCGGAAGCTCTTTCCGGTCCTTGTCGATAGCCATGCGCCACACTATACAACTCTTTCCGCTTTGCGTCCAATATCCGGAAGTACATACGCACTTTCTTCCGCCAGGCGCTTGCCCTCACCGGAAAGAGTCGCTAATGTCTTTCCCATGAGCAGCAGCACAGGTCCAGCCCTTCGGGTCTTGCGAGAAGACGCTGGCCTCACCGCCCGGGAAGTCGCAGGGCGGGCCGGCGTCTCCGAGTCCTACCTCTCCCGCGTTGAGAACGGAAAGGCGTACCCGGCACCGTCCTGGGTCGCGAACGTCGCCGCGGCGATCGCGGAGGCGATCGCCGAGTCGGCGCGTCGTTCCTTGCCCGACCAGCATCACGTGCCCGAGAGGGCGGCGTGATGCCCACCCGGGAAGAGTGCTTGATCGACCTGGCGGAGTTCCTCGTCGCCAAGGCAATCGAGTATGCGGCCGAGCCGCCGGTCGACTCCGCGGCCTGAGAAACAGAAACGGCCCCTGCGGGAACAGGGACCGAATCCAAGAAAGGAAGGACAGCGAAGATGTCCATCACCGAAAACCCTACCCTCCTCGTCGTAGAGAAGGGAGCAGCGAACCTCGCGGGTAAGCGACGGTTGACCGACGACATGGGCGAAGCCGCCGAGTTCGCTGACGCGATCGGCGGGCAAGTGTTCGAGCTTGAACCCGTCGAGCCGGCTCCGTACGTCCCGCTCGCCGCTGTGCAGCACGTCAGCGTCGACGGCGATCTGTTGACCAGCCTTCCCCTCGTCGTCGTCTCTGGCAACACCTCATGGCCAGCGGCGATGCCCGAGATCATCGACCTCCCACACGCGGTCAACTGTGATGCGTGCATCGGAGCGGGCGACAGCTACATCGACATTGAGTGCCCGTGCGCGTACGTCGGCGATGCACCGGCTGTCTCGTACTCCTACAGCGTCGTGCGAGCGCACTGCCCGGAGTGCGGTCGCGATCACGAGTGCGCCCGTGACCCTGAGGCCGCCTGATGGCCGTCATCCGCTGGGTCGCGTTCTTGCTCGCCGCCGAGTGTCTCGTGTGCCTGTGGTTCGTCCCCCGCGGGGTGTGGTCGGCGATCCTCGCCGCCCTGTTCTTCCTGTTCTTCGTCACCTACTGCTGGTCGCTCGGCGCGTTCGACCAGACCTCCACCGATTCTCGAAAGGCCAAGCCATGACCACCCCCATCACCGAACGCAAGCCCACCGTTGGCTCCCGTTGGAAGCAGTCGTTCGTCACGCCCAAGGGGAAGCTCCAGAAGCGCGTGATTGAGATCATCGCCGCCCCGACGCTCTCTTCGCCGATCGGGTACCGCATCGTCAAGAACGACGCGCACCCGCACCGGAAGGGCAAGACGGCGTCCATTCGAGTCGCTGATCTTCACGCCAAGTACGAGGCGGTGTCGGCATGAGCGCTCAGACCTTCTCTGTCAGTGACTACAAGGGCGTGCGGAACATCGAGCTCTCCCCGAACGGCCGCCTGGTTGTGATCGCTGGCGGCAACGGTGCGGGGAAGTCGTCGTTCATCGACGCGATCGCCGAGCTGTTCGACCCGAAGGGCACCAAACTCACTCCGAAGCCGATCCGCGAAGGGGCGGCCGAGGCGTCGGCGGAGTATGTCGACCGCGACCTCAGCCTGCGGATCCGCCGCGTGTGGAAGAAGGACGGCACCCCTGGCACCTTGACCGTCGAGGCTCTGGACGGTGCGAAGTACTCCAAGCCGTCCGACATGGTCGCCGACCTGCTTGGTGGCGCGATCTTCGATCCAGTCGCGTTCCTGAACCTCGATGAGAAGAAGCAGCGCGAAGCTCTCCTCGAGAAGGTTGATCTGCCGTTCGATCTCGATGCCATCGGACGGCAGAAGGCGGCTGCCGAGCAGCGGCGCCTTGAGGCTGGTCGCGAGGTGAAGCGCCTGCGCGGAGCGCTCTCCTCGATGGCGAATCCGCTGGACGCGCCGGATGCTGAGATCTCTTCTGCCGAGGTGCTCGCGGAGCTTGAGGACGCTCAGGCGCAGAACCGGACCCGCGATGCTATCAGCGCCCGCTACGACGCCCGCGCCGCCCGCTACGACGAACTCACCCGCCAGATCGAAGCGCTGACCGCTGAGCGGGAGATCGTCGGGCAGGAGCAGGAGGCGGCGCGTGATGCGCTCGTGGCGCTGCCACCGACGATCGGCCTTGAGCCGATCCAGCAGAAGCTCCGCGATCTGGACGAGGTGAACCGACTCGCTCGCGCGCGTATGGAGTACGCAAAGGTCGCCGCCGAGCACGCAGATGCCGAGGCCGCCCAAGGCGCCGCTCAGCGAGACCTGGACAAGATCGACGCGACCAAGCGGGAGGGACTCGCACAGGCAGTGTTCCCTATCGGCGGGCTCTCGGTTGATGACACTGGCGTGACCTTCAATGGTGTGCCGTTCTCGCAGGTGAACAGCGCGATGCGTCGCCGCATCGCGTTCGCGATCGCAACTGCCGGCGAACCGAAGCTGAAGCTCGTCATCGTCAAGGACGGCGACCTGCTCGACTCCGACTCCCTGCAGGCGATCGCAGACCTCGCTGATGACCGCGGGTACACCGTGCTCGTTGAGCGCGACAGGGATGAGTCCCGCCGCATCGGGTTCACTGTGCGCGACGGCCAGCTGGCGGACTCGGCAGGTGACCAGCGATGAAGATCATGGTCATCGTCGGCACCCGTCGCTCGCGGCGCCCAAAGCCGACCCTGCGGGAGATCGCAACCGCCGTTCAGATGCTGCAGATCGCTGAGGGCGCGATGCTCCACGCGGACCGCGACGGTTGCTTCATGCACGGGCTCGCGGCGGCGGCCACTCGTCGCACCTTCCTGCCGACGCTGCCGAAGCGGTTCAGTGGCGATCCGGACTGGATGCACCGGCATGTGGAGGCACCGGGCATGCGGATTCAGGCGCGTGTGGATGATGAGGTGCGCTCGTGAGCGCCCTGGCGGAACTCGGCCGCACTCTCGCGGATTTGGACGACCAGTCGTCCTGGGATGACGCGCACAAGCGGATCATCGGTTCCTACCTGGCGTCGTCGTTCGCGAAGCCGGAATCGGTGAGCAAGTACGTGGCATCGATGCTTGCGCCGAAGTCGTTCCAGGGGAACCGGACGACGGAGCGCGGCAACGAGTGGGAACCGCTTCTGCTGGCTTTCGCTGGTGCCGAGCCGAACCGTCTACTGATCCACTCGCCTGAGAATGACAGGTTCGCGGCGACCGTCGACGGCGCCATTGCCGGGGACTGGTTCGGGATCTGCGAGACGAAGCTGAAGCACAAGCAGGTCATCACCGGCCCGACACCTCGCGAGGTCCGTCAGCTTGCCTGGCAGTTGATCTGCATCCCCGAAGCCGAGTACGCGAAGTGGGTCTGGGGTGAGGTCGTCCCAGACGAGACCGAACCGGGCGGCTGGCGCCTGCGCCGCGACCCGCAAGAACTCACCTTCACCCGCGATGACCCCCGCATTGTCGCCGCGATGGAACTCACCCTGTGCATCGCGCCCCTCGTTCTCGCCGCCTACGACGCGGCCCTCACCGAGAAGGTTCCGTTCTGATGAGCACTGCAGTCACCCCGTACGATTCCGCGTCCCTGACCGAGCGTCAGCAGTACGCTTCCACACTCGCGGCCGCCGGAGATCTGATCCCGAAGGGCCTCTGGAATCAGGCCACGAACGTGAACGGGCAGATGGTTCCCGCGGCGCCGTCTCCCGGCAAGGTACTCCTCGTGATGGAGACCGGCGCGATGCTCGGCCTCATGCCGGCCGCCGCGCTGCAGTCCATCGACGTCGTTGAGGGTCGTGCGACGCTGTCGGCTCGCCTGATGGGAGCGCTGATCCGCAAGGCCGGACACAAGCTCGAAGTCGCGAAGTCCGGATCGATCCCCACCGGCGACTACAAGGTCACTGTGACCGGCACCCGGTCCGATGACGGGTCCGTCTTCACTTCCGTCTGGGACATCCCTCGTGCGGTGCGTGCGCAGCTGGTGCAGTCGTACAAGCCGAACGCGCAGGGCGTCTGGGAGGTCCGCGCGCGCAACAAGAACGGTGATGTCGCGAAGCCGTGGGAGGCGTACGCAGAACTGATGCCGGTGTGGCGTGCGATCTCCGAGGTGGGCCGCGAAGGATTCGCGGATGTGCTGTTCGGGCTGTACTCGACGGAGGAGATAACGGACGGCGGGAGCATCCCTGTCGCCGATCCCGAGCCGGAACCGTCGAAGGACTGGAAGGCCGAGTTCGAGAACGCGGCGACCGTCGGGGATCTGGAATCGGTCGGTGAAGCGTTGAAGTCGGAGCCGGACCAGATCCGGTTGAAGATGCGCGCTCCGTACCTCGCCCGCCTCGGTGTGCTGAAGCGCGAAGCCGAGATCGTCGATGCCGAAGTCGTGACCGATGACGATGAGACTCCCTCCGGGGGTGAGGACGCGTCCCCCAGCGCCCCTTCCCCCTCGCCCTCGGAGGGCTTGACCGAGGAGGACTACGAAGCCGCAGCATCGGCGGAGTTTGATGCCGCGGTGGACGCCGGGGAGGTGCAGTCGTGAGCACCATGTATCCCGCCGAGACGCTGGACAAGTACGAGGACGACGGCACCATGCCCGACAACCTCGCCGAGTTCTCAAGGGAAGTGGTCGGTCACAGGATCATCACCGCCGAGCAGACTGGGCGCGGCATCCTAATCACTCTGGACAACGCCAAGCGTGTCCGCCTAAGCGACGGTGGCGACTGCTGCGCATACACCGAAGTAAACGACTTCCTGCTGCATGCGGATCGCATCGAGCATGTCATCACCGGTGTCGGCACGACGGACGGCTTCACAACCTGGCACATCTACGCCGACATGGGCGACGTGCTGGAGATGTCCGTCGGCTGGTCGTGCGGGAACCCGTTCTACTACGCCTACGGCTTCACGATCACGGTCGAGCCTGACGTGATCGTGCTGTCCGAGTCGCCGTCCCGTGCGGAGCTCGAAACCGAGGAGATGGATCGTGGCTGACCTCATCATGAGCGCAGACGTGGAACTATCGGTCCCGTTCACGCCGGCTGACCTCAAGGGCTTTCTCTCGACCGTGCCCGATGACGCTCGTGTGACAGTCTCCACCTTCATGGGCGGTAGCCAACGTGACCCGTACCCGACGGGATACCGCCTCATGGCGAAGTGGGAGGTGCGCGATGTCTGATCGCATCGACCCCGCCGCCGAGGCGCGGCGATCGCTTGGGCTGATCAAGGGCGTCGATGAGCAGACGAACCAGATCACGCTCGCTCTCGAGGCTCAGGTGCACGCGACGCTCGCGCTCGTTGAGCAGCAGCGCATCGCGAATCTCATCGCCCTGAGCGAGCACCAGACCCCGCCACGGCACCACCCCGGTGCTCTGCGTGAGGACGTTAGGGAGGGGCTGGGACTGTGACCGAGATCGTTGACGGCCGTACGGGCGAGATGCGAGTCTCCCCCGCCGAGCAGGCGGTGACCGAGATGCTGGCAATCCCGTCGGGAATCTACGGCATGCCGATCGGACCGGGCGAGATCGACCGGATGATCATCGAGGTCGCTGACGCGATCGAGCACATCGCTCAGGTGATCATCGTCCTCGTCGAGGACCGGGACCGCGCCGAAGAGACGTACCTCGCAGCGTTCGCGGACTACATGATCATGCACGAGAAGTCGGGTACGCAGATGGCCCGCCAGTACGCGCACGCGAAGACGAAAGACGAGCTGCATCAGCTGAACCTCAAGAAGGAGATGCTCCGCTACGCCGAGGAGCGTCAGAAGTCGGTCCAGAACCGGTCGTTCGCGCTAATGAACATCGGAAAGCGCATCACCGCCGGATTCTTCGGGAGCACCCGATGAAGACGGCTGTGGTTCGGCTGCCGTGGTGGCTGGGCTTCGACCGCCCATGGATGGTGATCACCGCCGGCACGATCGGCTGGTTCGCCACCTGGGACGAAGCCCAGCACCACGCGACACGGATCGCATGAACCACCTCAAGAAAGGACACATGGTGGAAGAGAAGAAGAAGGAGCCGGGATCGTTCGCGGCGATGCTTGCGAGCATCCGGCCGTCGACCGACGTGGAGCTCGCTGAGAACCTCTCGAAGCTCATCGAGGAGGTGAAGGCGACCGGCAAGAAGGGCACGCTCAGCGTCGTCTTCGAAGTGAAGCCTGTCAACGGTGGCGACCGTCTGGTCATCATCAACGACGCGCTGAAGCTGCGGCTGCCGGAGCGCACGCGTGAGGGCACCACGGCATTCGTGACCGACAGCAACGGCCTGTCTCGAAGCGATCCGACGTCGTCGCCGCTGTTCACCGATGAGGACATTCGCGACGCCGGCGCGAACGTCAACCCACGCACCGGCGAGATCAAGGAGGCCCCTGAGGCATGACCACCATCGAGGACACCAAGACCGAGGCGGCCGTCGTCGCGAACCTGCAGCGCCAGGCAGACGGTGAAGCGCACGAGCCGATCCATGCGGGCGAGATCTACCTCGTACCGGACGGCGACGGATCGCTGGAGATCGTAGACACTGACGAGTGGGCGGACACCCCGCGGCGCATCACCGCGAACCGTGTGGTCACCGATGCGGCGTCGTTCGCGTCCTACGTGAACCGCCACAAGACGGATGGCACGGAGGTATTCGCCCACACGAACAGTGCGAGCATCGTCGCCGTCATCGACTCCCACGAAGGCACCAACCGGGACGGTGGCTGGCAGAAGCACCGCCTGACGCTCTCGCTGGAGCATTCGAAGCCGTGGCTGGCATGGTCCCGAGCCGACGGGAACTGGTTCGATCAGGACGAGTTCGCGGAGTTCCTGGAGAACCGCTACTCCGAGGTCATCGACCCCGACCCCGCCCGCATGATCGACATCGCCACGACGTTCGAAGCGAAGAAGGGCGTCGACTTCAAGTCCGGCATCCGCACCGACTCCGGCGAGGTCAAGCTTCAATTCGAGGAGACGGTCAAGGCGAAGGCTGGCCAGAAGGGCGAACTGGAGATTCCCAAGAAGATCCAGCTCGCACTCCGGCCGTACGTCGGCGGCCCGATCTACTCCATCTGGGCGAACTTCCGATACCGGATCACCGCGAGTGGCCTCCGTCTCGGGTTCATCCTCGAACGACCCGAGAACATCCTCGACGCCGCGTTCGCGGATGTCGTCACCGATGTCGTTAACGGCCGTGAGGACTCGGACACTCTCCCCGGCTTCCAGGGCATCGCGGACACTCCGCTGTTCTACGGCAAGCCGTAAGCCCGGTCGCTGCACGTAGCAGGTGCAGCGCCCAACAGAACGGGAACCCGGCCGAGTAGCAGTCGGCCGGGTTCCCCACCCATCACTTCGCATCCGTACCAGGAGACTCAGCGTGAGCGTACCCATCATCCCCGATCCCAAGCCCCGCCGAAACCGCGCCAGCGCGAAGAAGGCTGGCACCGCGTTCGAACGACGCCAGGCCGACTACCTCGCTGACGTGCTCAACGACGACCGCATCGACCGGCGCGTGAAGACCGGCGCGGCCGACAAGGGCGACATTGCCGGCGTCCGCACGGTCAACGGCGCCCGCGTCGTCATCGAGTGCAAGGACACCGCCACGCTCTCGCTGCCCGCGTGGCTGCGTGAAGCCGAAGCCGAGCGGCTCAACGACGGCGCCCGCATCGGCGTCGTCATGCACAAGCGCCGCGGCACCGCCGACCCGGCCGAGCAGTACGTCACCATGACGGCCGCGACGTTCGCCCTCCTCCTCAAGGGAGGCACGCTGTGAACCAACTCAACCCGACTCACGAGCACGACGGGCGCCAGACCGTCAGCGGTCGCGACCTACATGCCTTCCCGAGCCTCGGTCGGGACTGCACGACGTGGTTCAAGTCCATGGTCGAGTACGACTTCACCGCGGGTCAAGACGGGCTGACTCGCCCTGGACGTCCCCGAGGCGCGCGTAACTGTCCGCGGCCTGGAGCGCCTGTGCGTGCTCCTCGGCTCGATCGATACGGACGCGGCCGCATGAGAACGTCAGTCCTGAGTCTCATTGACTCCAGGACTCAGGGTGATTTCGCGCGCTCCGATTGCATCCATGAGCTTGCCCAACTTCATCTCGAGCGAGGCGATCGCCACGATTGCACCCTCTGCAACCGCATTGGCGACGTTGTCTTGCGGGTTGCGTCGGACGGCGTCATTGGCGACCTCGATGAAGCTCCGCGTAATCGGAAGCGGCCGCTCCTCTTCAAGACCAAGCGCACTGAGGGCGTCGCTGCGAATGAATTCAGTCATGCCCGCACTCTATCGGGGGTGATGGCATGAGAAGGCTCCTGACCCTGAACACCGGCAACGACGGCACGCTCACCTACGACGAGTTCCTGCGTGAGAAGGTGGCGTTCGACCGTTCCTTCGGGTTCGACGTGCGTGACGAGTGGCTGTCGCCGATCATGCGCCCCGGCCACGAGCAGTTCAAGCCGCACCAGGCGGACATCGTGAAGTGGGCGGTCAAGGGCGGTCGCCGTGCGATCTTCGCCCGCTACGGGCTGGGCAAGTCGGTCATGCAGCTGGAGATCCTGCGGCTGATCGTGCAGCACGGGCCCGCGCTCGGCGGCACTCGTGACGCGTTCGGTGTCGAGACGCGCCGCGGCCTGATCGTCGCGCCTCTCGGTGTGCGCTTCGACATCATCGCCGACGGCCGCGACTTGCTCGACACGGAGGTACGGTTCGTCCGGTCGACCGCCGACGTTGACCTGGCATGGTCGGGCCTGTATGTCACGAACTACGAGTCGGTGCGCGACGGGAAGCTCGACCTGTCGATGTTCATCGCGGCATCGCTCGACGAGGCGGCCGTGTTGCGCTCGTTCGGTTCGGAGACGTACCAGCGGTTCCTGCCGTTGTTCGACGCGGTGCCGTACCGGTTCGTCGCGACGGCCACGCCGGCGCCGAACCGCCACAAGGAGCTGATCCACTACGCCGGGTTCCTCGGGATCATGGACACCGGTCAGGCCCTGACCCGGTTCTTCAAGCGGGATTCCTCGAAGGCGGGGAACCTCAGGATCCACCCGCACAAGCGCCGGGAGTTCATGCTGTGGCTGAACACGTGGGCGTGCTTCATTCAGCGGCCCTCTGATCTCGGCTACTCCGATGACGGGTACGACCTCCCGCCGTTGGACGTGGTGTGGGAAGAGGTCGAGGTCGAGTTGCTGTCCGACCAGGTCGAGAGGGACGGGCAGGGCATCCTCGTCCGCGCCGGGGCGAAGTCGGCCGTGGAGTCCGCGCGCGAGAAGCGGCACACGCTCGCCGCGCGCGTGGCGAAGGCAATGCGGATCATTGCTGCGCACTGGGCTGACCCCGACGAGCGCGGGCAGATCATCCTTTGGTGCGACCTGAACGACGAGCAGGACGCACTCGAGGCGGGCCTGCACGATCTCGGGTTGTCGTTCTCTTCGATCCGTGGTGCGCAGTCCGATGAAGAGGTCGAGGAGCAGCTGCGCGCGTGGCTGGCCGGTGAGACGTACGCGCTGATCGGGAAGCCGATGATGCTCGGTCGTGGCCTGAACCTGCAGCAGTGCTCGACGGCCGTGTTCGTCGGCGTCACCCACAAGTACGAGCAGACCGTCCAGGCGATCCATCGCATCCACCGGTTCGGGCAGACCAACGCCTGCACCGTGCACCTGCTGTACGGCGAGTCCGAGACGGACGTCCGCGACAACCTGCTGACGAAGTGGCAGGAGGATGATGCGCTCACCGACACGATGAGCGACATCCTCCGCGAATTCGGTCTGAATGCGACGGCCGTGTCCGCCGAGCTCGCTCGCGCGATGGGCATCGACCGGGAGACATGGCAGGGACAGGACTGGCAGATCGTCCTCAACGACTCCGTGATCGAGTGGCGCGATCACGTCGCCGCCGAGTCGATGGGCCTGATCGTCACGTCGATCCCGTTCGGCGGGAAGTACGAGTACTCGGCGAACTACGCCGACTTCGGCCACGTCGACGACAACGCCCAGTTCTGGTGGCAGATGGACTACCTGACCCCGTCGCTGTTCCGGGCGCTGATGCCGGGCCGGATCCTCGCGATCCATGTCAAGGACTTCCCCCTGTACGGGTCGGTCACCGGGAAGGGCGTCTACACGTTCGACACGATGCACGCCGAAGCGATCGCGCACTACACCGGCCACGGCTTCGACTACTTCGGGATGATCACCGTCACCACCGACGTCGTCCGCGAGAACAACCAGACCTACCGGTTGTCGTACTCGGAGATGGCGAAGGACCACTCGAAGATGGGCGTCGGCTCCCCGGAGTACGTGCTGCTGTTCCACAAGCCGCAGAGCAACCGCACCCGCGGGTACGCCGACCTGCCCGTGACGAAGGACAAGGCCGACTACTCCGTGGGCCGGTGGCAGATCGACGCCGCCGCGGAGTGGCGCACCGGCGGCGACCGGCTGCTGAGCGTCGACGAGCTCGCCCAGCTGGAAGTGGGTGTGCGGGCGAAGCTGTTCACCGCGCAGTCCGAGCGCACCGTGTACGACTACGACGCGCACGTCGCGCTCGCTGACCGACTCGCCGCGCGCAACGCGCTACCGGGCACGTTCGCATCGCTCGTGCCTGGCTCTTGGCGCGCCGATGTGTGGACGGACGTGCTGCGCATCGACACGCTCAACAGCGAGCAGCGCAAGCGCGAGGTCGAAGCGCACATCTGCCCGTTCCCGCTCGACATTCCCCGCCGCCTCATCACGATGTACTCCAACCCCGGAGAGCTCGTCGGCGACCCGTTCAGCGGCCTCGGCTCCACCGTCCTCGAAGCAGTCCGCCAGGGCCGCCGCGGATTCGGATCCGAACTCAACCCGGTGAGCACGGCCGACTCGGTCGTCTACCTCACCCGCCACGACAACGAGGCGAACGCACCCACGCTGTTCGACCTCCTCGACATCGAAGGGAGCGCTGCCTGATGCTTGCAGTGCCGATGATGGGGCGTCTTGCTGACGCATCCGAAGTGACCGCCGTCGTGGACTATTGCGGCGCCGGGGGCGAGTCCCAGGGGCTCGTGGAAGCGGGGATCACGGTCGCTCAGGCCGCGAACCACTTCGACAAGGCGATCGAGACGCACGCCGCGAACCACGCCGACACCGATCACTTGTTGACCGACCTGCTCGTGCAGGACCCGCGACTGCGGCCCCGCGCACACATCTATCAGGCATCGCCCGAGTGCACCTGGCATTCACCCGCCGGCGGCCGGAAGAACCACCGTCACCGGGACATGCTCGACATGTTCGACGAGTACGTGCCGAATGCTGCTGGCGAGCGCTCCCGCGCCACGATGATGACCGTCCTGGCGACCGCGGAGGCGAAGCGCTACCCGATCGTGATCGTGGAGAACGTTGTCGAGGTCGCCGGCTGGGAGATGTTCGAGGTCTGGCTCGCAGGTTTCGAAGCGCTCGGCTACGACCACCAGATCCTGTCGGTGTCGGCAGCGCACATCTGGTCGGAGACGAACGCTCCTGCCCCGCAGTGGCGAGATCGGATCTACTTCGTCTTTTATCTCAAGGGGCTGCCGTTCCCCGACGTCGCGCCGCGACCGTACGGGCACTGCTCGGAATGTGACGCGGACGTGCGACTGATCCAGTCGTGGAAGAAGCCTGGCCGCCGCATTGGCAAGTACAGGTCGCAGTACGTCTACGTGTGCCCGGTCCTCGGGCATCCTCAGGTGGAGCCGTATGTGATGCCGGCGCTTGATGCGCTCGACCTCTCCGACCTTGGTGGGCGAATCGGCGATCGGCCTCTGCGCACGTTCAAGACGACCGTCGACGGCAAGAAGGTGACCGTCAAGGGCCACCTGTCCCCAGCGACGATCCGCCGCATCCAGGTCGGCTCGCTGATGTTCCCTGGCTTGACCGAGGTGGTGGCGCACTCCGGGCACACCTGGGACGCCGCCCGCCCGGGGCACCGGCACTATGGCGACCCGAACGCGTATCACCGGGTCTGGCCCGCCTCTGATCCGCTGATGTCGCGCACCTCCGGCCCGGGCGATGCCGTCGCGACGCCCCACATCACGACGCTCAACCACGGCGGCGACGACGGCCGCACGTTCGATCCCGCGACCGCGCCGCTACCGACCCGATCCACGAAGCTCGGTGAGGCGATCGTCACGCCGTTCATTTCCCACCAGTACGGGGAGGTGAAGGGCTCCGAGTACCGCAACAGTGACCCCGCCACGGTCCCGCTGGGGACGATCACCGCTGGCGGCGGGCATCACAACCTGGTGACCCCGCCAATGGGCGTCACGCTGCGGAAGAACGCACGCCCGTACATGACCGATCAGGAACCGACCGCGACGATGGCCGCTGCTGGTGGTCATCACGCGATCGTGTCGGAACCGTTCGTGTCCCGGCAGTACACCCAGAAGGGCGACCAGTCGCACCTGAACACGTCGGTCCGGGCACCGCTGCATGCGATCACGGCGACGGGCGGGAACCATGCGCTGGTCACTCCAGCGCCGCGTCCGAAGGCCACGTTCACGCCTGAGCAGATCGCAGCCGTCGACGTGTCGGACTTCCGGTTCCGGATGTTGCAGTGGCGTGAGCACGCAACCGCTCAGCGGTTCCCGCGCGAGTACATCTTCACCGGCAACAGCAGCGTGAACACGCTTCTTGCTGGGAACGCGGTCGCCGCGAACGTCTCGCATTACCTCGGGATCCTGTCCCGGATCGCGCTCGGTGATCTGACGATCGCGCAGGCCGGGTTCGAGTGGCTGGAGGCGGCATGATCCGCGACCCCGAGGACATTGCTATTCGCTTCGTCGAGACAACTACGGAGTTCGATTTTGACGAACTGCCCGAGCCCGTGCGAGACGCCCTGAGGGAAGCCGCAGCAGTCTTTGCCGCCTACGCATATCCGGAGGTCGTCGTCGTCAACGAGCGCCCGAAGACGCAATGGGAGGTGGCCCCGTGATGATTCAGCGCTACACGCCCGACACTCGCCCGCACGACGCACCTCACGGGCGCTGTATGCCGTCGTGCTGCAAGACCCCGTACTTCTGCGCACGCCACTACGCGTGCGCCTGCCACCGAGGAGGTAACCGTGGCTGACCGCACTCCGAAGAAGGTCATCGCCGCACTCGACCGCCGCGACGCCAGCACCGCCCGCACGTGCGTGATGACCGGCACTGAGTCTGACCGCATCGTGCCCCAACACCGGCAGGGAGGGATGGGCGGCCGACCCGATAAGCACCGCCTCGAGAACGTCCTATGGCTGGACTCGCTGATCAACGGCTTCATCGAGTCGGATGCCGAGTGGGCTGCACACGCTCAGGCGTGGGGCGTCAAGGTGCCGCTCTGGGTGAAGGACGTCAGCCGGGTTCCGGTCTACTTCGTGACTGAGCTCGCCTGGTTCGTCCTCGAAGGAGACACCCGTCGGGGGATCACCGCCGTCGAGGCGATGGGCATGATGTTCGACGTCTACGGCAAGGACTACCTGCTCTGGAAGGCGGTCGCCGACGGCACTGGACGGGCCCGGACGCTCTACCTGAGGTCGGTGAGCTAGATGGCCGCTGGACTCCCCTGGGTGCGGATGGACACCGACACTCACGCGAACCCGAAGGTTCTGGACTTCATTGAGGAGCACGGGCAACGCGCACTCGCAGCGATCGCGGTGTGGAAGTTCGCCATCGAGTACTCCGGCGGTCACGGCACGGACGGTGTGATCTCCCGCGCCGCGCTGAGGCAGATCCACGGGACACCTGTACATGCCCGCTTGCTCGTGGAGGGCGGGTTCTTCGAGGTCACGGACAAGGGCTGGCTGGTCAGTGGGTATGACTCCCACCAGCCAACGAGAGACACGGTCGAGGCGATGGCCAATGCCCGATCAGAACGTGCGCGAAAGGCCGCGAATGCGAGGTGGGGAAACGATGCGTGAGTATGCGTCGAGCAATGCCCGAGCATATGCGTCGGGCATATGCGGAACCGATGCGATGCCGAATGCCACGGTACGTACGGTACGTACGGAACGTAAGAACCTACAAGACCCCGGAGATCATCTTTCAGTTCCTGATGCGCCGACCCCTGTGGATAACCGATCTTCGGCACGTCCGTCAGGATGGCATGCAACCGTTGCCGACGAGTGGTTCGACTCGTTCATCAGTGACCTGGAATCCGACCCGAAGCGTGTCCGCCGGGCGATGTCCGAGCTCTACCGGCCGATCCCGGCGCAGGCCCTTCGCGATCAGGCATACGAAGCCGAGACCGAACAGCAACTCGCGCTGATCCACCGTGCTCAGGGGCGGGAGGTGCGCCATGTCTGACCCCGTCTGCCCGCCCGATCACGCACACGGCCAGAACGCCACCTGTCGGTCCGTCCACGGATGCAAGTGCGACGACTGCCGCGAGTACGGCCGGCTGTACGAGTACTGGCGCGCAGCACAGCACAAGGCGGGCCGCCCACTGGTCATCGACTCGACAGGCACGATCCGCCGGATCCGCGCGTTGCAGGCGCTCGGCTGGTCACACGAAGCGATCTCTGCGAGTGCAGGGCACTCGCCGGCGTGGTCGTCCCTGATCTGTCGTCGGCCGAGGGTGAAACCGGCCACGGCGGCGAAGATCGCCCGCGTCTATGACGAGCTGTCGATGCGGATCCCTGTAGCCACCACCCCCGCCGAGGCGGGATGGATCATCCGCAACCGCAACCACGCGAAGCAGATGGGCTGGCTCCCGCCACTCGCGTACGACGACGACGCCATCGATCTCCCCGAGCACAGCGAAACACACGACACGAACGAACGAAAGGCAGCAGCATGAGCACACTCACCATCTACGGAGCATCCGACGACCTTGTCGAGGTCGAGGGCGAGTTCGATGAGGAGTTCGGCGCCTACAACGGATGGCGAGGCCGTGTGGTCGCGCCGAACGGTGACGCACTGCTCGTCACCGCTGAGTATGGCGGCGTCAGCGACTACTGGGAACTCGGCATCCAGAACACCGGTACGTGGCCGTCATGGCCGATCCGCTTTGTCGATCGCCCTGATCGGGACGAAGTGCTCGTCGCGATCGAGATCGACGTTCCGGCGGGCACGATCGTTGAGGCGGTGGAGCGCTGATGGCCGGCGAAACCGTCATCACCGTGGTGGGCAACCTCACCGCGGATCCCGAACTCAGGTACACGCAGAACGGCCTGCCGGTGGCGAACTTCACCATCGCCTCGACGCCGCGTACGTTCGATCGTCAGGCCAACGAGTGGAAGGACGGCGAAGCGCTGTTCCTCCGCGCGTCGGTCTGGCGCGACTTCGCCGAGCACGTGGCGGGCTCGCTGACGAAGGGCATGCGTGTTGTCGCTCAGGGCCGTCTGCGTCAGCGTTCCTACCAGGATCGCGACGGCAACAACCGTACGGCGATCGAGCTGGAGGTTGACGAGATCGGCCCGTCGCTCAGGTACGCGACCGCGCAGGTGACCCGCGCGCAGGCCCGCCAGCAGGGTCAGGCCGCGCCACAGGAATCGGCCGCGTCCGATGAGCCGTGGGCGACCCCGGGAAGCGCGCAGAGCGACGCGTGGAGCACGGCAGGAGGGTTCGGCGATGACACTCCGTTCTGACGACCGCCCGTCGCACCCGTTCCGCGCCCGCTACAACGGCGCGTGCGCGGCCGGATGTGGCCATCGCGTGCACGAGGGCGACATGGCGCAGTACGTCGACGGCCAGCTGGTGCACGTCGGTTGCGTCCCTGACGAGCGGCCCGAACCTGCGCCCCGCCCAGTCTGCCCGTCTTGCTTCATGGAGATCGCACTGAACGGAGAGTGCTCATGCTGACCGACAACATGCCACACCGCGTGCAACTGTCGCGCCGGAAGGGCTGGCGGAAGCCTCCGAACACGGTGGTGGTGTCGCGGCCATCGAGGTGGGGCAACCCAGTCCGGATCGTCCCGGTGCGGAAGCGTGGGCCGTTCGACCTCGAGCGGGACGGCGTGGGATTCATCGGTCAGAACACCGACCTTGAGGGCGCGCGTCGAAGCGCGGTCGCCCGCTACCGCGACCTGCTCATGAACCACCCGCACCTCGTGCCGGTCACGATCGAACAGATCCGTACCGAGCTAGCTGGGAAGAACCTCGCGTGCTGGTGTCCGCTGGATCAGCCGTGCCACGCAGATGTGCTGCTCGAAATCGCGAACGGAGATCCCCGATGAACCTCTGCGCAACCACAACCGGACTGCCCAGCATCCGACGCTGCACAGTCCTCGGGCAGCACCGAGTGACCTGCCCGGATCACGAAGGCTGGGCCGAACGACCCGGCACCTGCAGGGGCTGTCTCCCCCGTCTCGCCGACGTCGGCCACCTCTGCAAAGGATGCTACGAACGAGTCGTGGCGTCAGTCGCCGCGTGGTCCGACTTCAAGGCGAAGCTCGACGCCACAGAGGGCCGCGCGGTCGCCGCTGAAGGCGGTGGCGGCTCAGCGCTCGGCTTCGCGAACCTGTCGCTGGTCTTCCTCGCCGTCGACGAATGCGAACGGCACCTCGCCTCGAGGCGAGGCACCGTCGACCACTGGGTGCAAACTCACCAAGGCGCCGCCGACGCCGTGATGTTCTCTCACGCCGCGGCCCGCGCATGGGACGCGCTCCCCGTCGAGCCCCGGGAGGAACGTCCGGTTGCACCCCAACGGTGCCCCGACTGCGGGTTCTTGTCGGTGTACGGGCACGTGTCCCGCAAGTCCCGCAAGGGCACCGTCATCGACTGCCGAAACTGCGGCTACGAGCTCGACGTCGTGCCCACCCATGTCGACCGGTGGGCCGGCTCCGCGACCTGCGAGCACCAGCTGCACACCGACTGCACCAACCTCAACTGCGGTTGCCCCTGCCACAACGTCGGCGCGAAGTCTCGTCCCGCCGGCGCCCAAGCGCTATGGGACGCCGACCAGTTCATGACCTCACCTGACGTTCGCGCCGGGTGGGAGATCCGCGACCACCTCACCATCGAACCGACCAAGGAGACGCGAGCAGCATGACCATGACCGACATCAACGACCTGCGCGGGTTGGCCTCCCGCGCGCAAAAAGCAGCAGCGAGTTGCGATCTCACCGGAAGCCGCCGAACGCATCGCGGATGACCTCGAATCCCACTTGCCCACCAACACCAGCGACGGCCACCACACGTTCGATGAGCTCTACGAGTACCGGATGCTCTACAACGCGCACGCCGCGCACGGCTGGCTCGCCGCCGGCATCCCTGTCGTGAAATCGTGGCGTCACTCCCGCGGCGAGCTCTGCTTCGGCGGCGGGTGGTTCATCGTCACCGCGACGCTTCCGACCGGGCAGGTGTCGAACCACTACAGCGCCGAGCATTGGGACCTGTTCACCGTGCCGGCTGTCGACCTGCCACCGGAGTACGACGGACACACGCCGGCGGATGCGGCCGGTCGACTACGAGACGCTGCCGTGTTCGAGCAGGCGCACTCGGAAGTACTCGCGAAACTTGAGAGTCGCGAGCAGGCGCACCGTGAAGCCGCACCGACCGACGACGAGCGGGAGGACGAGCACCAGGCGCAGATGGTCGCCTTCGAGGGCGCGAAGATCGATGCCCGCAATGCGATGCGCCACGATCCGCACGTCTGGCACGAGGCGCTGGAGGATGCGATGGATAAGGTGCTTCCGGCGGTATGGCACGCCGCCGCTGGCTTCCGCCGCCCCGAGGTGCCAGAGCCGAGCACAGAGAAGCTCGACTGGCCGGATCACTGGACGCTGAACGACAAGCTCCGTGACTTGCATGGGCGCTGGCACGACCAGCCCGGCTTCTTACTCGGCCGCGAAGCGTGCAAACGGGAGGGCTGCGAGTTCTGGGATGCCGCCGAGTTCACGCTCCGCCTCGCCGATGTGCGCGTGATCGGCCGCGAGACGCAGGCCGAACCGGCCGACCCACCCACCGTGCAGCTCATGGCGCGAAAGGGTGGCAAGACGCAGGCGTTGATCGACTCGATGCTGGGGCAGGCCAATGAGCGCGGCATCCGTGTCGAGGTTGTCTACCCGCAGGCCGAACCGACCGACGCGCAGGTGGATGAGGTAGCAGTCGCCATCTGCGTAGCGATGGGGCACACCGGAGACAGAGAGTGCGAGAACGACCACGATGCGGCCCGCGCCGCCCTCAAGGCAGCGTTCGCAACCAACCAGGAGGAGAACCGATGAGACTCAGCGAGTACGTCTTGCAGGTCATCAACGACCCGAAGTACGGGCACGACATCGAGTGGGTGAAGGGCAACCTGCATCGCGCTCATATCGAAGAAATCGAGGCCGCGCACACCGCCGAGAAGCGCGCCGAGTGGGAAGCCGAGCACGAGACGGATTGGGAGTACGGCATCCTTGACGCCCGCGGCGGTCGGGCCATCTCGGTCGGAGCGCCTTGGATGAATCGAGAGTACGCACAGAGGGTGACCGCAAACGACAGCGGTAGCTATGGCGTCCGCCGCCGCAAGGCTGGCGTATGGCTCCCGGTTCCTGACTGTGGCACCCCCGAGAGCGAGGACTGAACGATGAGCGACGAGAAGGAATCCCGAGCAGGTCGCTGGGACAGCACGGTGCGCCGCGCGGCAATCTCATCGACCAACTACCGCGGCTTCACCCTGGGCGACCTGCGCAAACTCGTGATCGCAGCCGAGGGCATGGGTGATGACGCCGAGGTGACGGTGGAGGAGCCGACCGCACATCTCATGCGGAAGGACGAATGGAACTTCAAGCGGATGCGGGTACACGAGGAGGTTTCCGATGACTGATCTGGATTTGGACGCCCTGGAGGCGGTAGCACGAGCAGCAACACCAGGGCCGTGGGAGTGGGAGCCGCCTGTCGAGGAAACCTGGACACTGGGGCAAGAGTCGTTGGTGACTGTCGACCATGGCGAGGACGGATACCCAGAGGAAGTGCTCAGCGGGTGGGGGCACGACGCGAGCGGCACCGACGCGTCCGACGAGGACCGTGCACACATCGCCGCGTTCGATCCGCCCACCACGCTCGCCCTGATCGCCCGCGTGAAGGAAGCCGAGCGGAAGCAGGCCGAGGCCGAATCCGAGCGTGACTCGATCATCGCGGCGGTCGAAGCGATCGAACCGATGTGGCCGCGCGGCATGTACGGCTGCCCACAGGACATGTTCGGGCGAGCTCAGATCCGCGCCGTGCTGTCCCGCCACAAGCCCTCAACAGAGAACGGGAGCGAACATGCCTGACCACAAGGAGCGAGTCACGATCACCGACGCTCTCGGCTGGGATTGTGTCGAGGGTGAATGCGAGCACATCGATGAGGACGGCCAACCGGAAGACTGGTCGGCCTGCCCGAAGATCACGATAGAGGTCTGCGTCGACTGTATGGACGAACGCGAGTTCGGCCGCGATCCCCGGTTCTGGGAGGAACTGGTGTCACACACCGAGCCGCCGATGCCCGACCCCGTACCGGAACCGGCGATCTTCAAGCCGAGTCCAGATCGCGAGGACGGGAGCGCAGAGCGATGAGCACGCTACGCGTCGCTCTTGAACGACGAAGCCATGCGGTCCATCGCGTTCCGCAGCTTCGCCTGGTGGACTTCCGCCTCGAGCTCGTTCGCCGGCCAGTCCCGGAGCGCGGCGACCGTAACACGGCCACATCGCGCCGTTTCCACCGGCCTGCCGAGCGCACGCGCCGCAGCACGCGCTCGCTTTCGCCATTCGGCGGCCTCGGCATCGTCCTCGATGGCACGCTGGGCGCCGCCCTTCAAGCGCAGTTCCTTCGTCAACTGCTCCACAGAATCCATGCCCACCAAGCTACCGCCGGGAGTCCCAATGCCTGAGCCGAAAGAATGGGTGACAATTCGCGAAGCCTCGGTCCTCGTCGGCCGCCACGTCTCCCAGATCTACAGGTGGATCGACGCCGGCCGCCTCGCAACCCGCACCAACGCCAACGGCGTGACACAGGTCATGTCCAAGGCCGTCCTACGCATCGAACCCTCGGTGCGGCGCGGGAGGCCCCGCGGGGCGGCTGAACGTCGATGAGGTGTGGGAGCATCGGCGCATGACTGAAACCGGAATCGTGGCGCTCGTCGGTGTCGCTGCAACGCTTCTCAGCGGCCTCGGCGCCGCATGGCTCACGAACCGCAGCGCACGCCAACGAGACCTCGACCAGCGCTCGATGACGCTGCAACGAGAAATCCGGACGCTCGTGGTCGGCGTCTTGATCGCTGCGCGCGGCTGGGGCGGAGCCACAACCGGCCTCTCCACTGGACTCTCGCTCTCGAAATCGAAAGAGCAGTTCTCCAAGAACCTTCTCGACCTTCTGGACAACTCCACGTCGGGCGAAGACTTCCAGCGCTTCGGGGATGACTTGCACGCCAAGCTGACGGACCTGCAGCTCCTCGTCGCCGACGGCTCATTGGCCGAGGTCGTCGACGAGATGAACGATAAAATGCTCAAGTTCTGGGAGGAAGTGCTTTCCCCCATGTCTGCCAACCTCTCCGGTGCGCATCCAGATCAAGCGATACGGATGAAGCTGGCCTCGGAGTTCACCGATGCATGGCTTGCGCTGATCCGAAGGCTTGAAGAAACCGCCCGCAAGGAAATCCCCCGGATCAATGGTCCTCGTGTCGCGGCCCGGTGACGTGCATTAATTCGCGAAACACGCAACGATAGAACGTAGATGGTGGATCACTCCGCCCAGAACGAAGCCCCGGCTCTCACAGGAGAACACCGGGCTTCGCCTACTCAACGACGGCTGGGTTGGGATCATCTTGCACTTCACCATCGACCGCGTCGCCCCAGTTGCTCGTAAAGGTTACGGAGCTCTTGTTCAGGCCGCTGGCGTGGATGAGCTTGAACGGTTTCAGCGCTGACATGGGCAAGGATCCGCGGTGCCACGCGATGAGCATCCTTCCTGCATTCGCGATGACCAGAGCGCGAGCGCCTCGATTGGTCTTGAACGTTCCAGCGTAGGACCCAACGCCGTGCAGGAAGTTGTCGACGGGCGCTTCATCCGCCGAGAGCAAGGAAGTCAGCTGCGAGAGCGCCAGGTTGAAATCGGCTGATCGCTCAGGCGTATCTGCTGCCTTGCGCACCGCAGCGTTCGCTACCCGCTGCGACGCGTCGATCCACTCAATAATCGCGGCTCGGCGCCGTTCTCGAAACTCGGATGCCTCACTCCGCGTGCGTTCCCACTTCGGGCCCAGATAGGTCGTTAGTAGGGAAGTCGCACCACCCACAATGGCTCCGATCAGGCCTGCCCCACCGGCGACCAGAGCAATGAGCACAGCTTCAGTCATGGTCACAGCATCCCAGATGCCGACACCATCGCCACCCTCACAAGGTTGCCGGGTATTCAATCACTCCAACTGTCCCATCACCAGCGAATCGACTGACACCGCGCGCTGATTCCACAGCACGATTCCCTGACGGACGAAGCCCACGATGGGGATCACCTTCGCGAGGGTGACGGGCGTTCTCCGGCCGAGTTTCTCAAGCTCGGCCATCTGCGCCGCGAACCACACGTGAAGCTCTTCGTCCGCTTCCGAGGTCGAATAGACGTCAATCTGAGCCAGCGCCTCCGCTCGACGAAGATGCAGCTCCGTTTCAAGATCGGCGTAGTGCGGCTCATTGCTCGCAAATCGTTCCATCACTGCAAGGGCCCTGAGCATCGACAGGGCAACCTCGGCCCGCGCTTCCTCCGCGCGCTGTATCGATGCCTGAACCCCGCGCTCCTCATCCCGTGCGGCCGCCTCACTCGCGATAACAGTCGCCCGCCGACCATTCCGATACGCCAGCCAAGCCAAAACGCTCGAAACGACCACGGAGCTAGCCGTGACCGCGACCATCCACCAATCGGCCTCATGCGGACCAAAACTGACGGGGAACGCGGCGGCGGCACAAATCACCCCCTCAGCATCCCAGACATCCGGCCCAGCAGCCGCACGTGACCGTGTCCAGGCAACCCGCGATCGTTAGGACTTGCCGATCTGGTGGACCCGACCCCTGGTCACGCCCAGGACGTCGGCGATAGCAGTAGGGCTGTAGTTCATGGCGAGCATGCCTCGCACGAACTCATCTCGCGCGCGGATCGCTCCGGCGAGCGCGGCTTCTTTCTCCGCAATGTTCTCCTGGTGCGCGTTGAGCGTCTCGATGTTGACCTGTTTCAGATCGGTGAGCTTCGCCATGCGTATAGAGTACATCGCCGGTTGACACCAACTGTATAGCGTCGCTACACTCTATACATGAGCTCCGCAACTATCGCCGCCGCTTTCGCGCAGTGCATCAGCGCCGAGATCGAGAACCATGCCCCCCTCGACTTCGAGACCGTCTTCGAGATCGCTTCCGAGCATGTAGACCCGGAATCGCTCAATGCACTCGCCCGGGTTGAGCGCCTCGCCGAAGCCCTCGACCAGATGCTGAAATCCGCGAGGGCGCTCGCATGACCGCCCTCGCCGCCGGCCAGTCCGTCACCTTTCAGGGCCGCCCCTCCACCGTCGTCGCGGTCAAGGGCGACATCGTCACCATCAGCAGCTATGCCGGCGTCGTGATGATCGGCGCCGACCACCCGGACCTGTCCACCGACCTCGCGGACTGGCGGCGCGCTCGACTCGAGCAAGCATCAGCCCGCGGTGAAGTCGTCAAGCTCACCGGACCGCGCTCAATCAGCACCCCGTGGGAGTCGTGATGCCGACCATCATCAAGGGCCAACCAACCTCCGCCGAGATCCGCGACCACCTCAAGGCCGAAGGTCGACCGGTGCTCGTCGCCTTCTCCGGCGGGAAGGATGCGATCGCCACCGAGCTCGCCCTGCAGGACGCCGGGATCGAAACCGTCCTCGCGCACCTCTACTACATCCCCGGCCGCACACCTGGGCGCACACTCGACTTCGTAGAGCAAGGCCTCACCGACCTCGAAAAGGCGCTCGGCAAGCCGATCCACCGCTACCCGCACCCGTCGTTCTACCGCTGGCTCAACAACTTCGTCTTCCAGCCACCAGAGCGCTGCGAGGTCATCGAAGCGGCCAGACTCCCGATCCCCGACTATGCGACCATGTGGACCTTCATCCGCGAAGACCTCGGCCTCGCCCCCGACACCTGGATCGCCGATGGCGTCCGCGCATCCGACAGCATCGTCCGCCGCGCGAGCTTCACCCGCCACGGCATCATGAAACCGAAGGACCGCAAGGTGTCTGCCGTCGCAGACTGGCTCAAGGGCGAAGTACTCGACCGCATCGCCGCCGCGAACATCAACCTCCCCGTCGACTACGAACTGTTCGGCCGATCCTTCGACGGCATCGACCTTCGATTCCTGAAACCGATCAGCGAGCGGTTCCCAGATGACTTCGCCCGCATCCTCGACTGGTTCCCCCTCGCCGACCTCGAGCTCTTCCGCGCCAACATGGAGACGAACCGATGACCCGCGATTCTTCCGGGCTCTCCGGCCCCCGCAAGCGCCCAGGATCCGGCCGCTCCGCCGGCGGACTCTCCGGGCGCCGACCCAAGTACACCCCCGAGCCCGATCCGCTCGCCTCCGTCGAGTACACCGGCAAGCTCGCAGAAGACGCGGCCGCCGAGTTCACCGCACTCGAGCATGGGTACCGGAACCGCGCCAAGGCGGAATCCGACCGGTTCAAGCGCGCGACCGACAACGAGTACTGGTTCGCAGTCTGCTTCGACTCCCGCGAGGAGAAAGAGCGCTTCCTCGAACGCGCCGGACTCATCGCCCACGGGGACAAGTACCTCGACGGTCGTTTCGTCGCCGACAGCCTCGGCGTCAACCTCGACTGATCCACCGTGAGGAGGTGACACCATGCGTGACCGCTTCCGCAACATCGCCCGCGGCATCCGCACCGCCTTCCGCGCCTCCCAGGCCCGACGCGCCGCATCCGCATCCGCTGGCCGCTCGTCCGGCTCCTGACCCGAGGAGACACCCCTCATGCGAAACCGATCCATTGCGCAGTACATCGGCGGTGGCATCGCCGCAGCCGAAGGCTTCGCGAACCTCGCGAGCGGCACCGGCTTCTCCGGACGCCGCACCGGCACACGCCGTGCAGCATCCGCCCGAGCAGGCCGATCCTCCGGCAGCTAATCCCGCACTGCAACACCAGAGCCCCCAGGACGACACCCGATCTCCTGGGGGCTCTGCCATGCCCGGCCAGGCGTCGAGCATCCCCCACTGACCCGCCAGGCGCGGTGAAGCGAAAGAGGCAACCCCATGGTGAATGAAACCGACCGGCGAGCAACAGCAGCCGAGAAGCGCAAGCAGGCGCTCGACCTTCGGCGCGCCGGATGGGGCTACCAAGAGATCGCGGACGAGGTCGGATGGGCCAACAAGGGCACCGCCCACACCCAGGTCCAGAAGGCGATCAAGGAAATCACCCGCGAGTCCGCGACCGAGCTCCTCGAACTCGAACTCTCCCGCCTGGACGACATGTTCGCTGGCCTGTACGAGGCCGCACGTGGAGGCGACAACTACTCCGTCGACCGGGCACTCAAGATCATGGACCAGCGCGCACGCCTCCTCGGTCTGTACGAGAAGAAACCCGAAGACGGTGCCGCCGATGTCCGTGCCGCAGTCGCCGGGTTCGTGACGACCATGGCCTCTGCTCTGCGGGGCGATGACTACGGGCAGGTGACCGATGACTCCTCCGGCACCGAGCACGATTCAGCTTCCGAGCCTGGGCCGTAATCAGGTCCGCTCGCTGAACGCATGCTTGCAGGACGGGGCTACGTTCAACCTGTGGGAGGGATCGATTCGTGCGGGGAAGACGTACGTCTCCGTGCTCGCGTTCCTGTTGGCTGTCGCTCAGATCGAGGGCGACTCTAACGGACAGCTGCTCATCGTCGGGAAGAACCTCGGCTCGATCTACCGCAACTTCTTCCAGACGATCGAGACTTCTGAGGGTCTGCGGGCGTTCCGTCATGTGGTGAAGTACCGGCAGAACGCGCCGACGGCTCACATCTTCGGCCGCGAGGTGCAGGTCATCGGTATCAATGACTCTCGCGCTGAGGGCAAGATCCGAGGCATGACGGTCCTGCTCGTCTACGTCGACGAGGCGACTGTCATCGAGGAGACCGCGTTCAAGCAGGTCCTCAACCGCATGTCGCTGGACGATTCGAAGCTGTTCGCGACGACGAACCCGGATTCCCCCGCCCACTGGCTCAAGACCGACTTCATCGACCGGATGCTGCACCTGCCCGACTGGCGCCGCTACCACTTCATGATGGACGACAACCCGTCCCTGTCCGAGACGGTGAAAGCACGGCTGCGGTCGCAATACACGGGCCTCTGGTACCGCCGGCAGATTCTCGGTGAGTGGGTGTCCGCTGAGGGCGCGATCTACGGCATGTGGGATCCGTCCCGCCACATCCGCCCCTGGGCAACGGTCCCGTCGATGCACCGCCTCCTTGGCGTCGGCCTCGACTTCGGCACCAACAACCCGTCGACGGGGCTTCTGCTCGGCGTCTCGAAGGAGAAGCAGCAGAACGGCCGCTACGGCTCCCGCCTGTGGCTGATCGACGAGTGGCGGCACGACGCCCGCAAGGACGAAGCCGCGATGCTGTCTCCGTCCCAGCAGGCGCGCTTGTTCCGTGACTGGCTGCACCGCGACCATCTCCCCTACGAGACGGCTCTCCGACCGGAGTTCATCATCGTTGACCCCGCCGCGATCCACTTCCAGAAGGAACTCAACCTGCTGGACATCCCAACGGCCGGCGGCCTGAACAACGTCTCGTACGGGATCAGCACGGTCGCGTCGCTACTCGCGGAGGATCAGTTGGTCGTCACCGATCGGTGTGCGGGCTGGACGTCCGAGGCGCCGGGCTACTCGTGGGATTCGAAGGCGGCACTGAATGGCCAGGACGTCCCCGTGAAGGTCAACGACCACTCACTGGACGGCGGCCGGTACGTGATCGCGACGACCGAGACGATGTGGCGACCGATGCTGAACTGGGGACTCGCGGCCTGACCGGAGCGCTCGGGAGGTGGTTTCTCACATCCCTGGCTGGCGTGGCCTCCCTTTGTACTCGTACTCTTCGACCTGTCCAGCGGGGCTCGACCAGTGAACGAAGAAAGGTGGGTCAGTGAAGAGCATCAACTCAACAGCCAGACCTCCCGTCATCTCGGTGGTGAAGGTCGCGGTTGCAGTCCCGTTGACGGCGATGTCACCAAGAGAATGCGCCCGCCTCTCCTGATTGTGGGTGAACACGAGCGTGACCTGCTTGGCGGGCGTCAAGCCGACATTCGTGAGCGCGAAAACGACACTATTGTCCTCAGCGGTCTCATAACTGCCCTTCCATACGACATCGCGGAACTCCCGCTCACGTGCATCGATCCCGGCTTGCAGATCGAGCGCTTTGTCTGACGTGATGTTCGCAGCCCTCGCGTACCAGAGTGAGAACCCCGATGCGGCAACGGCCAGCACAGCGACGACGAATCCAGCGATCTCCATGCCGCCGAGCGTAGCGCCTAGCCGCGCTTGGGGCGGCGGAGCGTGTACCACGGCCGTCGCGTGTACCGCTCCTTGTTCACGATCTCCCACCCGTCAGCGAGCAACCGCTCGAGCTCCTTCTGATCGGGGTGCGAGGTGCCGAGGAACCCGGAATCCCACAGCTTGATCCGTTTCGTCTCGAACGCCGGCGCGGACTGGATCGGGGCTGACGGTGCCGCTGTCGCCGCACGATGCGCGGCTTGCGCCTGCGCTGCGTTGGCGGCCGCATCGTCCGGAATGTGCACGCCACGACGCCGCGCGGCTTCTTCTGCCGGCGTCATTCCGCGCGGCTTGCTACTGAACAGGCCCATGCCCACAGGGTAGCGGCCATCTAGCTGCTGAGGTTGGCTATGCCAAGAACGACGGTCGCAAGCAAGGTCAGGCTGCCTACGATGAGCCCCCACACGAGGATCGTGCGGTCCTTTCCTGCGTCGTCCTCTCGACTTCGAGCATCGCTGGTCATGTGATCCAACTGATCCTGCTGAATGCGCAACAGTTGGGTGAGCCCAGCCGCTACAACACTCTCCGCGGCGTCATGCACCTCCGCAACGGTTATCTCAGGCGGAGCATCACTTGAGAAATCAACCTCGACGCCAGTCTGCGGCACGTCAACAGCCAGCGGAGGGTCAAACATCACTCGCGAGACCGCGCGGTTGTTCGAGCGGACCAGATTTTCGAGCGCTGAGCCGTACGACGTTTGTCCAGACTCCCTGAATGCTGTCGCAACTGGGTCCAGCGCCTTGCGTGCCCACTCGCCGAACTCGGCCTGGTACTTCTGGCCGAGTGCGGCGCTTTGTGATTGGAACGCAGCAGTGAACGGCGACATCATCCGCTGGCCGGCGATGACGGCTGCCTCATGCAGCGGATGCTGAGGGTCCGCTTCGATCTTCGCGACATCTGCCAAGGGCATGTTCCAGAGCTTCCACACTGCCCGCATGTGTTCCTGATCGCGCTCATCGTCGGTCATGGCTCCGAGCGTATCGTCCACTCGCTTCCCGGCACGGCGCCGGGTCACCCCGCAGAGCCGGGGACAACCAAAGGAGATGATCATGGCAGAGTCCAAGCGTCCCGAACCGACCGCCGAGGACCGCGCACGCGCACGGTTCATCACCGCCTCCACTGGCCAGCCACCGACCGATGAGCAGCGCGACGCCGTCCGACAGCTCAGCAACCTCGTTGTCGAGCTCGCCGTCGCGATCGAGGAACTCACGCCCCGATCCCGGAACCAGTCCCTCGCGCTGACCGCGCTGGAGGACGTGCAGATGCGCGCGAACCGTGCGATCTTCGCTACGGGGCCGAGCGCATGACCACGCACCGCAAGCGCGAATCGGTCGACGTGATGGCCCGCGTGATCGTCGGTGTGATCATCCTCGCCCTCGTCGCCGGCGTCGTCGGCGTCCGCCTTGCCATCACGGGCGGGGACGTCGGGTGCGTGTTCGCTCAGGATCCGGCGCTGTGCGTCGCGCTGAAGGGAGTCGAACGATGATCCGCCGTCTGCTCGTGGCGCTCTCCACCCGACGTTGCCGGGGTTGCTGGGCCTCTTCGCCGCACACGCATCACCTGACGTGGATCGGCCGCCGGAGGTACACGTGAGTGCCCCGGAGCGGTTCCGCAAGAAGCCGGTCGAGATTGAGGCGATGTGGCTCGGCGCGTATATGGACTCTCAGGCGATCGTCAATTGGATCAGGGCAAACGGCGGAGAGGCTTCGGCGTACAACACCGACGGCGGAACCGGTCCCGTCGCTCTGTTCATCCACACACTCGAAGGACAGATGCGGGCGGACATCGGCGACTGGATCATCCGGGGCGTGCAGGGCGAGTTCTACCCGTGCAAGCCGGACATCTTCGAGCAGACGTATCAGCGGCCGTCGGCGGCGACCCCAGCCGTAAAGCAGACTCCGCTGCAGCGCCTTGACGACGCCATTCACAACTTCGTGGAGCAGACCGGCGGCGAGGGGAAAACCGTAAGCGGTTGGGTGCTCGGCACCGCAACATCGCGGATCGATTTCTCGGATGATGATCTGCTCCCTCTCCGTAGCGGTGAGACGTACGCGATCGGCCCGCAGACAGCCGTCGTGACCGCTGCCGGTCTCGCCCGATTCCTGTCGGTCACTATCGAGCACGCCATGCTCGACGCGAACGACGACTGAACGTCCAGAGGCTGTCTCCTCCCCGGTTTGAGGGTCGCATCCACCCGAGAAGACGAGAACGGATGCACTGCGCGCGCCAGGAACTGGCACAGACTGCCACCCGGTGCGAGTCGGGTCGCGCGCACCAACCAGGCGAGGAGGTGGACCCCGTGAGCTGGATGCAATTCGAATGCCCCGGATGCGGCGAACCCGTCCCGTCACTGTTCGGGAGCATCTTCCACTGCGACCCGTACGAACCGATCGACGAGATCGACCCCACAGACCAGGGAGGGGCGTCAACGCGGCTCGAGAATCCCGCGAAGGCTCCCACGAAGCCGAACCTCCGCTGAGGACTACCTGCGCCCCTCCCCCACACGATCCCCGGAAGGGAGCCCCATCATGCCGCTGCCCACCGGGAACGTCACATGGCCACCGGCCGAGTTCAAGGACTACTTCGACATGCTCGCCGTGTTCGATGGCTGGTATGTCGGTGACATCGCGGGACTGACCGAGAAGTACCAGTCGCAGCCGATCACCCACGCCGCCCAGTACAACGGCGGTCTCGTCGGGTTCGGTGCCCGCGCTTGGCTCGGCAAGCCCCCGAGGCAGGGCGAGAGCCGCGCGCGACTGCACATCCCGCTCGCGCCGGACATCGCGACGCTCTCGGCCGACTACCTGTTCTCCGAGGCTCCCCGTGTGGTCCTTCCCGGTGAGCGCTCTGAGAACGGCAACACTCCCCGCGACCGGATGCAGGATCGCGCGGAGAAGGTCATCAACACTCCCGCGTTCCACTCGCTACTGCTTGAGGCCGGTGAGGTGGCATCCGCGCTCGGCGGCACGTACCTGCGACTCGTCTGGGACACCGAGAACCTCAAGGCTGTGCGCGCCGAAGCCGTGCACGCGGACGCCGCAATCCCGACGTTCCGGTACGGGCAGCTCCACGAGGTCACGTTCTGGTCGGAGATCGCCGAGGACGACGGGAAGGTGTGGCGCCACCTGGAGCACCACTCCCATGGACTCATCGAGCATGGCCTGTTCGAGGGCACGAAGGGGAAGCTCGGACGCCGTGTCCCGGTCACTGAGCGCCCCGAAACCAAATGGCTGGCACCGCTGCTCGCGAACGAGTCATCTGCGCTCGCGACCGGCGTGGAAGGGCTGACGGCCGCGTACGTACCGAACATGCGCCCGAACAAGCTGTTCCGCAAGAAACCGCACCTCGCACCCCTCGGCATCTCCGACTTCACCGACATCGTGCAGCTGTTCGATGCGGTCGATGAGGTGTGGTCGTCGTGGATGCGAGATATCCGCATCGCGAAGGCCCGCATCGTCGTCGCGAAGCAGTACCTCGAAGCCGGTGCATCGTTCGGCTCGGGCGCGAGCTTCGACTACGACCGCGAAGTGTACGAGGGCATGGCCACGCTCACTGGCCCCGGCGGCCAGGAGTTCGGCTTCCATGCCCACCAGTTCGAGATCCGTGTCGAGCAGCATGCCGCCACGGTCAAGGACCTCCGCGACCAGGCAATGCGCTCTGCCGGCTGGACCCCGGGCAGCATCGGTGGCTCTGAGGCCGGGCTACGCACGGCGACCGAGATCAAGTCCGATGATCGGCTCTCTGAACGCACCCGTGACAAGAAGATCAACTACTGGAAGACGCTCGCACCGTTCTTCTTGACCTGGCTGCAGTTGGACGCAGAGCTCTATGGCGGCGAGAAGCCGAAGGATGAGCCGGAGTTCCGGTTCCCCGCGGAAGCGCAAGCCGATCAGGAAGCGATGTCCCGCACGAACCAGATGCTGTTCGCGTCACAGTCCGCGTCGATCGAAACACGTGTGCGGTTGCAGCATCCCGAGTGGGACGGCCCGACCGTGAATACCGAGGTCGACAAGATCAAGGCCGAGTTCGGTGTCGGAGCCTCTGCGGACCCGACGAAAGTCGGCGCCGTGCACGACGCGACCGACCCGTCATCGGAGGATGTCGCCCGGATGCGTGACCGGATGGCGCGCGAGGCCGCCGGCGAGACACCGGAGGAGCCGTGACTGCAGCGCTGACGCTCTGTGCGTTCGCCGCCATCTGTGGATTCGTCTGGGGGCTGGTCACAGGGCTGATCGACGGATGGCGGGCCTCACGCCGCCGCTGAGCGGAGGTGACCCATGGCCGGGTTCTCCCCCGAGCATGACGACTACCAGTCGCTCGTGTATCGGATCGCCGCTCAGGTGGCGGGCACGTTCGCTGATGCCGAGACACGGCTTCTCGCAGCGATCGCCCGCCGCCTGATCCGCGACCTCCCCGAGTACCCGGACCTCGCCGAGCGACTCCGCATCGTGCGAGAGCTCGAAGGCGTCGCCGCGGCACTTACGGAGGGCATCACCCGCGAGTACGCCGAGGGGATCGTCGCCCGCGCGGCCAGGGAGGGCGCGGCTTCCGTCGTCCAACTCCCGGCGGTTCCGCCGCTGGTTGGCGTGTCCACCCAGAGTGCACTCGCCGCTGCGCTCGTCGCGTACGACCTCGGCAACGCCTTCGCCGACATGCGCGCCAGGATCCTCCGCTACCCCCGCGACGCGATGGGCCAGTTCGTCGTCGGCGGCGACGTGTACCAGCAGGTCATCGCGAACCATGTCGGCCAGGTGCCCTTGGGAATGCCCTCTGACCTGGCACGCAAGGCCGCACTGCACGAGTTCCTTGAGCGCGGCGTCACCGGCTTCACCGACATCGCGGGACGCAACTGGCGCATCGGCACGTACACGGAGATGGCTACTCGCACGGCCGTGTCCCGCGCGTACGACGACGCGAAGATGTACCGGGCAGGGCAGGTTGGAATCGACCTGTTCAGCGTGCTCGGTGGGAACGCCGCGTGCGAGCCCTGCGCGTCATGGTTCGGGAAGATCATCGCCCGCACCGGCCCGACCGGCCCTCGGCTCGTCCCGCACGCGTTCGAGGATCGCATGATCACCGTCAACGTCGCCGGCACGTTCGAGGACTGGCGGGCGTCCGGCGCCAAGCACCCGAACTGTGCGTGCATGCCCGTGGAGTACCTTCCCGGCTTCCAGATCCCCGTCTCGGCATCCGGCTATGATCCTGCAGCTCACGCCGCCCGCACCCGGCTACGAGAGCTGGAGGTGAGCGAACGCGACGCGAAACGGAAGCTGGAGATCGCGACGGCCGCCGGCGACACCGCGAAGGCAAACCGGCAGCAACGTCGAATCCTCGCGATCCAGAAGGCGACACGCGAGCACGTCGCCGCGACCGGTCAGCGCCGCCGCTACAACCGCGCGCAGGTCCGCTTCGCCGACGGCCACCCGCCGGACGCCGGCGCGGGCCCCGCTGAGCGGATACTCCGCCCGGTGTCAGCGGGCACCCGAGTAGCACCCCACGTGCCCACCGGACTCCCGCTGCAGGACCACGAGGTCGCGACCGCGAATCGCCTCGCCGATGTCGGGCTGCGTGTCCGCTTCCGCGAGATCGACAACCGGCCCGGGGTGAAGAACATCGACGTGACCATCGACAGCCAACTGTGGGAGCTCAAGAGCCCCCGCGGCGCGGGGGCGAGCACCATCTCCAACCAGCTGCACCGTGCGAAGGAACAGGGTGCGTCCCGCGTAGTCCTGGACACCGCGCGAACGCCGCTCGACGACTCCGCAGTGCTCGATGAGATGCGCCGGCGGTTCGAGCACAACATCTGGTGGAAGTCGATGATCCACATCGCCCGCGACGGGACCGTCACCCGCATCCAGCGCAACTGACACGACGAAGGCGGCCCGGCTGTCCTAGTGAACTGCCTGCCGCCTTCACTCGCCATTCTACCGCGTCCGCCCGGGCGTGGCCAGACCCCGCGTCATGTCGGCGCGGTCCACCAAATCCGGCCAGGCGCCGGGAAGGAGACACCCATGTCCGATGAAGCACCCGCCACCAACCCCGCCGCGCCCGCCGCCGAGCCGACACCGCCCGTTCCCACTCCCCCGGCACCGGCCGCCGAGCCAGCCGCACCGTCAGAACCGAATGCCGATCCCGCCGGCGAGAACATCGACGAGCTGCCTGAGTGGGCGCGCAAGTCGCTCACCAAGGCGAACAAGGAAGCGGCCTCGTACCGTGATGCCGCGAAGAAGGCGAAGGAAGAGGCCGAGACCGCTCAACGGAATCTCGTGCAGAACATCGGCAAGGCACTCGGGCTGGTGAAGGATGACGAGGCCCCGACCGTGGAGAGCCTCACCGAGGCACTGCGCGACAAGGACTCGAACCTCACCACCGCCCAGGCCGCTCAGACGGCCCTCCGTGCCGAAAATGCCGTGCTCCGCTTCGCCGGTAAGCACAAGGGCGACGCTGACGCCCTCCTCGACTCCCGCGACTTCGAGAAGAAGCTCGCGGCCATCGACTCGACCGCCGACAACTACGCCTCCCAGGTGGAGGACCTCGTGAAGTCGGAGATCGACACCAACGCCCGTTACCGGAAGGTCCAGGTGGCCACCTCCAACAGCAACGGGCTGAACATCCCCACCGGCGACCCGGCACCGGCCGAGCCGGACACCTCCTTCGAGGGTCTGGCGAAGCGCCGCGCCGAGCGCCGCAAGAACCGCCTCTAGGCAGAAAGGGCCACCATGGCTAACACTTTCGTCACCCCGGATGTGATCGCCCGTCAGGCGCTCGTGTCCCTCCGTGAGCAGCTGGTCATGCAGCAGCTCGTCTACACCGACATCACGTCGGACTTCGCCTCGGCACGTGTCGGCGACACCGTCAACGTCCGCAAGCCTGCCGTGTTCGAGTCGAAGAAGTTCAACCGCGCGAACGGCATCGAGATCCAGGACGCGACCGAGTCGAAGGTGCCGGTCAAGCTCGACCAGTTCGACACCGTCGACTTCGAGGTCACCTCCGAGGACTTCATGCTGGAGATCGACGACCTCGACGAGCGTCTGATCACCCCCGCGGCGTTCGCGATCGCGACCGGTGTGGACCAGCAGATCCTCACCCTCCGCAACGACATCACCCAGGAAGTCGGCACCGTCGTCGCAAACGACCCGTTCCGTGCCCGCGCCTACTCCGACCCGCGTGTGCTCATCGGCGCCGGCGGCGTGCTCAACGCCGCGAAGGTCCCGACCACGGAGCGCCGCGCAGTGATCGGTGTTGGCACGCACGCATCGTGGCTCGACAGCGACGACCTGCAGCACGCAGAGAAGTCGGGCACCACCGAGGCGCTGCGCGAGGCGTACATCGGCCGCCGCCTGTCGGGCTTCGACCCGTACTGGACGCAGAACATCGCCGGCCCCGCCGGTGTCCCTGCGACCGGTGAGCCGACCACCGAGGTCGGTCTCGCGTTCCACCGCACCGCGTTCGCGTTCGCGTCCGCGCCGATGGCCGTCCCCCCGGGCGCCAACGGCGCCGTCGAGACCCGCGACGGCCTGGCCATCCGTGTCACCTGGGACTACTCGATGGACCGCAAGGCCACCGTGTTCTCCCTCGACATCCTGTACGGCGTCAAGACGCTCGACGCGGATCGCGCTGTCCTGATCAAGGGCGCCGACGCGGCGTGACCACGAGGACGGGCGCCCGAGACCACTCGGGCGCCCGTCCGCACACAAAGGAGAGCACCATGGCACCCGCCTACCAGAACATCAACTCCGGCCAGATCGTCGTCAGCGACGAACCACGCCCGGACCTCGAAGCACAAGCCCGCTGGGAAGAGGTCCCCGTCCCCGACGCGACCGTGCCGCCCGCTGGCACTCCGCTGACCGAGGCTGAGCTCGCTGAAGCCGCGGCCCGAGAAGCGGTCGGTGACACAGGCAGCACCCCCGCCGACGTCATCGAGACAATCCCTGGCACCGAGAACAACCCGCCCATCGAGATCATCGGTGAGCCTGTCGAGGACGGCGAGCACGTCGCCCCCGGCGAGATCATCAACGCCGACGGCAGCGCGGCGCCGACCGGTGAGGACGGAATCCCCGTGCTCCCGCCTGCCGCTGAGACCCCGGAAGAGGTCCCCGTCCCCGACGAGACGTGGACTGACGAGGCGCTCGACGCTCTCGGCAAGGAGCGCGGCATCACGTGGCGCTCGAACGCGTCGAAGGCCACGAAGGTGGCCAAGCTCACCGCGCCCGCGGGCGAGTAACCCCCGAGGGCGGCGCACGCTGCTGTGTGTCGCCCTCACTGCCCGAAGGAGCATCAGATGATTACCATCACCCTGCCCGAGCACCTCGCCTCGAGCCACCTGCTCGCTGGCATCGAGTTCAACGCTGGTTCGGCGTCCGTCGACAGGCTCGGCACGAACGTCCGCCACTACTTCGCCCTCATCGGTGCCACCATCACCGATTCCGCGCCGGAGGCTCCCGCGCCGACCGACCCTGAGGTGGACGCTCCCGCACCGGTCGAGAAGCCGCGACGCAGCAAGAAGGAGTGACCGTGTGGTTCCCGTACGCCGAACCGTCCGACGTTCCGGCGTCCGTCGATGAGGAGTTCGATGACGTCGCGTTCACGCTCCGCGCCGCGTCATACGCGATCCGTGCGTCACTCAAGACCGCTCGGTTCGCCGTCGACTCCGAGGGGAAGCCGACGGACGACGACGTCGCAGCGGCGATCAAGGACGCGACCGTCGCACTGCTGGCGTTCTGGGCAGAGACCGGCGACGCCACCGGCGCGGGCGCACAGAGTGGTGGCGGGTCGATCCTGAGCGTCTCGTTGCCTGGCGGTAGTGGAACCACCGACGCCCGGGCGAAGCAGGACGCACGTGACGCGCCTGCGGTCGAGGAGATCCTGCGCTCCTGCCCCGGCATCGACTGGTCGGTGATGTACCGATGAGACGGCTCCCGAAACGGATGATGCCTCACGGCGGGCTCGTGTCGTACCGCGCGAAGCTCGGCGAGGGCACCTACGGTCCGCAGCACGACGACGTCGAGGTGGTGCCGAAGCGCGCCGCGATCGATGATAAGCGGAAGCTGATCCGCACCGCGGACGGCCGCGAGCTCATGTCGCAGTCCCGCATCGCGCTCGACCTCGAACACCTGATGCCTGTCGGGTCGCTCGTGACGATCTGGCGTGGCCGCGCGAACGAACGCGAGACGACGGCACTGGTCGTCGCGGTCGCCGACTGGCCCGGCCTCCCGCAGTTCGTGGAGATCGCGCTGGAATAGGAGGTGCGATGTGGCGGTCAACTGGCGAGGCGACGAAGCGATACGTCGAATCCGCACCGGCGGCGCCCGGGGGCTGACCCGTGCCGCCCGCGCTCTGCTTGCCGAGTCTCAGACGCGGGTGCCCTGGGACAGTGGCGACCTTTCCCGTTCCGGCACAGTGCACGAAGCATCGCCCGCCGAACTCGAAGCCGCCGTCACGTACAGCGCCACCTCCCCCGACGGCTTCAATTACGGCGTCGCCGTGCACGAGGGCCTCCACATGAACTTCCGCGCCGACCACAACCCCGGCGCGAGCGCCAAGTTCCTCGAACGCCCTGCGATCGAGCTGGAGAGCAAGCTCATGGCTGTCGTCGCGACCGAGATCCGGCGGGAGGTGGGCTGATGTCATTCCACCCCGCCGTCATTGAGGGACTCGCCCGCGCTCTACACACCGCTGGCCTCGGCACCTACCGCGAGAACGGCGTCTTCACGGACGAGGAGCGCGGAATCGTCGTGCACTCGTTCCCCGAGCAACCACCGGAGATCATCGCGGTGTCGCTGTACCTCCCCGACGGCACCGGCTTGTCCCCCACCGCAGACCGGCGGCTGTCATCGGCAATGGTGCAGATCAAGTACCGGCTGCAGGGTCACCCGTTCGAGGGGTTGCAGTTGTTCGACAGCCTGCACGACCTGATCGACCGGAAACGCCTCGATCTCGGCGGCGTGAAGGTCCACGGGCAGTACCGGTCGTTCAGCCCACTCGGGCAATCCCGCACGGGCTTCGAGTTCACCTCGAACTGGCAGTTGACCGGCTTGGCGCCGCTCCCTTACGTCCCCGCCGCGGGATAGCCGCCAGGCGCGGCACCACCCCATAAGCCTCCACACCCCTGTGGGGGCTTTCGTCGTTCCCCCTGGAAGGAAACAGCATGACCGATTACGCAACCGTGACGCCCACTGTCGGCGACGTTGCACAGTCGTACGAGTACATCGTCGACGTCGCCACCGTTCCCGTCGCGCCGGCCGAGAAGGCATACGTCAATGTGCCCGACATCAACCAGTTCAACCCGCAGTTCCCCGCACAGCTGCAGGACATCACCACCTATGCGAACAAGGGGCAGCAGGCGCAGGCGAAGGTCGGTTCGGCGCCGACCGCCGCGTTCAACATCCTGAAGATCCGTGACGAGGCCGGCGAGTTCCAGCCCGAGTGGCTGATCCTCAAGAACGCGTCGGACAAGACCGGCAAGGACAACCTCGTGTACCTGCGCTGGTACGACGCACTGGGCGCTTCCGACGCGTACGAGGGCCTGTTCCTCGTGACGCGCGACTCCCGCCCGGAGAACGGCGCGCAGGGCCCCGGCTGGGATGCGTTCTCGTTCGCCGCTGCCGGCCCGATCCTCCCGATCGCCAACCCGGTGCTCACTCCGTAGCACCCAGGCGTGCGGGGCTGTCACAGCTCGACAGCCCCGCACATCACCCCACCGATTCCAAGGAGACACCCATGAACATCAACGCATACGAGCGCGGCCGCAAGCTCATCATCGACCTCGGTGACGAGACCGACGACGACTTCACTCGCATCACGATCAAACCGCTCCCCGCCAAGCAGGGCGCCGCACTGCAGGCCCTCCACGCGGGCATCGCCTTCGGACAGGCCGAACTCCCCGAAGATCAGGCCGAGATGATGGGCAAGCTCGCCGTCGGCGAAGAGAACTGGCCGCTCATCGATGAGCAACTCCGCTGGAAAGAGTCGGAGGCCGTCGTCAACGCCGCGTTCTTCTGGAACGTGCAGGGTGGCGGCATCGACCTCGTCAACATGCTCCTGAACGAGAGCCTTGGTGGCTACCCAAAAGCGCTCTCACTGCTGATGGAGCGCAACGGGCTCTCGCACGCTTTCGGACTGTTGCAGACATTGCTCAGTTCGGACGAGGCGAGCGAGACCCCCGCACCGGACGCTACGAGCGCTACGAGTATCCCGCCTGGTTCCAAGAACTGATCCAGGCGGCGAGCAAGAAGCCGGACCCGAAGCAACCGGACGGCATCCCGGAACGGACCGTCTGGCGGGCGGTGTTTGGCAACTGGGATCGGTACATCCTCGCCGACCTGGCGACGTTCCCGCGGATCGACGCCTACGACCTCGACGCCATCGACCGCCCATGGAGGTGGCTTCGGTGGCAGATCATCGCGCTCCTCGACATCCCTGAGACCCGGCTTGCGAGGGCCCTGCAGAAGTGAGGTGACCTGTGTCGTTCTCTGCCGCTGATCTTGTCGCGACCATCCAGCTCGGTGGTGTGTCGACCGCGAATCGTGACCTTGACCGGTTCCACGACAAGCTCACCAACGCCGACGCGCAGGTGTCGAAGCTCGGCAAGACTGCCGCGGCGACGTTCCGCGGCGCAGCGACGACGGTGGGGGTGGCGTCTGCCGCGGCGGCCGTCTACGTCACCAGCCTGATCCGCACAGGTGTCGCGTACAACCAGCTGCAGCAGACATCGCGTGCCGCGCTGAAGACGCTGGTCGGTGGCGCTGAGCAGGCGAACGCGCAGATGGACAAGCTGGACGCGTTTGCGCGCACGTCGCCGTTCTCGAAGTCGGTGTTCATCACTGCTCAGCAGCAACTCATCGGGTTCGGCATGGAGGCCGGGAAGGTCATCCCGACTCTCGACGCGATGCAGGACGCGGTCGCCGCTGTCGGCGGCTCGAACCAGCAGCTCGGCGACCTGGTGTTCATCCTCGCGCAGATTCAAGCTGCCGGGAAGATCACGGGCCAGGACCTGCTGCAGTTCGGTCAGCGAGGTGTGAACGCTGCCGAGCTCATCGGCTCGCAGATGGGCAAGACGGGCGCCCAGATCAAGTCGGAGATCTCCGCCGGCACCCTGGGCGCGACCGAGGCTGTCGATGCTCTCGTCGCCGGCATGAAGGAGAAGTTCGACGGCGCTGCCGCGAACGTCAAGGGCACCTTCGCTGGCACCGTCGACCGGATCAACGCCGCATCGCGCGACATCGGAGCTGCGCTGGCTGAGCCGTTCGTGTCGAAGAACGGCGGCGGCCTCGCCGTCGACTGGGGAAACCAAGTAGCTGACGTCATGCGCGCCGTTGAGGGGCACGTGGCGCCCGTCGTGTCGACGCTCACGAGTCGGGCGATGCCCGCATTCGCGGATCTGACGGCGACGCTCGACGAGGCGCGCGTTCAGGTGAACTCCTGGGACTCGTCACGCCTGGATCGTGCGCTGGACAGCATGGCTGACCATGCGCCCGCCCTCGCGGCTCTGGCTGGCGCCGTTCTCGGTGTGAACAGCCAACTGTTGGCCTCGATCCCTGTCTTGGGGAAGTTCGTTCCCGCATTCGGCCCTCTGCCCGGCGCGATCGCCGCTGCCGCGCTCGCTTCTCCTCAGCTTCGCGCGGAGCTCGGTGCGCTTCTCGGCGAGTTCAAGCCGCTCCTGCCAGTCACGGTGGAGCTCGCCACGACCATGTCGGGGGCGCTGAATGCGGCGCTTCCTGTGGTGGCTGGCGGCATCCGCGCGGTGACCGCTGTGGCCGGCCCGCTCGTGGACATGATCTCCGCGATCCCGTCGCCGATGCTGGCGACCGCCGCCGCTGCCGTCGCCGTCTACGCGGCCATGCGCTCGGGGGCTCCCGCGCTGCAGGGGTTTGTCGATGGTGTCCGCCGGATCGGCGAGCAGGCCGCTGTACAGCGTGCCCTCGCCGGGATGGAAGGCAACACGGGGCGCCTCGCTGGCACCTTCGGCGTTGCTGGAAAAGCGGCGACCGGACTCGGCAACAGCCTGAAGGCCGCATTCATCTCGAACCCTGTCGGCATGATCATCCTCGGGGTCTCGACGGCCGCAGCGATCCTGACCGCGGCATTGTCAGCTCAAGCTGAGCAGGCGAAGCTGACGCGTGAGCGGGTCGCCGCGTATAAGGACACGCTCGTTGGTGCGGCTGCGGACATGTCCGAAGCGACGCGGAAGGTCGCCGAGGCCGCACTGGAGACGAAGACCTCGTTCCTGTGGTTCGAGTCGAACAGCGTGGGCGACACGGCGAAGAAGCTCGGCTTGGATCTGGAGACCGTCACCGAGGCGATGCTGGGCAACGCGGATGCGATGGCTGTCGTCCAGAAGGCGCTCGAGTCCGATCAGGCGGCCAGGGAAGTCGCTTCGCAGGACATCGCGAACCTCGAAGATACGGTCAAGTCGTACGCAGAGGCTAGCGAGATCGCGGCACGCGAGGTACGCGAAAAGGCGCGCGCCGAGCGTGAGGCCGCCGCGGCGATGACAGAGGCTGAGAGGTCCAACTCCCGCCTCAACGCCGCTCTTGATATCGCCCGCGACATCACCCGCGACGCTACGGAGCGCCTGCAGGCGCTGAAGCAGGCGCTGGATGAGCTCAACGGTGGCACGAAGACGCAGGCCGAGCTGACCCGCGATCTGAACGAGCAAGCACTGAACCTGTCGGAAGCGTTCGCCGCCACCGACGAGAACGGCAGCAAGCTCGCCAAGTCGCTGGTGTCCGCGACAGGTGAGATCGACACCACCACCCGCGCAGGGATCAACCTGCATGACCAGGTCTCACGGCTGAATGACCAGATGCTCGACGCGATCCTCGCCGAGGACACTCTGGCGAAGAAGCGCGGAGAGACCGGTGTCAGCACTGAGCGGGCGACGGAGGTCGCACAGCCATACATCGACAAGCTGCGCTCGATCGCGAAGGAATCGGGGCTCTCGCAGGAGCAGGTTGACGGGCTCGTGCAGACGATGCTCGACACGCCTGAGGTGGTCTCATTCCTGATCACGGATGACGGCTCCATCGAGGTTCAGAAGCAGCAGCTGATCGAGCTGGCGCAGCAAGTCCTTGCCACTCCAGACGGTTCGTTCGTCGTCGAGGACGGCAAGTCGATCGCCGGGATCATCAAAGAACTGGAAGCGATGGGCTTCGAGATCACGCACCTCCCGGACGGGAAGGTGAAGGTCACCGCGTCCGGAGTCTCCAGCGTCGAGAACGCGCTCAACAACCTGGCGCGCACCCGCACAGCGGCGATCATCACGAAGATGTACCCCGGAACACAGAGTGTTCCGTCGTCGAGTGTTGGCGGGGGCATCGATTGGCCTGGCCGCGCCCGCGGCGGGCCGGTGTTCGGACCAGGCACGGGCACGTCAGATACGGCGGGCCTGTACCGACTTTCGAACAACGAGCACGTCGTCACTGCTCAGGAAGTCTCGGCTGCGGGCGGCCACGAGGGCATGTTCCGCATCAGGAAGGCGCTCCGCGACGGCGAGTTCGCTGGTTTGTTCCCTGGCCGTGCCGAGGGTGGGCCCATCTACCCTCTGCGGGCGCTTCCAGATACGACGTTGCCCGTGGCACGTACGACGGCGGCGTCCGCGTCGAACGTGACGCGTGCTCCGTCGATGTCGGACATGGTGGCCGCTTTCGTGGCCGCACTGTCCGGTCTGCCGCTTCAGGTGCGGGGCGAGATCGGCCCGGACGGCATCGTGCGGCTGATCGACGGGCGTCTCGAAGAGGCGTTGCCGTCGGCCGGCCAGGTGGCTTCCGAGCTGCCGTTCCACTAGCCCCGCCTGTTCGTAGGGGGTCAGTCCATCAGGGCTGGCCCCCTTTGTCGTCCCCGCGGTGCGGGAGTTTGGAGGTGCCCGATGGGCTACCGGATCTTCAACGCGGCTGGTCGCCTCACGGGCGGCGACGGCGTGCTCGATGATGCCGTGCGTGATGCGGCCCGGGCCGACGGCGGGTACGTGCTGAACGACGCTGGTGAGGTCGTGTTCGACGCCCGGGTGGTGCCTGATGGCGACGAATAACGGCACGAAGAAGGACGCCTATTCTGGGCGGCCGGCGTTCTACCTGCGCCTGTACGTGTGGCGGTCGTCGCTGGATATCGCGAACAACCGGTCGCGGTACTCGTGGTGGTTGCGGGCGTACAACCCGGACCGGAACAAGCTGACCTACCGGCTCGACAACGACCCGTACGCGGTCAACGTCGAGGGTGACAGCTGGTCTGGCGGGCATCACCTGGACTTCCGTGGCGGACAGTCGTACATCGAGATCGCGTCGGGCACGACGGGGTGGAAGTCGCATTCGTCGTCGGGTGAGTTGCAGGTCAACTACTCCGCGTCGCATGGTCCGGCTGGTGTGTTCGGTTCGGCGTCGCTGTCGGGCAGTTTCTACACGGATACGATCCCGATTCCGCCGTCGGGGTTGACGGTGACGCGTGTGTCGGACACGCAGCACACGTTGCAGTGGTCACGGCATTCGACGTATACGAAGGTTGGGATCAACCGTCGTACGGATGGCGGGTCGTGGGAGCGTGTCGCGACACCGTCGGGGAACCTGTGGACGTTCACGGATACGACGACGTCGGCTGAGCACGAGTACGAGTATGCGGTGCGTGGTATTGCTGCTGCGGGCGAGTCGGCTCAGTCGAACAGTGTGACGGTGCGGACGACACCGAAGGCTCCGTCTACACCGACCGCGGCCCGCACGTCCGGTGATGACATTCGCGTGGCGGTGTCGATGGGCGGGTACGGGACGCATCTGGACCTTCAGGATGACGGCGCCACGGTCGTCTCGGCGCTACCTGAGTCGAGCCTGCCGTGGGACCACGTGGCGCCGAACCCGGCGATCCCGCACAATTACCGCGCACGGGCCCGGGTCGCTTCGGGCGGCGCTGGTTCGACGACGCTGTACTCGGCGTGGTCGGGGTACTCCAACGTCATCCAGTTGATCTCGCCTCCGAACGCGCCCGTGTCGCTGTCCCCGAATGGGGGCACTGCGCCGTCGGATGAGGACGTGGTGCTGTCGTGGGTGCATAACCCTGTCGACTCGTCACCGCAGTCTGCGTTCGAGGCGCGTCACCGCCCGGTGGGTGGTGTGTGGACGACGATCAGCGGGACGACTGCGGACAGTGTGACCGTGGCCCTGGCGACTGACCATTTCGAATGGGAGGCGCGGACGAAGGGTGCGCACCCGGACTGGTCGCCGTGGTCAGCGACCGCGGTGTTCGAGGTCATCGACCCGCCCGGCGTTGCGGTGATTCAACCGGCCACGATCTGGGATGCGTCGACGCTGCCCGTGGAGTGGACGTTCTTTCAGGCGCAAGCGCACCCGCAGTCGTCGTGGGAGCTCGAACTGCTCTCTGAGGGTGACGTCATCGAGTCCCGTCAGGGTGACGGTGCTGCCACGTCGATCACGCTGACATCTCGTCTTCCAGAAGGGTTCTACGAGGTGCGGGTGCGTGCCGCGGCTGGGGACGTGCTCTCGGCGTGGACGACGGTCGCGTTTGAGGTCGCGTTCATCCCGCCCGGCCCGCCGGTGATCACTGGTGTCTGGGATGAGTCGCAGGGTGGCGTGGTGCTGTCTGTTGCGGCTGAGGAATATGGCGGTGCTGTCTTCGAGGGCGGCGCCTGGTACACGGAAGTAGGAGTCTGAGATGGCGCGTAGTGAGATCGTGACGACGGGGTTGCATCAGCAGACCGTTGCGGGGGCTGTGACGTTGGGGGTGCAGCACGAGCACGTGTACGAGCTCACCGGGGGGGCGTCGCCTGTGGTGACGCTGGACGGGTACCCGGGCGCGCAGGTCGCGATCGTCTGGGCTGGGACGGCGGGCACGGTTGAGGGTCAGCCGGTTGCTGATGGTGAGACGTGGGTGGCGGTGCGGTTGTCGTCCGGGTGGCGACTGTACGCGGTCAGCAATCCGGTGCCGGGTGACGAGACTGCTCCTACCGCTGGCACGCTGTCGGCTTCTTCGATCAGCGATGCGGGGTTCACGTTGACGGTCACGGGGGCGTCGGATGATGTGGCGTTGCACGCGTCTCCGTTCCGTTTCTCGACCGACAACGGGGTGACTTGGTCGGCGTGGCAGGCGTCTCCGCAGTTGGTGGTGTCGGGCCTGTCGGCGTCTACGACGTATCAGTGCCAGCATGAGGTGCGCGACTCGTCGGGGAAGACCTCGGCGGGGGCGGTCGTGCCGGTGACGACGACGGGTGTGGTTGTGCCGTTGCGTGACAGGTTGCTGTCCTACGCTCCCCAGTACCTTGCGGTGTTGGATGACTCTGCGGGTGCGACGACGGTGCCGAATATCGGCACGGCGGGCGGGACGCTGACGGTCAACGGTACCCCGACGTTTGGACGCCCCGGCATGGCGGATGCCCCTTCTTCGATGGCTTCCTCGACCAGCAACTACGTGAACCTCCCCAACACCACCATTGAAGGGCAGACTCAGGCAACCGTGATGATCCTGGTTCGACGGGTCGACAACACCGTTGCCAGCCCTACGCTTTTGGGGAAGAACCTGGGATGGGGCGTGAAGATGGCCCCGTCCGCGGACGATCTCAGTCACGCCGCCGCCGCGACTCTCTCCGGCACGCATCAGGGCGGATTCGTCCCCTTCGACACCGACCCGCATCTTGTCGGGTTCACCTTCGACAACGGAACGGTAACCGTCTACCTCGATGGGGCACCGGTGAAGACTGCCAGCGGGCTGGCGTCCCCGATCGCTGACCCGCAGCCGACCTGGAAGGCGGCTATCGGCGTCTCGTACGGAAACGCGGGCGACAACGCCGATGTCAACTACGGGTTCGTGCTCGCGGGCACCGCACTCACGGCGGGGCAGATGATGGACGCAGCAGTCTCGGCGGGGGTGGCGTGATGTTGCTGTTGCTCGCCGCGACCGAGGGTACCGCGCCCGACCCGGAGCCGACTGGGCCTTTGCGGAACGTTGCGACGATGCTCAGCACGACCGACCGGCCAGGCAATGTCTCGGCAGGGGGAACCACTGTTGGCACGAAGCACACGGTCGTCTCGGCAGTGGAGAGCCCTGTCGTGCGTTGGGTGCTGTCGAAGCCCGCACTCGGCGGCACTGTCACCTCCACAGCCACCGTTCGCGCGGCTATCCGTGTCGGGGCTGGCGCATTCGTCCCGGTGACCTTCGACGGCCAACCGGAAACGTCGTTCCCGATCACCGCATCCGGGGAAGTCGTCATCATTGAATCCGATCCGATCCCCGTCACCATCCCGGCGGGGAGCGAGGTAACGGTGAACGTGTGGGGCAACTCCGACACCGGAGGGGCAGTGCAAGTGTCACCGAATACCTGGATCAGCGGCGTTGACCCGGGGTACATCCTCGGCGGTCAAGCGACTGTCGTGGACTCCACGTACTCCACCGGCCTTTTGAAGCCTTCCATGCGACCCGCGGCTATCCTCGGGCCAGGAACTTTCCCATCATGGGTGCTCACAGGTGACTCAATCACCATGACCTCGAACAGCCACCTCGAACGGTGGGCGCGAGGAACGGTGCGGGCCGCGGTGAAGTCCGCAATGGGCGGGGAAGGCTGGTACCACTACCCGGCAGTGTTCAACCAACGGCTCGGGCAGGTTCTCCCGTTCGGCACCCACGTGCTGTCGGCAATGGGCGTCAACGACGTGAATACCTCCGCGGCCACAGCCATGCAGAACGCTGTGAGCTACTGGCAACAGATCCGATCCTTCGACGAGATCGAGCAACTGATCGCCTGCACGATCACACCGTGCTTCGTCTCGTCAACGGATGGATTCACGACGCTCGAAGGGCAGACCCCAGCCACGAACAACAGGCCGGAGGTGAACGCCTGGCTGCGTGACGGCGCACCTTTGCTGTCTGGCGTACCGTCTCCCGGTTCGACAGACCCGGCCACGGTGCGCATCGGCCAGGCGGGACACCCGGTCGACCTGCTCGCCGACACGTCATCGGTGATCCAGGACGCCGACGACACTGGGCGGTTCCGGGTGGACGTCGGGCCACTCGGGGGCGACGGGACGCACTTCAACAGTGCGGCGCACGACCTGATCAGCGGGTATCTCGCGTCCATCCTGCCGTAGCGCTGAAAGGGGACAGTCATGCCAACGAACATCGGTTTTGACGAGCACGACCGGCCCTACGTCGAGACGGGCGCCGACGAGGGCCGCATCGTGGAGGTCGGAGACAGGCTCGCAGTCGAGCCCATCCCGACCAGCCCCACGCACTTCACCCTCGAACGCTCCATCGACGGGCAGACGTGGGAGAGCGTGCTCGGCGACACCCCGTCACCTGACGGCGTCACCCTCATCGACTGGGAATCCCTCTCCTACGGGGACACCCTGTACCGTGCCATCGCAACAACGGTGGAGGGTGCGACAGCGGTCACGGAGATCACCGTCGAGGCAAGGTCGATCGCGATCTGGCTGTCCGGCGGTGTCGGGTTCGGCGAAACATGCCGACTGCCGATGAACCCGGACATCTCCCGCGCCCCTGGCCGGGGTCGCGCTCTGAAGCACTACGCAGGGAGCGAAGAACCCACCGCCTACAGCAGCGAGAGACTCACCCGTGTCTGGCAAGTTGGCGGCCGTGTCACCGACCGCACGTTCATCGAGGAGTGCGCCACTCCGGATGAGCTTGTCGAGCTGATCGAGAATCCCGAGGCGCTGTTCCTGCTGCGCACCCCGGATGGGCACCGCCGCTACGGGGCCCCCAAGGACCCGCAGCTGCACCGCCAGCACGCGGGCACTTACGACCCGGGCGAGTTCCGGCCGTGGAACGCGTTCTGGGGATTCAGCTTCCAGTTCACGGAGGCGAAGAAAGAGGGAGCCTGAGATGCTGGTGCGTTGGTCGTTCGAGCTGCTCGACTCCCAGGACCGCAAGAAGGACATGTTGCGGGGTGTGACCGGCGGGCACGCGGAGATCGTCGCACAGTCACCATTGGGCGGCTCAGGAGCGTTGAGCTTCGATGCTTCTGACCCGTCCAAGGTGCCGGACTTCATGTCCAACCGGGTGCGCGCCACCTTCCACAAGGGCGCCGAATCGTGGCCGTTCGGGGTGTTCCTGTTCTCCCAGCCGAAGGAACGCCACTCCGAGTTCGGGGTCGTCGGGTACGACATCACCCTGCTGACGAAGATGAACGTCGTCCAGGAGGACGCCCTCGACGCCCGCCTGACCCTCCCGGCCGGGACACCGGTCGTTCAGGCGGCCGTCGACCTACTCACCTCCACCGGGGAGACACGCATCGCGGCGACCCCGTCGTCGTCGGTGCTCGCTGGTCCGCTGACGTTCGAGGCGGCGACGTCGAAGCTGGAGGTCATCAACACGCTGCTCACGTCCATCGGCTACTGGTCGCTGCGGTGCGACCGCAGCGGGCTCTTCCGGATCGAGCCGTACACGCGACCCGAGGACCGACCCCCGGCACACGAGTTCGAGCACGGTGAAACGTCCCTGCACTTCCCGGACTGGGCGCGGGAGCAGGACCTCACGTCGGTGCCGAACAAGGTCATCCTGATCGGGTCCGCCGCCTCCGATGAGGTGCCGCTGGTCGGCATCGCCCGTGACACCGATCCGACCTCGCCGTTCAGCTACCAGAACCGGGCGAAGGGCTCCCAGCCGGGCCGGTGGATTCCCCACAAGGAAACCGGCGTCGAGGCGGAGTCGCAGGCGGTGATCGACCAGCTCGCCGAGCGGAAGCTGCGCGACCTTCGAGACCGCGTCGCGACGTTGAAGCTCGACCACGCGATGCTCCCACTCGAGGCGCATGACCTGGTCGGGTTCACCCCGGAGGACGGGCGCCGCCGGTTGGCGACGGTGCAGCGGATGCGGTTCACCTTCGACGAGTTCACCGACGTGCAAGCCGAGTGGAGGGAAGTCGGATGAACGCTGGTCTGGCCGAGCTGATCCGTAAGGTGCGGGTGCTGTGGCGGTACTACACCCTCATGCCGAAGCTGATGGCCGGGACGGTCGCGTCCGTGTCGCCGCTGACGGTGTACCTCGACGGTGATCTTGACGACGACGACAACCCGATCGCGACGCCGGCCGTGTCGATGACGGGCACGCTCACCCTCGGCGCAGCAGTGTTCTGCGCGGAGAAGGACAACCGGATCACCGTCATCGCATCCTCGTAGCTTCACGCCCCCCACTCAGACATCTCAGGCCCCGCCGTTGCGTGGGGCCTTCGTCGTACCCGGAAGGAAACCCCATCATGTCCAAGCTCCCGATGCCGTTCGGCAACCCGGCCACCTACGCCGGCCACAGCGGGGTCGACTTCGCGCAGCGGGAGGGCACTCCGATCCCCGCGTCCGGCGACGGCGTCGTCTACCACCGCAACTGGAAGATCAACGGTGGCTTTCAGATCTGGGTGCGCTACGACCTCAACGGCAAGGAAGTCGGCTACGCGCACATGCCGTCGCACGCCGCCTGCCCACCTGTCGGGACGCGCGTGCGCGCCGGGACGAAGATCGGTGTCGTCGGCAACACGGGCCGCTCCACCGGCCCGCACCTGCACATCGAGATCAACGGCGACGCGACCACCGCCGGCGTATGGCGCGCATTCACTCGCGACGCGGTCGTGGGCGGCGCTGTCGCCGGCGGCATCAGCACGGGCGGGTGGAACCAGACCTCCCGGCCGACGAAGGACATTCAGCGCCTCGTTGGCGCGGAACCCGACGACATCCACGGCCCGGACACGGACCGCAAGATCAAGGCCTGGCAGAAAGCGAACCGTCTCACCGCCGACGGCATCTGGGGCGTGATCTCCGACGCAGTCGGCTTCCCGATCACGGAGGACGGCGACCCGGGGGTGCGAACGATCGCGAAGCTACAGCACGCGGTCGGCGCGAAGATCGACGGTGTCGACGGCCCGGACACGAACCGTCACCTGCAGGAGCAGCTTGGCGTCGTCGTCGATGGCATCCGCGGTGCGGGCACGATCCGTGCGCTGCAGGCTGTCGTCGGCGCGAAGGTCGACGGCGAGGAGGGGCCCGACACCTGGCGGAAGACACAGCGGCATCTCAACGCTGGCAGGTCGTTCCGTCCTGCCACGCCGCCCAGTACACCGGAGGGGTCGGTGCTCGACCCGGCCGCCCCGTGGAAGGACCAGCCGGTCGACTACAAGGACGCGAAGTGGGTCGGCTCACCGAACTTCAACAACGGCCAGGCGCCGGCACGGCGGAAGGACCACATCGACCTGCATTGGTTCGGCTCGCCGTCGTCCCTCGCGGGGACGGATGCGCATTTCCAGCAGCCGGGGACGATCAAGAACGGCCGCGGCACTGGGGCGTCGTCGCAGTACGGCATCGGCGCCGACGGCGCCGTGCACCAGTACGTCCGCGAGGCCGACTACGCGCACACCAACGGCGACACCGACGCGAACGCGACTGGCATCACGATCGAGCACGAGGGTGGCCCTGGCAAGCCGGTCACGGACGCGACCTATGAGGCGTCGATCCGTCTGGTTGCGGATATCGCGCGGCGTATCGGGATCAAGCAGTTGGTGTGGGAGCGCAACATCTTCCCGCACAGTCACTACGTCGCCACCGAATGCCCCGGGACGCTCGACCATGACCGCATCATCGCTGGCGCGAACGCACTGCTCGCGCCTGTCGTGGACGGGATGGTGACGGTGCCCCGGGCCGACCTGGAAGCGCTGCGCGACGTCGTCGACGGGTGGCTGTCATGACCCGCCGCCGCAACATCCAGCACGGCCAGAAGCGACCCCGGATGTACGCACGCGGGGAGTTCGTCGCTGGCGGTGTCCTGCTTGCGATCGTGCTCGCCGCGATCATCGCTCCGCTGTTGCCGGCGGTGTTCGGGTGACTGAAGGCGTACTGGTCACGATCATCACCGCCGGGCAGGCGATCATCCTCGCGCTGATCGGGCTGCTCGGCGTCCGACTCGGGAAGGTCAAGCGCGACGTCAGTGCAGCACGGTGGCAGGTCGAGAACACCCACGACACAAACATGCGCGAGGAGAACGATTCCCGCCACGCGGAGACGAAGCGGTGGATCGACGACCTCAGCGACAACTTCACCGACCAAATCAAGACTCTCGCCAAGGACTTCGGCGGCATGCGTGCCGAGATCCGCGGCGACCGAGAGGCACATCGCGCACTCGCCGACCGTGTCACCCACCTCGAACGAAAGAAGGACTCATGAAGGATCTGTTCGATTCCCTGGTGCGCACGTACGTGCCGTGGCTGGCCGGCATCGTCATCGGCTGGCTCGTCAGCCTCGGCGTGCCCCTCGACCCCGAGGTTGCCCCGCAGATCACCGCCGTGCTGATGCTCGGCGCCTCCGCGCTCTGGTACTTCCTCGCGCGCATCTTCGAGACGTACGTTCACCCGAAGCTCGGCTGGCTGATCGGCCTCCCGAAGCAGCCGCTGTACGGCGCTCCGACGAAGGATGAGATCCTCGCGGACTTCGCACGGCTCGACCCCGACGAGCAGAACGCGGACTTGCAGGCCGCTCTCGCACGCCGCCGCTGACATCCTGATACGACGACGCCCCTCTCCGACTTCGGTCGGGGAGGGGCGTTTCGTCGTTCTCTAGGAGCGGCGGATGCTCAGCAGCTGCCACCCGTCCGGTACCAGCGCTGCCATCGCGTCGAGGTCTTGCGCTTGGATCTCGCGGATGCCGTCGCGGCGGCTGATCTCACGTGGCCCGGTCCGCTCCCACCCTGCAGGCGTGGCGGCACGCACCGCCGCGTCGAGGGCTTCGAGGGTGTCCGCTTCAACGTCGATCGTGCGGGTTTCGATGGGGCGGATGACACCGGTGAGCATGCTCTCAGATTAGCGGGGGTGTGGAGTGCGACCCTGCCGTCGAGCGCTCACGGCCGACCGCGATCGCCGCGGGTGTCCCGATCGTCTTGAGCGCGTCGACGAGTGCGGCGCTGTGCGGGTCGGCTTCGTTGAACCCGGCCCACAGTCCGGCTTCTTCGGCGAGCAATTCCGGGTGTTCGCCGGCGAGGCCTTGCAGCTCGGCGATCACCGGGCCGGGGTCGGTGGTGTACCGGTTGCGGGACATCGTCGCCGAGAGCTCCACTGAGAGGGTGGTGAGCGGGTCGAGTGGGCGGGAGGACACGGGCGGGACTATACGCCGGGGCGGGGACGCCAGTCGTCGATGTCGGGCCCGTCGAACCCTGACGGCATGTCCACCGGTTCGATCTCGATCCGATACCCGCAGTATGGGCAGACGAACGCGTCCGGGGTGTCGCGCATCGCGATCCCGTCACCTGGGCATCGGGGCTGACCGAACTCATCCATGGCCATCGCCCGCCTGCATCAAGGTCAGCGGCACCCTTCCAAGCGGGTCGGGCGTGCCAGCGACAAGTCCGGGGAACTGTGCTGAGTAGATCTCAGCGACCTTGGTGTTCTGCGCGCGGATCCTGAATGCGAACCCGTCGAGTGTGCGAAGCCATGCCGCCACGTGCTCTCGTAGTCCGGGGGCTTGGGTGGTGTTCCTGAGTCGTCCGTGGTTGCTGGGCTCGATGGTGCCGTTGCGTTTGAATCGCACGTCGAGTACGGCCCGACGGTCGTGTGACAGGAAGACGAGCCGTCGCGGGTCGATGAGACGCCACACTGTGTGCGCGGTCGTGATTCCCAGGAACGTTGCGATCATCAGTCCGATCATGACGAACGCCACCATGGCTGATCCGGTCAGAACGGAGAGTACGACCATCTCGATAGCCAGCAGCGGCATCACGATCATGAACAGATACCGCATCGACTTCTGCCGTCGCATCACAGCGACTGTCCCGACCGCGCTGATGCGCAGTAAACGCCCGCACTCACCCCACCCCGCCACGATCACATCGGATGGCCGGGTCTCAGGGATTCGAGTCACCCGCCCAGGGTAGCTGTCAAGCGTAGGCAAGGCTTCGGTTTAGTTATTACCCGTGTTCAGGGCGATCGAACCGCGTACGACATCGGCGATGGCCACGTGCAGCCGTGAGCCATCGGGTAGTGAGGCGTCAACGAAGGGCTGGCTGACATCCACGCGGCGGCCGGTCGACTGCAGCATCCGCTCGACAAGTTCGCGCACCATGGCATCCGACAGCGCCAGGTCGATGCGCTCGGTACTTCCGCCGCGGGCCACGAACACCCGGTCGGGGCCGTTCAACCAGATCTCTTCGACCGTGTCGTCATCGAGCAGCGGCTGCAGAACTCCGAACCCCGATACCGACGCGAGCACGTCGCGCACGAGCGCCGCCTCGTCGTCGATCATCGTCCCGCCGCGCTGCAGCGCCTGATCGTTGTGGCGCCGCACCTCGGTCTGCGCGATGCGCCTGGCTTCATCGGGCTGCGCCGACGGGTCAGTCTGCTCCAGGCGCAGGCGGCGCCGCACCCTCTCGGCGACGATCACAGACGGATGACTCACGCAGGCATCCTGACAGAACCCGCGATCCGGGCGCAGAAGTTATCCACAGCCGCGGAGCTCTCGGCACGATTTCCAGCGGATAGACGGAAACGAGCACCGCTCCCGCCAGTAGACTTGTGCCTGCGCGGGAGTGGTGGAATTGGTAGACACGCAGGATTTAGGTTCCTGTGCTTTCGAGTGTGTGGGTTCAAGTCCCACCTTCCGCACCGGTGCCGACGCGCGGATCACCGGGCCGTGACGGGCCCGGTCCGCCGTCCGGCGGACCGCTGACATCCGACGACGGGAACCCTCTTGCTCCACTCCGCACTGACGGCTCCGGCGAGCATCCTCCCCGACTGGCTCGATCCCGCCGTCATCATCGAAGCGGCCGGCCCCTGGGCGCTGCTCGTCGTGTGCTTCATCGTCTTCGCCGAGACCGGCCTGCTGGTGGGCTTCCTGCTGCCCGGTGACACTCTGCTGATCATCTCGGGTCTGCTGACGCACACCAACGACATCTTCGGTATGAACATCTGGCCGGTGTCGCTGCTGATCGCCCTGTCGGCGTTCGTCGGCGGCGAGGTCGGGTACTTCATCGGGCACAAGGGCGGACCCGCCGTGTTCGAGCGCAAGGAATCAGGTCTTTTCAGCCGCACGAACGTCGACCGCACCAACGCCTTCTTCGAGCGTTTCGGCGGCATCACGATCATCCTGGCCCGCTTCGTGCCGATCGTGCGCACGTTCGCCCCTGTCGCCGCCGGCGTCGGACACATGCCCTGGAAGCGGTACTCGCTGTACAACCTGATCGGCGCTCTGCTGTGGGGCTTCGGGCTGACGATGTTCGGCTACCTCATCGCGTACATCCCCTGGGTGTCGGAGTTCGTCGTGGAGTACATCGACCTGATCCTGCTCGTCGCCGTGGGCGGCACGATCATCGTCACCGGCTGGCACTACCTCGTCGAGCGGCACCGTGCGAAGAAGGCCGCCGCGGCCGACGCATCGGTGGACGACCCGAGCTGACTCAGCCGGCGTCCTTGGCCTGCGGCGCAGCCGCCTCCGCCGCTGCTGCGCGCTCAGCCTTCGTGCGTTCGACGCTCGCGCGCAGCGCCTCCATCAGGTCGATGACTTCGCCGCCGCCTGCCTCGCCCATCTCGCCGAACGTCTCGGTCACCTCAAAGCCCTCGCCCGCCTCGATCTTCGCGTCGATCAGCGTGCGCAGCTCGTTCTGGTACTCGTCGACGAACTCCTCGGGTGAGAAATCGGCCGAGTAGCTGTCGACCAGCGCCGCCGACAGCTCGAGTTCCTTGTCGCTGATCGTGACGTCCTCCTCCAGCGCGGGAAACGCCGCCTCGCGCACCTCATCGGCCCACAGCAGTGTCTGCAGCACGAGCACGTCGCCGCGCACCCGCAACGCCGCCAGACGCGTCTTCTGCCGCAGCGTGAAGCGCACGATCGCGGTGCGATCGGTCTTCTGCAGCGTCTGGCGCAGCAGCACATACGCCTTCGACGAGTTCGAATCGGGTTCGACGTAGTACGGCCGGTCGAGCAGCAGCAGATCCACCTGATCGCTGGGCACGAACTCGACCACATCGATCTCGCGGTTGCGTTCGGCGGGCAGCGCCGCCAGATCATCCTTCGTGAGCACGATCGTCTGCCCCTCGTCGACGTAGGCGCGGTCGATGTTGGCGTACGCGACCGTCTGACCGCACACTTCGCACACGCGGTGGTAGCGGATGCGCCCGCCGTCCTCGTCGTGTACCTGGTGCAGCGAGACATCGTGATCCTCGATCGCCGAGTACACCTTCACGGGCACGTTCACGAGCCCGAAGGTCAGTGAGCCCTTCCAGATGCTCCTCATGGCACCAGTACACACCAGGGCCACGCAGGCGGCTACCCTTTCTGCATGGCGGGCACCGGGCAGGTCGTGCAGATCGACGGCCGCCGCCTGCGCGTGACAAACCTCGACAAGATCGTCTATCCCGCCACCGGCACGACCAAGGGCGAGGTGCTCGCGTACGCCACTCGGGTCGCCCCGGTGATGCTGCCGCATCTGCGGGGGCGTCCGGTGACCCGCAAGCGCTGGGTGGGCGGTGTGGGCACAGCGGATGCCCCCGAGCCGAGCTTCTTCACGAAACAGCTCGAACCCGGCGCGCCGGACTGGGTGCGGCACCTGCCGATCGAGCACTCCGACGGCCCGAAGCAGTATCCGCTCGCCGACGATGTCGCCACCCTCGCCTGGTTCGCCCAGGTCGCCGCGCTCGAACTGCACGTGCCGCAGTGGCGGTTCTCGCCGTCCGGGCAGCGGGCGAACCCCGATCGGCTGGTGCTCGACCTCGATCCGGGGCCGGGCGCCGGACTTGCCGAGTGCGCTGAGGTGGCGCGCCTTGCCCGCGACGTCCTGGTCGGGATGGGGTTGGCGCCGATCCCCGTGACCAGTGGCAGCAAGGGCATCCACCTCTACGCATCGCTGCCGGCTGCCGCCGATGGAACCGGTCTGCAGAGCAGCGCCGAGGTCTCGGCCGTCGCGAAGGAACTCGCCCGACTGCTCGAGGCCGACCACCCCGATCTCGCCACGCATGTGATGGCGAAGTCGGCGCGGCCCGGTCGGGTGTTCATCGACTGGAGCCAGAACAACGCCGCCAAGACGACCATCTCGCCGTACTCCCTGCGCGGGCGCGCGCACCCCTGGGTCGCCGCGCCCCGTGAGTGGCACGAGCTCGACGACCCGCATCTGCGGCAGCTGGAATTCACCGAGGTGCTCGAACGGGTCGACGCCGGGCTCGACCCATTGGCCACCCTGGCCCCCGCCCCGGCTGCGCTGGCCGCCTATCTCGCCAAACGCGACGCGGCCCGCACCCCCGAGCCCATGCCGACCACAGCCGGGGCCTCCCCCGCCGGTACGACACGGTTCGTGGTGCAGGAGCACCACGCTCGGCGCGTGCACCACGACTTGCGCATCGAGCGCGACGGCGTGCTGGTCAGCTGGGCGGTGCCGAAGGGCATCCCCACGTCCGGCACCGAGAACCACCTCGCGGTGATGACCGAGCCGCATCCGCTGCAGTACCTCGACTTCGAGGGTGAGATCCCCCGCGGCGAGTACGGCGCCGGGTCGATGACGGTATGGGACACCGGCACCGTGACCATTGAGAAGTGGCGCGATGACGAGGTGATCGGCACGTTCACGGGGCAGACCGGCGGCCGGCTCGGAACCGCACGGCTCGCCCTGATCCGCACCACCGGCGAGGGCGAGAAGTCGCAGTGGCTGCTGCACCGGATGGCATCCGCCTCGTCCGCCGCAGCACACCGGCCGGCTCCGGCAGAAGCGCCCGCCGCACCGGCTCCGATGCTCTGCGAGCCCGGCACGCCGGGTCTTGCGCGCGCCTTCGGAACGCCCGCCTGGGCAGAAGTCAAGTGGGACGGCATCCGCGCCATCGGCACGTGGCAGGCCTCGGATGCCGGTGGCCGTTTCACCCTGCGGGCCCGCAGCGGCACCGACATCACGTCGCGCTACCCGGAGCTCACCGCCGACGGGGCGCCCGACCTGCCAGCATCCGACGCCGTCGTCGACGGCGAGATCGTCGCCTTCGACACGCAGGGACGCCCGAGCTTCGCCCGTTTGCAGGACCGGATGCACCTCACCCGACCCCGCGAGATCGAACGCGAGGTCGTGCGCACGCCGGTGATCTACGTGCTGTTCGACCTGCTGCGCCTGGACGGACACGATCTCACCGGTCTGCCACTGCGGCAGCGGCGCGAACTGCTCGAACGCCTCGCGTCGGATCTCGACGCGCGCGTGCAGGTGCCGCCGGTGTTCGACGACCTCGACGCGGCTCTGGCACTCAGCCGCGACTACGGCCTGGAGGGCATCGTCATCAAGAACCCCGCGTCTCCCTACCGCGCCGGCACCCGCTCAGCGTCGTGGCTGAAGATCAAGAACACGCAGACACAAGAGGTGGTCATCGTCGGCATCCGCCCGGGGCAGGGAAACCGCGCGGGTGGCATCGGCTCGCTGCTGCTCGCCGTGCCCGACGAGGCCGGCCGGCTGCGGTACGTCGGCCGCGTGGGCACCGGCTTCACCGATCGGATGCTGCGCGACCTCGACCAGCGCCTGCAGCCGCTGCGCATCGAGCATCCGCCACTCGACGGCGTTCCGGACGCCGACCGCCGCGACGCACTGTGGGTGCGACCGACGCTGGTCGGCGAGGTGGAGTTCGCGAACTGGTCGCCCGCCGGGGTGCTGCGCCACTCGCGCTGGCGGGGCCTGCGCCCCGACAAGACACCGGATGACGTGCGGCGCGAGAGCTGAGCCGACCAGGTGGCACGCTCAGGCGTGCGTCGCCTCGCACTCGTCATGCCCGGCGGGTTCGAGCTGGAACGTCGAGTGCTCGACGTCGAAATGATCGGCCAGGCACGACTGCAGCTCCTGCAGCAACTGCGCCGAGCGCCCCTGCGCGAGCACCGCGGGGTCGACCGCGACGTGCGCGGTGAACACCGGTGCGCCACGCGTCAGCTGCCACACGTGCACGTCGTGCACGTCGACGACCCCGTCATACACCTTCAGGTGCGTGCGGATCTCGCTCACCGCCATGCCCTTGGGTGCCGACTCGGCGAGCACCGAGAACACCTCGCGCAGCAGCGAGATCGCGCGCGGCAGGATCATCGCCGCAATCAGCAACGAGGCGATCGCGTCAGCCGGCATCCACCCCGTCGTCACGATCACCACGGCGGCGATGATCACGAACGCCGAGCCGATCAGGTCACCCATGACCTCCAGGTATGCGCCCCGCACGTTGATGCTGGTCTTCTGCGCTGCGCTCAGCAGCCACATCGACACGGCGTTGGCGAGCATGCCGATGACGGCGACGATCAGCATCAGCGGTCCGGCGACCTCGGCGTCACCCGGGTCGATCAGCCGCCCGACGCCCTGTACGGCGACGACCACCATCAGCACGATCAGGATGATGGCGTTGATCAGCGCGCCGAAGACCTCGGCCCGCTGGTAGCCGAAGGTGCGGCGGTCATCGGCCGGGCGCGCCGCGACGATGCTGGCGATCAGCGCGATCACCAGCGCGGACGAGTCGGTGAACATGTGCGCCGCATCGGCCAGCAGCGCCAGGGACCCCGACAGGATCGCGCCGATCACCTGCACCACCATGATCGTGGCGGTCAGTGCGAGCGAGATGGCAAGCAGGCGGCGGTTTCCGGCGCCGCGGATGCCGCCGGGGGCAGGGGCGTGATCGTGCATGCCTCCAGGCTAGGCCGGGCGAATGCCTGCGGATGCCGGTTTCGCGCAGTCGGGAACGGTAACGATTCTCATCGGCATCGCGAGCTCCGTCGCGCAGTGCGTGTTCAGGTCGTGCCCGCCCGCGCATGGCACGATGGGAGGGACGCACCTGCGTCGCGAGACGAGAGGACGACGCAGATGATCACGAGTGCGCTTGTGGCGCGCAGCGCCGCCGATGCCCAGTACGAGGGCTTCATCGGCTGGGTGCTCTCGCTGATGCAGTCGCTCGGTGAGGTCGGCGTCGGCGTCGCCGTGCTGATCGAGACGTTCGTTCCACCGGTGCCCTCCGAGGCGATCCTGCCCGGGGCCGGTTTTCTCGCCTACGCGGGGCTGATGAGCTTCTGGGGTGCGTGGATCGCCGCCACCGCCGGCGCGCTCGTCGGCGCATGGATCTGGTACGCGCTGGGCGCCGCGCTCGGACGCGACCGCACGCGCCGGCTGGTCGGCCGTATCCCGCTGATGGACACTGACGACTTCGACAAGGCCGAGGTTTTCTTCCAGCGCTGGGGCGGCGTCGCCGTGTTCGTCGGGCGGTGCGTACCGCTGGTGCGCTCGTTCGTCTCGATCCCCGCGGGCATCGAGCGGATGCCGCTGTGGAAGTTCACCACGTACACGTTCCTGGGCTCGGCGATCTGGAACGGCATCTGGATCGGCCTCGGCTTCGCGTTCGGACCCGCCATCGACCCCGTGCTCGAACGATGGAGCGGCGTGCTGTCGAAAGCCGTACTCGTCGTGATCGCCCTGCTGATGATCTGGTTCATCGTCGCGCGACTGCTGCGGCTGCGCCGCCGCCGGATCAGCGAGGCGAACGGCACCGGCACCGGCACCGGCACCGGCACCGGCGAGCTCGGCTAGAGGTTCTCCAGCAGCGGCACCAGCGCGGCGAACGCCCGCGCACGGTGCGACTGTGCCTGCTTCTCGTCGGCTGAGAACTCCGCGACCGTGCGCTCGGATGCCGGATCCTGACCGGCCGGGATGAAGATCGGGTCGTAGCCGAAGCCGCCCTCCCCCGCCGCAGCGTGCGCGAGTCTGCCCGCCCAGATGCCCTCGACCACGTGCTCGGCGCCGTCGGCGGTCACGAGCGCGATCGTCGAGCGGAACTGCGCCGCGCGGTGCGGATCGGCGATGTCTCGCAGCTGGTCCAGCAGCAGGTCGAGGTTCGCGACGGCATCCTTCTTCTGCCCCGCCCAGTAGGCCGAGAAGACCCCGGGTGACCCGCCGAGCACGTCCACACAGATGCCCGAGTCGTCGGCGACAGCGGCAAAACCCGTGTGCGCCGCCGCGGCGCGCGCCTTGATCAGAGCGTTCTCGGCGAACGTCACGCCGTCCTCGACCGGCTCGGGCCCGTCGTAGCCGACGACCTCGAGATCGGGCCGGGCGAGAGCGACGATCTGCTGCAGCTCGGCGATCTTGTGCGGGTTGTGGGTAGCGAGAACGACCCGCATCACTCGGCCGCCAGTGCGGTCAGCTGGTGCTGCTTGAGCTCGGCGCAGCCGTTCATCCCGAGTTCGGTGAGGGCATCGAGCTCGCGCTTGTCGAACGGCGCGCCCTCGGCGGTGCCCTGCACCTCGACGAACAGCCCGCGGCCGGTGACGACGACGTTCATGTCGGTCTCTGCGCGCACGTCCTCGACATATGCCAGATCGAGCATCGGCTCGCCGTCGATGATGCCCACAGAGACAGCCGCGACCGAATCCAGCAGCGGCGTGGCGTTTTTGCCGATGAACTTCTTCTCGCGGCCCCATTCGATCGCATCCGCCAGTGCCACGTACGCACCGGTGATGGCCGCCGTACGGGTGCCACCGTCTGCCTGCAGCACGTCGCAGTCGATGACGATGGTGTTCTCACCCAGAGCCTTGGTGTCGACCACGGCGCGCAGCGCGCGCCCGATCAGCCGAGAGATTTCGTGCGTGCGTCCGCCGATGCGTCCCTTGACGCTCTCGCGGTCGTTGCGCGAGTTGGTGGCGCGCGGCAGCATCGCGTACTCGGCCGTGACCCAGCCCTTGCCCTTGCCCGTCAACCACCGGGGCACGCCGTTGGTGAACGAGGCGGTGCACAGCACCTTCGTGCCCCCGAAGCTGATCAGCGCGGATCCCTCGGCGTGCGCCGCCCAGCCGCGTTCGATGGTGATCTCACGGAGCTGATCGGTGCTGCGGCCGTCTGCGCGGACGATGTCGGTCATGGTGTCCTCTCGAAAGGGTTCAGTGCCGGGCGGCATCTGGGAAATCGGTGCCGTCGGGGCCGGCGAGCTCGGGCAGCACGATGACGCCGGTCTGCACCAGCTGCACATCGCGTACCTCACGGCCCATCAGCCGGTTGGCGAGCGTGGCGAAGTCATCGGCCGATTGACCGGTCGCCTCGTAGGTGTAGGTGGGCACGGCGTCGGGCGACGCCAGCAGGTCGCCGCGCACGAGCTGGCGGTAGACGTCGGCGGCGGTCTCATCATCGCTGGAGACGAGCGAGACGCCGTCACCCATCACGTAGCTGATGGCACCGCGCAGAAACGGGTAGTGCGTGCATCCGAGCACGAGCGTGTCGACGTCGGCCTGCCGCAGCGGTGCCAGGTAGTCCTCGGCTGTGGCGAGCACCTCGGGCGACCCGGTGATGCCGGCCTCGACGAACTCGACGAATCGCGGGCAGGCGGCGGTGAAGACCTCGAGCCGCTCATTGACCTCGAGCATGTCCTGGTAGGCGCGCGAGCCGATCGTGCCGATCGTGCCGATCACGCCGACGCGTCCGTTGCGCGTGGTCGAGACGGCTCGGCGCACGGCAGGACCGATGACTTCGACGACGGGCACGTCATAGCGCTCACGGGCGTCGCGCAGCACGGCCGCCGATGCGGTGTTGCACGCGATCACGAGCATCTTGACGCCCTGATCGACGAGCGTGTCGAGCACCTCGAGGCTGTACCGGCGCACATCGGCGATCGGCTTGGGGCCGTACGGCGAATGCGCGGTGTCACCGATGTAGACGATCGATTCGCGCGGCAGCTGAGCGCGGATGGCCCTGGCGACCGTGAGCCCGCCGACTCCGGAGTCGAAGATGCCGATGGGCGCGTCGTTCATGATCATCCAGCCTAGTCGGGCCGTCCACCCGCCCGCGTCGCGGCCAGCGCCTGGCGCAGATTGCCCCCGGCCGCGTCGAGCGCGGCGCGGGCCGTGGCAGCATCCGCTCCGGTCTCGACGATCGCGATGGCGAGCTTCACCGATCCCCCCGCGTCGCTGAGTGCCGATGCCGCCTGCTCGGGCGAGCACGCCGTGGCGTGCATGACGGTGCGCTCGGCGCGGACGCGCAGCTTCTCGTTGCTCGACTGCACATCGACCATGAGGTTTCCGTAGACCTTGCCCGACTGCACCATCGCCAACGTCGAGAGCGTGTTCAGCACGAGCTTCTGCGCCGTACCGGCCTTGAGCCGGGTGGAGCCTGCGACGACCTCGGGGCCCACGACGACCTCGATGGCGACGTCGACGCCTTGCGAGATCTCTGCGTCACGGTTGCACGCCAGGCTCACGGTGAAGGCACCCCGCTCGCGCGCGGTCTGCAGGGCCGCAGCGACATAGGGGGTGCGCCCCGAGGCCGAGATCCCGACGAGCGCGTCGTCGGGGCCGAGCTCGGCCACCGCGAGCGCGCCGGCATCCCGGTCATCTTCGGCGTTCTCGACGGCGTTGCGCAGCGCATGCTCGCCACCGGCGATCAGTCCCGTCACCAGCGATGGATCGGTGCCGAACGTGGGCGGGATCTCGCTGGCATCCAGCACCCCCATGCGTCCGGCCGTGCCGGCGCCGATGTAGACCAGGCGCCCGCCGCTTCGCAGTCGCTCGACGATGCCATCCACGGCATGGGCGATGCTCTCACGCTCGGCGGCGACGGCCTGGGCCGCGACGATGCCCTGCTCGGCCATCAGGGCCACCTGGTCGCCGGTCGCGAGCACATCGAGCTCGGCGAAGGCGGGGTCGACGCCCTCGGTGGCGAGTGTTCCCAGGGTGGCGCGCAGCTGTTCACGATCTGACATGTGAGTGTTCTCCGGTCGGCGGGTGCCCGGCGGCGGTCGCCGTCGGAGGGTCGGAGCCCGCTGATCAGTATTGCCGATGCGCGCCCTCGATACACTGGGCCGATGAGCTCCGCGTTCCTCACCGACCGGTACGAACTGACCATGCTCGCCGCGTCGCTGCGCGACGGAACGGCGCAACGCCCCAGCGTCTTCGAGCTGTTCTCGCGCCGCCTGTCGGGCGGACGCCGTTTCGGCGTCGTCGCCGGCGTGGGCCGGCTGCTCACGCTGCTGCGCGATTTCCACTTCGGTGAGGACGAGCTGCGGTACCTGCGTGACAACGATGTGGTGGATGCTGCCGCCCTGCGCTACCTGGAGGATTACCGCTTCACCGGCACGATCCGCGGATACCGCGACGGTGAGCTGTACTTCCCCGGTTCGCCGATCCTCACCGTCGAGGGCAGTTTCGCCGACGCCGTGGTGCTTGAAACGCTCGCGCTGAGCGTGCTGAACCACGACTCGGCGGTCGCGACGGCCGCCTCACGCATGAGCATCGCCGCGGGCGAGCGCCCACTGGCCGAGATGGGTTCCCGTCGGGCCGCCGAGCAGTCGGCCGTCGCCGCAGCACGGGCCGCCTACATCGCCGGCTTCGCGGCCACGAGCAACCTCGAGGCGGGCCGCCGCTGGGGCATCCCGACGATGGGCACCGCCGCTCATTCGTGGACGCTGCTACACGACTCCGAAGAGGCCGCGTTCCGCTCGCAGGTCGAGAGCCTGGGCGTGGAGACCACGCTGCTCATCGACACCTACGACATCCGCACCGGCGTCGAGACGGCGATCCGCGTCGCCGGAACCGGGCTGGGCGGCGTACGCCTCGACTCGGGCGACCTGCCGCTGGTGGCCGCCGCGGTGCGCACTCAATTGGACGAACTGGGCGCGACCGAGACGGCGATCACCGTCACCAGCGATCTCGACGAATACGCCATCGCCGCTCTCGCGGCGTCACCGGTGGACTTCTACGGCGTCGGCACCTCAGTGGTCACCGGATCCGGGTATCCGACCGCGGGGATGGTCTACAAGCTCGTCGCGCGTCAGGACCCGAGCGGGGCGTGGGTCTCGGTCGCGAAGGCTTCGGCCGACAAGGGGTCCAAGGGCGGGCGCAAGTCGGCGTTCCGTGCGCTGCAGAACGGCGTGGCCGTTTCCGAGACGATCTCGGTGGCCGACGGGTTCGAGCAGGTCGACAGTGCCGCTGAGCACCCGGATGCCCGTGCCCTGCAGGTCGTGCTCGTGGACGGCGGCCAGATCGACTCGGCGCACGAGGGCGCCGCGGGTACGGCAGCGGCTCGCGAACATCACCTGCGGGTGCGCGAGGAGCTGCCGGTGCGGGCGCTCGCGCTCAGCAAGTCCGATCCGGCGATCCCGACCGTGTTCGTCGACGCGGACTGAGCGCTCGGCTCAGCTGACCATCGACTCGTAGATCTCTTTGCAGGTCGGGCAGATCGGGAACTTCTCGGGGTCGCGCCCCGGGGTCCACTTCTTACCGCACAGGGCGCGCACCGGCTTGCCGGTGATGGCCGATTCGAGGATCTTGTCCTTCTTCACGTAGTGCGAGAAGCGCTCATGGTCGCCGGGCTCGACGTTCTCCTCGCGGAGGAGTTCTTCGAGTTCGCGATCAAGTGTTGCCACGCCACCCTGATCGGGGCTGTCCAGCGGAGTACTCATGCCGCGATTCTAGCCGCCGCGGGCTGCTCACGGCGCGGCGGTTGCACAACCGATCAGGTCGTCTCTACGAACTCCATCAGCCGCTCGCCGCTGCGTTCGAAGATGGCGCCGCCGATGGCCGCTCCACCGAACAGCACCAGCACGCCGGTCAGGATGCCCACCCAGAACGCCGCCGGGGCGTGCTGGTCGCCCTCGGCGATCGTGAGCGCGAACAGCCAGATCGTCGGTGCGCTGAAGGCCAGTGCGCCGAGGAAGGTTCCGGCCGCGCCGAACGACCCGTGCGATGACGAGCGCTGCGGCTGCTGGAACGGGCTGTCGCCGGGGCGCGAGACGGCGTAGGGGAACACGACCGAGGCGATGCTCGACATGCCCAACGCGCTCAACAGCAGGGCGGCCGTCACACCGATGAAGGGCAGCAGCAGGCTCCACTGGGCGATGAACGCGAGTGTCACCGAGATCGCGATCGCCAGCACCGGGATCGACACCATCAGCACCGGCACCAGCCGCCCGAGACGGTCGGGCAGTCCGCGTACGCCGCTGGCGACGTGCACCCACAGAGCTGTCGAGTCGTACGCGACGTCATTGTGCGGCAGCCAGCCGAAGAACAGCGCCATCAGCGGCACCGGCACCAGTGCGGCGATCCACACCGGCACGCCGGCGACGATCAGGGGGAAGACCGTGAGCACGCCGGCGATCGGCACGACGAGCACGTTGACGATATAACGCCGGTCACGCAGCCAGTAGACGAGGCTGCGCGCGGCGACCGCGCCGAACGCGTTCGCCGGCAGCAGACCGAACCAACCCAGGCCCGACCGCTCTCGTGTGGCGTAGGGACGCTCGGTGACGGTCAGCAGGCGGCGCACGAGGAAGGCCCACAGACCGAGCAGACCGGCGAGGGATGCCAACGCGACCAGTCCGCTCCCCCAGGCCGCGGCGCTATCGCCGGCGGCCGCGTGGAACGGCAGCGCATAGGGCGCGGCGAGAGGTGAGAAGCTGACGATGGTCGTGGCGGTGTCGACGGCGGCGGGAACCTCGCCGTCCCAGCGGATCGAGGCGAAGTACGCGGCGACGGGGAACGCGACCACCAGCACCGGGATCGTGATCAGCACGGTGAGTTCGCGCGAGCGTCGCTCGGGCAGCAGGATCGCACTGATCGCCATGCCGATGCGTGCGGCGAGGGCGATCGAGATGACACCGACGATCCCGGCGAGGATCGCCAGCAGCGCGGGGGCGCCGGCCGAGACGGCGACGATCACGACGCACGTCGTCGCGGCGATCAACGCGAAGCTGGGGACGCTGACGAGTGCACTCAGCGCGAGGATCCAGGGCAGTTGCCGTTGGTCGACGGCGAACGGGGCGAAGCGTCGCGGATCGAGCTGATCGGGGGTGCCGGTGAGCATCGGTGCGAGCACGAACGAGATGAACGTCGCTGCGGCCCCCAGCACGAGCACCGCTTGCGCGGTGGGCAGCGGTGCGCTGCCCATGCTGAGGATCGCGATGCACACCGCGACCGTGATCGCGGCGGATGCCAGCAGTGCGAGCACACGGCGCACTCCGTGCTCTCCGTGCGCCGCGCCGACCAGCAGGGCGAGCCTCAGCCGGAGAACGTGTGCAACCACTCCAGTCCCTCCACTTCGCCGCTGGAACCGGAGAGCTCGACGAACCGCTCAGTGAGCGTGCGCCCGGCGCGCACCTCGTCGATGGTGCCCTCGGCAAGCACCTCGCCACCGACGATCACGGCGACGCGCGAGCAGACGCGCTCGACCAGATCCATGCCGTGGCTGGAGAGGATGACCGTTCCGCCATGCGACACGTAGGCGCGCAGGATGTCGAGGATGACGCCGGATGAGACCGGGTCGACGGCCTCGAACGGCTCATCGAGCACCAGCACCCGCGGCGAGTGGATCAGCGCCCCTGCCAGCATGAGCTTCTTGGTCATGCCGGCCGAGTAGTCGGACACGACACGGCTGAGCGCCTCGGTCAGGTCGAACGCACGCGCGAGGTCGGCTGTGCGGCTCTCGATCACCGCGCGCTTGAGGCCCCGGAGCTGACCGTAGTAGAACAGCAGCTGGCGACCGGTGAGCCGGTCGAACGCGCGCAGCCGATCCGGCAGCACGCCCATCACCCGCTTCGCGGCCAACGGCTCGGCACGCTGATCGATACCGCTGATGTGCACCGTGCCGGCGTCGGGCCGCAACAGCCCGGAGATGATCGAGAGCGTGGTCGTCTTGCCGGCGCCGTTCGGTCCGACGAGACCGTAGAACGATCCGGCGGGAACGGTGAGGTCGATACCGTCGACAGCCGTTGTATCGCCGAACCGCTTCACGAGTCCGCGGATGTGTACCGCCTCGGGGCGATCGGCATCATCGGAGGCATCGACGGCGCCGGAGTCGACGACCGCCGTAGCGCTCGCGTCGTGCGCCGCCTGACCGTCCGATGTCGGATGCGCGTGGTCCTCGGCTTCCTCGGCGAGAGGCGCGTCGTCGTCACTCGACGGCGCGTCGGTGACCGGGGCCTCAACGGCGACCGGGGCTTCTTCTACTGCCGCGGCCTCTTCGGCCACCGCGGCTTCTTCGGCTACCGCGGCTTCTTCGGACGCCGGTGCGTCTTCGGACGCCGGGGACTCCTCGGACGCCGGGGTCTCGTGCTGTTCAGTCGGCACAGGAGCCGACACTTCGGCGACGATGGGCGCGGCGGCGGCCGCGACGGCGCCCCGCGGCGGCCGGGCCTCGGACCGCTCGGGTGCACTGTGCTCAGCAGCGACAAGGCGACGCGCCGACGGCGACGCCTCCAGGTCGATCCGCGTGTCGGTCGTGACCTCAGCTGCCGGTGGCACCGTCAGATCGGCGATGAGAGCCGGCGTGGCGTTTTCGGTCGTGGGCGTCGCGTTCTTCTTGGCTGTCGACGCCTTGGCCGAAGGTCGCTGAGACGCCGCGCTCGTCTTCGACGCTGTGCTCACGGTCTTCGTCGCGGGCTTCTTCGCCGCGGATGTCTTCGCCTTGGCGCCCGTCGTCGACGCGGAAGACTTCGCGGCGGCCGTCTTGGCCGCAGTCGTCCTGGCAGCTGTGGTCTTGGCGGCGGTCGCCTTGGTCGCGGCCTTCGTCGACGCGGTCCGAGCAGCGGCCGCCTTCACCGCCGTCGTCTTCTCCGCCGTCTCTGCGGCGGTCTTCTTCGCCGCGGCGGACTTCGCCGCCGCACTGGTCGCTGCGGCCTTCTTCGCCGCCGCGGTCTTGGACGCCGTGCTGCTCTTGGACGTCGTACCGGTCTTCGACGTCGTACCGGTCTTCGACGTGGCACCGGCTTTCGACGTGGCGCCGGCCTTCGACGCCGTGCCCGGCTTGGCGGTTGCGGCCGCCTTCGACGCTGTGGCCGTCTTCGACGGTGTCGCCGTCTTGGTCGCCGTGCTGCGCGAGACGGTCGTCTTCGACGCCGTCGAACCTGTTGCGGTCTTCTTCGCGGCCGTCTTCCTCGGCGCTGCCTTCTTGACGGCAGGCTTGTCCTCGACCTTCGACGACACGTTCGTGTCGGAAGCCGAGTCGGTGGCATCCGGTGTCTTCTTCGCCGCCGCGGCACCCCGCTTCGGCCTCGGCGTGGCGGCGGTGTCAGCGCCCGCGCTCGCGGTCGGCACCCCCTCGGTGCGGTCTTCGTGCGTCTCCCCGGATGCTGTCACGCCTACTAAGGTACCAATCCGCCCTGACAGAGCCGCCGACCCGGTGACGACGTGTTTTGGTGCCGCAGAGCCCCTCGACGCGGCTCACGGTTCCTGACAGACTCGTGTGGAACAGGTCACGAAACAGCAACAGCGCCCCTGAAGCCTTCGGCCTCCCAGGTGTGATCAGTAGCATTACGGAGGCACGAAGAGGTGTCGCGTCGATGAATCGACAGTGAACACAGTTCCTATTAGGAGAAAACGTGACTCTTCAGACCGTCATCCTGGCTGCGGGCATGGGCTCGCGGCTCGGCCGCGCGCTGCCCAAGCCGCTGACCGAGCTCAGCGACGGCCGCACCATCATGCGCCAGCAGCACGACAACATCCGCGCGGCCTTCGGCGGCGACGCCCGCATCACCACCGTCGTCGGCTACCGCGCCGAGACGATCATCGAGGCGTTCCCGTCGGCGAAGTACGTGCACAACGAGCGCTACGACGTGACCAACACCTCCAAGAGTCTGCTGCGCGCGCTGAGCGTGACCGGCAAGAGCGGCGTGCTGTGGATGAACGGCGATGTCGTCTTCGACCCGCGCATCCTGGGCCGGGCGATCGAGTTCATCGAGCGCGACCAGTCGTTCGTGACCGTGAACACCTCGAAGGTCAGCGACGAAGAGGTCAAGTACACCGTCACCGCCGAGGGCTTCATCAACGAGCTGTCCAAGACCGTCAAGGGCGGCCTCGGCGAGGCCGTGGGCATCAACTACATCTCGTCGCGCGACAAGAAGGCGTTCATGCGCCAGTTGCAGCGTGTCGAGGATCAGGACTACTTCGAGCGTGGTCTCGAGCTGGCGATCGCCGAGGATGGCCTGCTGCTCGAGCCGATGGACGTCTCGGACCTGTACGCCGTCGAGGTCGACTTCGCTGAAGACCTGGAGCGCGCCAACCTCTTCGTCTGAGCGCCTCCCTCTCGAAAGCCGTCTTCCTGTCGGGAGGCGGCTTTCGGCGTTCTCGCGGATGCGATGCATAGGCTCGGGTCATGCAGGTCCACAAGATCCACTCGCTGCCGGATGACGCCCCGTGGGATGCGCGCGTGCCTCCGGTCGGGTCCGACGAGCACCCGCTCACCGTGCGCGGGATCGATCGGGTGATGTCGGTGCAGCGCCCGTTGGTCGTGGCGCACATCCGCAGCATCCGCCTGCGCAATCCGCGCGCGATGCCGGACGAGATCGTGCGCATGCTCGAGATCCGCTACCTCGCCGCGGTGACCACCGGCGGCGCGGCCGTCGGTGCGACCGCTGTCGTTCCGGGCATCGGCACCGGGGTGACGCTGGCGCTGTCGGGCGTGGAGACCATCGGGTTCATGGAGTCAACGGCACTCTTCGCGCAGTCTGTCGCGGAGGTGCACGGCATCGCGATCGAGAACCCCGACCGCGCTCGGGCGCTGGTGATGACCCTGATGCTCGGCAAGGAGGGCGTCGACCTCGTCTCGCAGCTGGCGCAGCAGGCGACGGGCCGGGGCGGCACGCGTTCGTCGTACTGGGGCGAGCTGGTGACGAAGTCACTGCCACGCGCCGCCGTCGGTCCGCTTGTGGATCGTTTGAAGTCGGCGTTCATCCGGCAGTTCGCGGGCCGGGGCGGGGCGTCGTTCATCGGCAAGGCGCTGCCGTTCGGCATCGGCGCGGTCATCGGCGGTGCCGGCAACAACATCCTCGGACGACGGGTGCTGGTCACGTCGCGTCGCGCCTTCGGCGCGGCGCCCGTCTTCTTGCCACCCGAGTTGGAGCCGACGCCCGGCAGCGAGCGACTGGAGCGACGGATGCTGTCGGGCGCGCGTTCCCTCGGCGGTGGCGTTGTCGGGGTCGCAGGCAGCGTGGGTCGCGGCTTCGGGGCCGCCGGTCGCGGAGTGGGCGCGGCAGGGCGCGGGCTCGGCGCGGCGAGCCGCGAGGTCGGAGCGAAGCTGCGCCGACGGAGGGAAGGACTCGCCCCCGGGTCGGATGCTGCCGATTCGGATGCTGTTGATTCAGCATCCCCAGAAGGGGTTTGAGCACGACTTCTGCACAGCATCCGTCGTGAGTCGCTCTGAGGCGCTCTGACCGTCAGAGGGCGTTCCTAGCTTGGCGGGATGCTGCATCCCATCGATCCCCGTCAGTCCCCGCCGCCGACCGCGTACTGCGTGCCCTGGGTGGTCACCCGCGACGACCGCGCCCACCCGGTCGTGATGAATGCCAGCCAGGAGCCCGTCGATTTCGTCCGCGTCTTTCGCGACGATGTCGATGCCCGTTGCGTCGTGGATCTGTGGGGTCAGGTCCTTCCCACCGAAACGGTCGAACTGTGCCTGTGCGCGTCGGCCCCCGACGAGGCGGTTGTGACGATCGCCTGGTTCCGCCAAGCCGACGGGTTGGAGTACGTGTGGCGGTTCGTCGTGTGATGGCCGGTGCGCGACGAGACGCTGCTGAGCTTCCCCGGACTTCAGCGCTTGCTCAGCAGCCCGGTCGTTCTCAGCGATCGCCTGCTCGATCGGATGGAGACCGGCGTGGATGACATACACGACATTGCAGGGCGCACGCGAACGAGCGACTACGTGAACGCGAAGTCGGGCAACGACAGGCGCGGGGTGCGCCAGTGATGCAAAGGATCCCACCAGGCGGGTCCGCGGATCTCGGGTAGGCCGTCGTGCATGCGGATCTCCCAGCCGGAGAACTCGAGTGATCTGTGGTGCCACCAGCACAACGGCACACCGTTGTCGGTGCTGGTCGGCCCACCGCGGGAATGTTCGGTGACGTGGTGGATCTCACACCAGGAGGCCGGCACGTGGCATCCGGGAATCAGGCACTCCTTGTCGCGAAGCGTGATCGCCCGGCGCTGGTGAACGTTGAAGATACGGTCGGTCACCGTTATCCCGACGATCCGGCCCTGCTCCGTGAACACACGCTGAATGGCACCGGTGCAACCGGTGTGCCGGGCGACCGCGGCGCTCACCGGGCCGTCGACACCCGGAACACTGGCCCACGAGCTGTCTGCGGACTCGAGGTGCACGACGAGCGTCGGCGCCGCACCACCCAGTGACGGCATGTCGGCGTGCCGCGCCGCGATGCCCAGCGCCGCGGCGAGCGCGTCGTGCTGCTTCTGCCCGCGGGTACGCGCATCGAGCACGCTCCTCGGGTCACTGTTGAACTCATCGTCGGTGCTGGTCTCGTCTTCGGAGGGCCGGAATGTGACACCCTCGGGCGGCGGCGGCCCGTCGGTCTTCGGGTTCAGCTGTGCGTCGAGCAACAGCTGCAGTTGCGCGTACGTCTCGGGCAGCAGGTTGCCGCGCACCGGGTACACACCGTCATGCATGCGCCCGATCGAGAGAAACCGCCGGTTCATCGCACGCTGTTCGGCCGGCTCGGCACCATCAGGATCGAGCTGCGCCGCGATCGCATGCGCCACCATCTTGAGATCGTCAGGTGTAGCCGGGGGTGCTGTCGCGAACCGTGCGTCAGCGTCAGCATCCGCGTCGTCAGCAACGACGTGTCCGCGCGCAACACCCGCCAGCACGTCATCGGCCTTCCATCGGTCGGTGGCACCGATCCGGTCGCCGGCCGACTCGATCGGCCCCGTGGCGGCCAGCAGCCCATCGGTTCCGACGGCACCGTCGAGCATCACCCGTCGAAGAGCGGGCCACCGCGCCAGCAGCGACTCCCCCGACGTGAGGTCGACGTCGCGGCGCACGACCTTGCCCGCTTTCACGAACCGCGCCGCGCCCCGCGAGTCGACCCGCAGTGTGCGCTGCAGCAGTTCGTTCACGTTGCGGCATCCCGCGCCGTGCGGCAGGTCAACCGGATCGCCCGTCGCGACCGTCTCGATGATGGTCGCCTCGACGCGCCGCAGAGCATCGCCGGCAGCACTCAGAACGACGCGCCTCTCGGCATCGGTGAGGCTCATGAGCGCATCCGCACCGAGCAGCTGATCGAGGTCGGTGACGACTCGATCGAGAACTGCGGCGGGGTTGGTCATGCCTCCATTCAACAGGGGGCCACCGACATTGACTGCGGGGATTCTGGCTGATCAGAGAGAGTTTTTAACCGAGCCTCGAAGACCGCAAGACATCCGTACCCTCACTCCGGCAGCGTCAGCACCGTCTTCAGAAACAGGTCGGCGACAGCATCCGCGTCGATACCCAGCGCCACCTCGGAACGCGACCACACCTCGTCGAGGCCGTGAAGGCTGTCCTCCCCCGTGTACGCACGGCGGTCGACAACCGTCTGGCCCCGGCTGTAGCCGCTCAACTCGACCCGCACCGGGAGCGATTCGAAGAGCACCAGTTCGGGCGCGACGATCGCGCACACCGCACCGGCGTCGCCGATCAGCCCGGTGTACTGCAGCGACTCGTCCTCGCTCATGGCCACCCGGTTGCCCAACAGCTCACCGACCGCCCGTCCCACACGATGCGCGCCGGCCGTCAACGCCTTCGCGCGTTCCAGCGGCACGGAGACGCGTTCGAACACGTCGAGGCCGTACATCGTGGTCGGCACCCCGGCATCGAGCACGATCGCGGCCGCCTCGGGGTCGTGCCATACGTTGAACTCCGCCACGGCCGTCGCGTTGCCGACACTCGCCGAGCCGCCCATGAACACGATCCGCTCGATGCGTGCCGCGACTTCGGGGTGGGTGCGCAGCAGCAGGGCGAGGTTGGTCTGCGGCGCGAGGGCGACGAGCGTCACCGGCTCCGGATGCTGCATGATCAGCCGTCGCATCATCGCGACGGCCGACTCGTCAGCCGCACCGCGCGACGCGGGAGGCAGCGCGATGCCGCCGAGACCGTCGTCGCCGTGCACGTGGGCCGCCGCGCGCGCCGGGGCGATCAGCGGGCGAGCGGCACCGGCCGCAACCGGCACGTCGGCCGCACCGGCGAGATCGAGGATGCGCAGGGTGTTCGCGACGACGTCATCCAACCCGGCATTCCCGGCGACGCAGGTGACACCGAGCACCTCGATCTCGGGGTGCGCAACAGCGAACAGCAGGGCGAGAGCGTCATCGACGCCGGTGTCGACATCGAGAATCACAGGTGTGGGCATGATGTCCAGCCTAGATCTCCGCCCCCACGCACCGAGCAGATCAACCAAAGGAATCGCGTGTGCGTTGTGCCGAGCATCCAACGCCGCTCGGCGCCCCGGCGCTAGTGTGGAATCCGTGACGGAAAAGCCTGACCTCTCGACCACGGCCGCGAAGATCGCGGACCTTCGCTCCCGCTTCACCGAGGCGGTCGTCGAGCCCGAGAAGCTCGCCCAGCAGAAGCAGCACGCCAAGGGCAAGATGACCGCACGCGAGCGCATCGAGCTGCTCGTCGACACCGGAAGCTTCGTCGAGTTCGACGAGTACGTGCGCCACCGCACCACCTCGTTCGGCATGGACCGCAATCGCCCCTACGGCGACTCCGTCGTCACCGGCGTCGCGACCATCCACGGCCGCACCGTCGCCGTCTACTCCCAGGACTTCACGACCTTCGGCGGCTCGCTCGGCGAGGTCGCCGGCGACAAGATCATCAAGATCATGGAGTTCGCGCTGCAGGGCGGCATGCCGATCATCGGCATCCTCGACTCGGGCGGCGCCCGCATCCAGGAGGGCGTGCTCGCCCTCAGCAAGTACGGCGAGATCTTCCGTTGCAACACCCGCTCGTCGGGCGTCATCCCGCAGATCTCGATCGTCATGGGACCGGCCGCCGGCGGCGCCGTGTACGGCCCGGCCCTCACCGACTTCGTCATCATGGTCGACAAGACCAGCCAGATGTTCGTCACCGGCCCCGACGTGATCAAGACCGTCACCGGCGAGGACGTCGGCATGGAAGAGCTCGGCGGTGCGCACACGCACAACACCCGTTCGGGTGTCGCCCACTACCTGGCCGAGGATGAGGACGACGCGCTCGACTACGCGCGCACGCTGCTCAGCTATCTGCCCGACAACAACATGGCCGAGGTGCCGTCGTACGACTCGGCGTTCGAGTTCGAGACCACCGACGCCGATCACGTCCTGAACACGATCATCCCCGACTCGCCCAACCAGCCGTACGACATCCACACCGTCATCGAGCACGTGGTCGACGGCGGCGAGTTCCTCGAAGTGCAGCCGCTGTTCGCGCCGAACATCGTGATCGGCTTCGGCCGGGTCGAGGGACGCTCGGTCGGCATCATCGCCAACCAGCCCTCGCAGATGGCGGGCACCCTGAACATCGAGGCTGGCGAGAAGGCCAGCCGCTTCGTGCGCTTCTGCGACTCGTTCTCGATCCCGATCGTCACGCTCGTCGATGTTCCCGGCTACCTGCCCGGCACCGACCAGGAGTGGACCGGTGTCATCCGCCGCGGCGCGAAGCTGATCTACGCCTACGCCGAGGCGACCGTTCCGCTGGTCACCGTGATTCTGCGCAAGGCCTACGGTGGCGCCTACATCGTGATGGGTTCGAAGCAGCTCGGCGCCGACGTCAACCTCGCCTGGCCGACCGCCGAGATCGCGGTCATGGGCGGGCAGGGCGCCGTCAACATTCTGTACCGCAACGAGATCAAGAAGGCCGAAGAGAACGGTGAGGATGTCGCGGCCGTGCGCACCCGGCTCGCGAACGAGTACACGTACAGCGTGACCTCCCCCTTCCTCGCCGCCGAGCGCGGCGAGATCGACGGCATCATCGAGCCGGCCGCGACGCGTGTGGCGATCGCCAAGGCGCTGCGCTCACTGCGCGGCAAGCGCGCGGAGCTGCCGCCCAAGAAGCACGGGAACATCCCGCTGTGACCGAGCCCGAGCAGACCCCGCGTATCGAGATCACGCGCGGCCAGCCCACCGAGGAAGAGCTCGCCGCGCTGATCGCGGTCGTCAGCGACGCCTACGTACGCGAATCGGAAGAGGCCGTGGCCGATGTGCCGCACGTCTCGGCGTGGCAGCGTACGCAGCGTGCACTGCGGCGACCGCTGCGGCGAGACATCCCGTGGGGCCGTTTCAGCGGCTGAGCGAGACGAATCGGCCCGAAAACGTCGATTTCTGGACAAATGGCCAGCATTTGTCCCCCAAAATACCTACAGACAGACGCCGATCTACGCGCGAAACTAGTATCAACGCTTCGCGTTAGGCGGCTGCTCTGTCCCAGGGTAGACAGACGCAGTACGCCCCCTTGCGGACAGTTTTCGGGTAGCTGGTCCGCGCTGGCGAGGGGCGGGCGGCTTCGCCGCCCCTCGCCCTTCTCAGCCCGACGCCCGTGCCACCTGCACGCGCCGGTTCGTCTTCGACGCGAGATCAGTCCGCGACGCGGGGAATCTCGTGCCACAGATCGACCGCGTCGTCGTCGTGCGCACCGCCAGCGGCGCGCCCCACGACGGTCACCGCCACCCGGTCGTCGCGCCCCGCGCGGATGATCACCCGATTCGACCGCGACCCGGCGACGACCTCGGCGAGCTCGGCACGGATCTGCCCGACGCGGTCGGCCGGCACACCCTCCATGCCCCCCTCGTCGAACACGGTCACCATGGCGCCCCGGCGTCGGGCATCCGCGATCGAGGCGCGCACCGCGTCGTTCAGCAGCACCGCACCACGCAGTTCGTCCCGCAGTGTGCCCTCGGCCAACCGTGCGTCGAGCCGCTCCTGCTCGCTGAGGTGACCGTGTGCGGCGACCGTGCGCGAGAGCACCGGGCCGGCGACGGCCAGCGCCAACTGCGCCCGCACGCGTCGCTCGCGCTGACGTACCTCCTGGGTCGCGTTCCACGCCGACACCGCGCGTTGGATGTCGGCGAGCCGCTCGGTGTCGCGCACCGCCCGACCCCAGAACAGCACCAGCAGCTGCGCCACGACCACCCACGTGATCGAGCCCACCAGACCCAGCGTGAACGCCCGATCGATGCCGAGATACAGCGACGACGAGACGATGAGAGCCGCGAGCATCACCCAGCCGCACACCATGCGGCGTCGCACGATGCAGATCACCGCGAGCAGGCCGATCGCGCCGATGTACCAGGTTGCGAACGGTGCCTCTCGCGCGTCCGGCGGCAATGACAGACTCACCAGGGTGGGCACGGCCAGGCTGGTGCCCAATGCCAGGAACCCGGGCCCTGCGGGCAGGCGAATGCTGTGCCCGGCGCCCGCCAGCACGGCCGTCAGCGTGGCCGCGAGGTACAGTCCGATCGCCGCCACCATGAACAGCGGCGCGGTCGGCTGCTCGGTCCACCAGATCGCGCGGGCCGCGAAGTAGATCGCGAAACCAAGCGCCAGCGCGGTGACGATACTGCGGACGGTGCGCCTCATGCCGGCTCCCATCCCAGAACGACCATCGTGCCGCCGGCATCCGTCCGGATCTCGGATGTTCCGGCGACCGCGGCCATCCGCGCCACGATCGACGCGCGGATGCCGAGGCGATCCTCGCCGATCGCATCCGGGTCGAACCCCGGCCCCGTGTCGATGACCGAAAGCACCAGACCGTGCCCGGTCGTCGTCTCAGCCACCACGTGCAGGCCACGCCCGCCGGCGTGCATCAGCGCATTGCTGATCGCCTGGCGCGCAGCGAGCACCAGGGCTCGCGCAACCCGCCCGGGCACCTGAACAGACGGTCCGCGTTCCTCCACGACGGCATCGACGCCCTGCTCCGACAGCGTCCGTCGCAGTTCCGCGACCACCTGCGCGCGGTGCACAGGCTCGTCGTTGCCCTCCTGGGCAAGCAGCGCCTCAGTGTTGGCCAGGCGTGTCAGCGCCTCGCGCGCCATCACGACCGCCAGGTCCCGCTCGCGCTCTGAGCTGGCCCGCTCAGCCGCGATCAGGGCAGCGAGCACGCTGTCGTGCATCAGCGCCGACATCGCCCCGCGTTCCTCTTCCGCGGCTGTGGCCGCCGCCGCACGCGCATACGTCGCCACGGCGTTATCGCGCGCCTCGTCGACGCCAGCGGCCACCTGGCGGAACATCCATCCCAGCGACACGATGACCAGCCCGAGGATCAACGTGAACGACACATCGAACGCGGTGGTGATCCAGTACTGCTGCGAGAAATCCCCCTCGACCAGCCGGACGTATCCGTAGACGAAGGGCATGCCGGCCGCCCACAACACCTGCAACCGGGGCGGGAAGGCGAGCATCGCCGCGATGACCGCGATGTTCACGAGGAAGAAGATCCACGGCTGACTGGACGGCTCACGGGTCGCCCGATCGACGATCACCGGCCACAGCAGCAGCCCGATGACATAGGCGACCGCGAACGTACCGCACGCGGCGCGGACGGTCTTGGCGCTGATGCACGCCACGATCATCCACAGCAGCGGACCGAACACCAGCAGCATCAGCGCGACGCGCGGCGCGTCGACACGGCTGATGGTGGTCGTCGCGGCCAGCAATGCCTGCAGCCCGAGAGCAGACGAACCGATCGCAGCGACGATCGCGAGGATGCGCTCCATCCGGTGACCGGTGAAGCGCTCGAGTCCGGCGCCGGCCTCGCCCGGCGAGGGGACGCTGAGCCAGGCGTCGCGGATGCTTCGGGTGTCAGCTCCCACTCGGGACCCCGTCGGGTGCGACGATGCCGTCCTCCATCGCGCGACGCAGCAGGTCGACCTTGGTGGGTGCGGGACGCCCGACCTCGACGTACTTGACCCGGATGCGGGTGATGTTCTCCTTGGCGGTGGAATAGGCCACGCCCAGACGCTCGGCAACCGCCTTCAGCGGCAGACCGGCCGCGTAGAGCCGCAACACCTCGCGCTCGCGCGTCGACAGCTGCGCATCGGCGAACTCGCGGTCACCGTCGACCGCACTCGCCCACTCGACATTGTTCAGCGCCTCACCCCGTGCCACGGTGCGAATCGCGTCGAGCACGTCGTCGAGCGCCGAGGATTTGCTCACGACGCCGACGGCACCGGCCACCAGCGCTTCGCGCACCGAAGCGGGTCGGTCGGCGACGCTGTGGATGACGACGCTCGCGCCGTCGGCGACGAGCGCCGTGACGTTCTCGGTGACGGTGGTGCCATCACCGAGCGTCAGATCGAGCACGACAACGTCGACGGGACCGGACTCGGATGCCCCGCGCCAGGCGAGGTACTCCTTGACCGTTCCGCCCGAGAAGACCACCTGCTGCTCGCCATCGCGCAGACACGCGGCTTCCAGGCCGAGACGAACCGACTCGTGGTCGTCGATGAGGGCGACGGTACTCATCCCGCCAGCCTACTCAGTGCGTGCCCGGTCGTACGTGCCGACGCAGGCGCGCACATGCCCTCAGCGGGTCAGCAGTGCGACGGCCTCGAAGTGGTGCGAGTGCGGGAACAGATCGAATGCCCGCAGCGACGGCACGTTCCAACCGAGCTCACGGAAGGTGCCCAGGTCGCGGGCGAGCGCGACCGGGTCGCACGCGACGTACACGATCGCCTCGGGGTCGAGCCCATGGATCGACTCGACGACGGCACGACCGGCACCCGCACGCGGCGGATCGAGCACCACCGCGCCCGCGCGCGTACCGGCGGGCAGCCCGCCCAGGAACCGGTCGACCCGAGCCGTGACAGCCTGAGCGTCGAACACCGCGAGGTTCTCAGCCGCGTACTCGGTGGCACGACGGTCGGACTCGACCGTGACGATGTCGGTCGCCCCCTGCTCACCCAGCGTCGCAGCGAACAGACCGACACCGCCGTACAGGTCGAAGTGGGTGGCATCCGCGTCCACCCGGCCCGCGAGCGCCTCGCCGACCGCGTCATGCAGGGTGTCGCCGGCGCGGGGGTGCACCTGCCAGAACCCGCCGGCGTCGACGCGGAAGCGGCGACCCGCGACGCGCTCGACGATCGTCTCGCTCTTGCCCCGGCGCGCGCCCTCCGGCCGCGGGAGGACACGGACCCTGCCGTCCTCGGGCTCGACGAGATCGACCCGTCCCGGCTTGTGGTCACGCAGTGCGAAGGCAGCCGCCTCGACCGCCGGGCGCGCCAGAGGCAGGGAGGCCACCTCGATCACCCGATGGCTGCGCGCGGCGTACGGGCCGATGCGTCCGGCGTCGTCGACGTGCAGCGAAACGCGCGTGCGCCAGCCGGTGCCGTCGCCGGCATCCGCCGCCTCGACTTCAGGGGCGTCCAAGCCCGCTCCGGCGAACTTGTCGAGCGCCTCCTGCAATACCTGGCGCTTGAGGACGCGCTGCTCGTCGAGGGCGATGTGGCCGAGATCGGCGCCCCCGGCGCGGTCCTGAGGGGCGCGCGAGACGTCCGCCTCGGCCCACACGTGCGGGCGGCGGTGCGGCGACGCGTCGAGCACCTCGAGCGTCTCGGCGCGCCAGAAGCTCGACTTCGTGGCATCCGTGATGCGCGCACGCACCCGCTCGCCAGGAATGGCGTCCGGCACGAAGACGACACGCCCCTCGTGACGGGCGATGAACGTCCCACCGTGAGCGATGCCGGTGATGTCGAGGTCGAGAACGGGAGCCTGCGAGGTCATCGTTCCAGGATCCCACACCGACTACCGTGTAACCATGCGCGTGTGCCTGGCATCCACCTCTCCGGCCCGACTGATGCTGCTGCGGCAGGCGGGCATCGAACCCCTCATCGTCGCTCCGGACGTCGATGAGGACGCCGTCGCCGCGTCCGCCGAGGCGGCGCGCGGCGCGCCGCTGTCGCCGGACGAGCTAGTGCTGCTGCTCGCCAGGGCGAAAGCGGCCGAAGTGGCCGCGCGGATGCCGGACGAGCACCCGCGCTTCGACGGCATCGTCATCGGTGGCGACTCGATGTTCGCCATCGACGGGCAGGTGCACGGCAAGCCGTATACCGCCGAGGTCGCCCGCGAGCGCTGGCAGCAGATGCGCGGCGCCACGGGCATCCTGCACTCCGGCCACTCGGTGTTCCGTGTGCACCCCGACCGCCCCCCGGTCGAGGCGACCGCGGTCGCCGAGGCGGCGGTCACCTTCGCGGCCGATGTCTCGGATGCTGAACTCGACGCCTACATCGCCAGCGGCGAACCGCTGTACGTGGCGGGCTCGTTCACCGTCGACAGCCTGGGCGGACCGTTCATCACGCGCGTGGACGGCGACCCGTCGACCGTGGTCGGTATGTCGCTGTCGACGCTGCGCCGTTTGGCCGGCGAGCTCGGGGTCACCTGGACCGATCTGTGGACACAGTCATAACGAATCGACGGTTTCTTGTGGGTGGTCGTCAAAAGGAACGCCCCCGCACTCGCTAGGCTGAAACCCATGCCTGCTATCGCCAAGGTGCTCATCGCCAACCGCGGCGAGATCGCCGTACGCATTATTCGTGCCGCCCGTGACTCGGGGATCTCGTCCGTCGCCGTGTACGCCGACCAGGACCGTGACGCGATGCACGCGCGGCTCGCCGACGAGGCCTACGCCCTCGACGGATCCACCAGCGCAGAGACCTACCTGCAGATCGACAAGATCCTCTCGGTCGCGCGGCGCTCGGGTGCCGATGCCGTTCACCCCGGCTACGGGTTCCTCGCCGAGAACGCCGACTTCGCGCGCGCCGTGATCTCGGCCGGGCTGATCTGGATCGGCCCCTCCCCCGACGCCATCGAGGCACTCGGCGACAAGGTCACCGCACGCCACGTCGCTGAGAAGGTCGGCGCTCCCCTCGCCCCCGGCACCCCGGGCCCCGTCTCGGGAGCCGACGAGGTCATCGCCTTTGCGCAGGAGCACGGCCTGCCCATCGCCATCAAGGCCGCCTACGGCGGCGGCGGTCGCGGCCTGAAGGTCGCCCGCGAGCTCGACGAGGTCGCCGAGCTGTTCGAATCGGCCACCCGCGAGGCCGTCACCGCTTTCGGCCGCGGCGAGTGCTTCGTCGAGAAGTACCTCGACAAGCCGCGCCACGTCGAGACGCAGTGCCTGGCAGACGCCGCCGGCAACGTCGTGGTCATCTCGACCCGCGACTGCTCGCTGCAGCGTCGCCACCAGAAGCTCGTCGAAGAGGCACCCGCGCCGTTCCTGACCGATGCGCAGAACGAGCAGCTGTACGCCGCATCCAAGGCCATCCTGAAGGAGGTCGGCTACGTCGGCGCCGGCACCTGCGAGTTCCTGATCGGCGCCGACGGCACCGTGTCGTTCCTCGAGGTCAACACGCGCCTGCAGGTCGAGCATCCGGTCTCGGAGGAGGTCACCGGCATCGACCTCGTGCGCGAGCAGTTCCGCATCGCTGCGGGTGGCACGCTCGACTATGACGACCCGACGCCGCAGGGGCACTCGATCGAGTTCCGCATCAACGGTGAGGACCCGGGGCGCGGCTTCCTGCCGCAGCCCGGCCCGATCAACGTCTTCAAGACCTTCGGCGGCCCCGGTGTGCGCCTCGACTCGGGTGTGACCGCCGGTGACGCCGTGTCGGGTGCGTTCGACTCGCTGCTGGCGAAGATCATCGTCACCGGCCGCGACCGCGCAGAGGCGCTGGAGCGCTCGCGCCGTGCCCTGGACGAGTTCGAGGTCGCCGGTCTGCCGACCGTGCTCCCCTTCCACCGCCTGGTCGTCCGCGACCCCGCCTTCGTGGCCGAGGACGGCGAGTTCGGTGTGTTCACACGCTGGATCGAGACCGAGTTCGCCGGTGACATCGCGCCGTGGGACGGCGAGCTCGACGACCCGTCCCCCGCCCCCGGGCGGCACACCGTCGTCGTCGAGGTCGGCGGCAAGCGCCTCGAGGTGAGCCTGCCCGACCGCGTCGCTGCAACGGTCTCGGGCACCGCCGGTCGTCCCGCCACTGTTCCGCCGTCGCGCCGCAGCCACACGACCACCGCCAACGCCGGCGCCTCGGGTGATGCCGTGAAGTCGCCGATGCAGGCCACGATCGTCAAGGTGGCTGTCGAAGAGGGCCAGCAGGTCGTCAAGGGCGACCTGGTCGTCGTGCTCGAGGCGATGAAGATGGAGCAGCCTCTGCAGGCGCACAAGGATGGCGTGATCGGCAACATCAACGCCGACGCCGGTACGACGGTCTCGGCCGGCCACCAGCTGCTGACCATCAGTTGACCCCGCGGCGGACCCGGCCTCGCGCCCCGTCCGCCAGCGCACACGCGAAGAGGCCCGGTCGATCTCGACCGGGCCTCTTCGCGTGTCTCGTCTGCGCGACGGATCAGGCGTTGTTGACCTCGTGCATCGCCCGGCTCGCGTCAGTGATGCTCGATGTGAGCGACGGGTATGCCGCGAACACGCGCGAGACCTGGTCGACGTTCATCCGGCGCTCGACGGCCATCGCCAGCGGGTAGATCAACTCGGACGCCTTCGGCGCCACGATCACGCCGCCGATCACCGTGCCCGATCCGCGGCGGGCGATGATCTTCACGAAGCCGTCCTTGATGCCCATCATCTTGGCCCGGGGGTTGGCCGCGAGCGGCAGCTTGTACGAGATGCCCTCGGCCGCACCGTTCTCGATGTCGCGCTCCGAGTAACCGACCGTGGCGATCTCGGGGGCGGTGAAGATGTTTGCGGTGATCTTGCGGTGTTCCAGCGGGATCACGATGTCGCCGAGCGCGTGGAACACCGCCGTGCGCCCCTGCATCGAGGCGACGGATGCCAGGGGGAAGAAGTTCGTGCAGTCGCCGACCGCGTAGACGTTCGGCACCGAGGTGCGTGCCACGCGGTTGACGCTCACGTGCCCGGACGCGTCGAGCTCGATGCCTGCCTCTTCGAGGCCGATGCCCGCGGTGTTGGGGATCGAACCGACGGCCATCAGGCAGTGGCTGCCCTCGACGGTGCGTCCGTCCGAGAGCGTCACCAGCACGCCGTCCTCGGTGCGCTCGACCTTCTCGGCGCGCGACTTCGACAGCACCTGCATACCGCCGCGCTTGAAGACCTTCTCAAGCACATGAGCCGCGTCGACGTCCTCGCCGGGCAGCACCTGGTCACGGCTGGAGACCAACGTCACCTTGGCACCGAGGTTCATGTACGCCGAGGCGAACTCGGCGCCGGTCACGCCCGAACCCACCACGATCAGGTGCTCGGGGAGCGCCTTCATGTCGTACAGCTGGGTCCACGTGAGGATGCGCTCCCCATCGGGCTTGGCCGAGTCCAGTTCGCGTGGCGACGCACCGACCGAGACGACGACCGTGTCGGCCTCGATCCGATCGAAGTCCGTGCCGCCCGGGCCGGTGGCGACGATGATCGCATTGGGGCCTTCGAGGCGCCCGTGACCCGACAGGATGCGCACGCCTGCGTCGAGCAGCGTGGCACGCATGTCTTCGGACTGCTGGCCGGCCAGTGCGAGCAGTCTCTTGTTCACGGCGGCGAGGTTGATCGCGATCTCGGGCTTGAGCGGCTTGCCGTGCGCACCCTTGGCATAGAACTGCACGCCGAGGTCGGTCGCCTCAGAGATCGCGACGGCGGCATCCGCGGTCGCGATGAGGCTCTTGGACGGAACCACGTCGGTGAGCACAGCGGATCCGCCGACGCCCACGCGTTCGACGAGTGTCACCTCGGCACCGAGCTGGGCTGCGGCGAGCGCTGCCTCGTAGCCACCGGGGCCACCGCCGAGCACAGCCACACTCTGACGGTTCGCGAAGGAAGTCTGAGACATGATCTCCATTCTTCCCCAATCCTGGCACCACAGCCGACACCTTCCTAGAGTGGAGTCATGCTTGACACTGCTTCTCACCCCCTCGACGACGCGAACGCCGATCCGTCCGCCATCGCCGCCCAGGCCGCTGCCGACATCGCGCGTCTGACCGGGGTCGACCATCACGACATCGCCCTGACGCTCGGTTCGGGCTGGGGCAAGGCCGCCGAGATCATCGGTGAGACCATCGCCACGGTTCCCGCCACTGAGGTCACCGGCTTCTCGCGCCCCGCTCTGGAGGGCCACGTCGGCACGCTGCGCAGCATCCGCACGCCCGACGGCAAGAACGTGCTCGTCATCGGCGCCCGCACGCACTACTACGAGGGCCACGGCGTGCGACGCGTCGTGCACAGCGTGCGCACGGCGGCCGCGACGGGCGCGAGGATCATGGTGCTCACGAACGGTGCCGGCGGCATCCGCGAGAGCTGGAAGCCCGGCCAGCCCGTGCTGATCAGCGATCACATCAACCTCACCGCCGACTCGCCGCTCGAGGGCGCGACGTTCGTCGACCTGACCGACCTGTACTCGACCCGTCTGCGCGAGGTCGCGCGCGGCGTCGACCCGACACTCGATGAGGGCGTGTACACGCAGCTGCGCGGCCCGCACTACGAGACCCCCGCCGAGGTGCGGATGGTCGGGCGCATGGGCGGCGACATCGTCGGCATGTCGACCGCACTCGAGGCGATCGCCGCGCGTGAAGCCGGTATGGAGGTGCTGGGCTTCTCGCTCATCACGAACCTCGCCGCCGGCATCCAGCAGACCCCGCTGAGCCACGAAGAGGTCATCGAAGCCGGACGCGAGGCCGAGCCAGTGATCTCGGCTCTGCTGGCCCGAGTGATCGAGGCGCTGTGAACGACACGCATGCCGCTGAGCGGCTCGCCCAGGCCCGTGCGTGGCTCCGGCAGGACCCCGACCCCGAGACCCGCGACGAACTGGCCGGCGTGATCACGCGCGCCGCGGGAGGCGACGCGGCCGCCGCGGCCGACCTCGACGACCGCTTCCGCACCCGCCTGGCCTTCGGCACGGCGGGACTGCGTGGTGCGCTCGGAGCGGGCAGCAACCGCATGAACCGGGTGCTGGTGGCGCAGGCCGCCGCCGGCTTCGCCGACTTCCTGCGCAGCCGTGGGAGTGCGCCCGACGGGCGACCGACGGTCGTGGTCGGCTACGACGGACGCCGCAACTCGCGTCGATTCGCGCAGGACTCTGCCGAGCTGTTCGCCGGTGCGGGCCTGCGGGCCATCCTGTTGCCGCGTCTGTTGCCGACGCCGGTGCTCGCCTTTGCCGTGCGCCACTTCGACGCCGATGCCGGTGTGATGGTCACCGCCAGCCACAACCCGCCCGACGACAACGGCTACAAGGTCTACCTCGGCGGCGCCGACGGCGGGTCGCAGATCGTCGCGCCGGTGGATGCTGAGATCGCCGACTGCATCCAGCGCGTCGCGGATGCCGGTGACGTGGGCTCCCTGCCGCGCTCCACGGCGTACGAGACCGCGGGTGAGGAGGTGGTCGATGCGTACATCGCTGCCACCGCCGCGCTGGCGCCCGCTCCGTTCGGCGTGCAGGAGATGCGCTGGGTGTACACCGCGATGCACGGAGTGGGCTGGGAGACGTTCTCACGCGTGGTCAAGGCGGCAGGCTACCCGGCGCCCCGCGTCGTGGACGAGCAGCGTGACCCGGATGCCGGTTTCCCGACCGTCTCGTTCCCCAACCCCGAGGAGCCGGGCGCGCTGGACCTGTCGTTCGCACGGGCACGCGCCGCGGACGCGGAGTTCATCTTGGCCAACGACCCCGACGCCGACCGTCTCGCCGTGGCGATCCCCGACGGCGACGGCGGCTGGCGCCGTCTGACCGGCAATGAGGTCGGCCTGCTGCTGGGCTGGCGCGCCGCGAAGGCCGCGCAGGAGGCCGGAACGGCCGGTGCCTCGCTGGCGTGCTCGCTGGTGTCCTCCCCCGGCCTCGGCGTGATCGCCGAGCGCTACGAACTCGACTTCCACGAGACCCTGACCGGGTTCAAGTGGATCTCGCGTGCCCCGGGCATGGTGTTCGGCTTCGAGGAAGCCCTCGGGTACCTGGTCAACCCCGAAACGGTGCGCGACAAGGACGGCATCTCGGCCGCGGTCGCGATGCTCGGAATGGCCGCGGATGCCCGCGTGCGGGGTACCACGATCGCCGGGCTGCTGGACGAGCTGGGCGCCGAGGTGGGTCACTTCGCCAGCGGTCAGGTCTCGATCCGCGTCGATGATGTGGCCGTGATCCCGGCGCTGATGGCATCGCTGCGCGGGCAGCATCCGACGGCATTCGGTGCGCGCAGCGTCGCCGGCGCCGAAGACCTGGCCGAGGGCGGCGACGGCGTGCCCGCCGGGGATGTGCTGCGGTACCGTCTCGACGACGGGTCGCGAGTCATCGTGCGCCCCAGCGGCACCGAGCCCAAGCTCAAGGTTTACGTCGATGCGCGCGGTGCGACAGCGGACGAGGCGACGACGGCGGTCTCGGAGATCGAGTCGGCCGTGCGGGAGCTGCTCGCGGAGCGGGGATGAGCCCGCTCCGCCGGCGCTGACACCCCGCCGACTGCGCACGCCCCGTCGCGAGACTTGCGAGATCTCCCCGGGTAACCGCTACGATCAGGGTTACCCGGGGGGATCGTCTGCGATGCACGACGTCGTGCGGGAGTGAAATGAACAGATATGCCGTCATCGGTGCCGGCCCGTCAGGTCTCGCCGCCGCGCGCGCCCTGCAGCGGCGCGGCATCCACGTCACCGGCTACGAGGCCTCATCCGGGGTCGGCGGGCTGTGGGACATCGACAATCCCCGCAGCACGATGTATGAGTCGGCGCACCTGATCTCGTCGCGCACCACCACGGAGTTCACCGAGTTCCCGATGGCCTCGGACGTCGATTACCCGGGCCACCGGCTGCTGAAGGAGTACTTCGACGCGTACGCCGACCGGTTCAGTCTGCGCGAGCTGTTCCGGTTCAACACCCGGGTCATCAGACTCGAACCGGCCGGCGGCGCCGGCGACGGATGGACGCTGCTCGCCGAGGACGCCGACCCCCAGCACTACGACGGTGTCATCCTTGCCAACGGCACCCTCGCCGAGCCCAACGTGCCGACCTTCACCGGGGCGTTCACCGGCGAGATCATGCACACCAGCCGGTACAAGCGCCCCGAGCAGCTCGCAGGACGCCGCGTTCTGGTCATCGGTGCGGGCAACTCCGGCTGCGACATCGCCGTCGACGCCGTGCACCATGCCGCGTCGGTCGACATGAGCGTGCGACGCGGCTACTACTTCGTGCCGCGGTATCTGTTCGGCCGTCCCAGCGACACCCTCAACCAGCGCCGCCCGCTTCCCGCACGCATCAAGCAGACCGTCGACACGCGAGTGCTGCGCGCGTTCACCGGCGATCCGGTGCGCTTCGGATTCCCGAAGCCCGACTACCGCATCTACGAGTCGCACCCGATCGTCAACACGCTCATCCTGAATCACCTCGGGCAGGGCGACCTGCGCATCCGCGGTGACGTCGAGCGCTTCGACGGTACCCGCGTGCACTTCGGCGCATCGACGCACTTCCCCCAGGGCTCCGCCGCCGAGTACGACCTGATCCTGCTCGCGACGGGCTACACGCTCGACTATCCCTTCGTCGATCGGGAGCACCTGCACTGGGAGGCAGCCGCGCCGCGCCTGTTCCTCAATGTGTTCCCGCCCTCGTTCAACGGCCTGTACGTGATGGGCATGATCGAGGCATCGGGCATTGGTTGGCAGGGGCGGTATGAGCAGGCCGAGCTGCTCGCGGCGTATCTCGATGCCGTCGACACGCGGCCGGACGCTGCGACGGCGTTCCGCGAACGGGTGACCGGCGAACCCTGGCCCGACACCAGCGGCGGCTACCGGTATCTCGGGCTCGACCGCATGTCGTACTACGTCAACAAGGACGCCTACCGCTCGGCGGTGCGTGTCGCGGCCCGGACGCTGGAGGACTGATGGACTTCGACGACCTGGTGCTGAACTTCACCCCGGGCACCCTGCTGATTCTCAACGTCGTACTCGGCCTGATCATGTTCGGCATCGCCCTCGACACCGCACCGAAGGACTTTCGGGTCGTGGCGCGGCACCCGAAGCCGTTCGTCATCGCGATCCTGGCACAGCTGCTGGTGTTGCCGGCCGTCACGTTCGGACTCACCCTGATCCTGCCGGTCAGCGCATCGATGGCGCTCGGCATGATCGTCGTCGCGTGCTGCCCACCGGGCAATATCTCGCAGGTGCTCACGCACCGCTCGGGTGGAAACGTCGCCCTGTCGGTCTCGATGACTGCCGTCGGCAATCTGCTCTACATCATCGCGATGCCGATCAGCATCGCGTTCTGGGGCTCGTTGCACCCCACCGGACGCGATCTGCTGCGCACGGTCGCGTTGGATCCGTGGCGGATGCTGCTGGAGATCGTGCTGATCATCGGTCTGCCGTTCGCGCTCGGCCTGCTCTTGCGGGCGGCGTTGCCCGGGTTCGCGCGGCGCGTGCAGCCGTTCGTGCGCTGGTTCAGCCTGATCGCGCTGCTCGGTTTCATCATCGGCGCGCTGGCCGGCAACTGGGCGATCTTCGTCAGCGTCATCGGCACGGTGCTGATCGTCGTGGCGGTGCACGACGCCGTGGCCCTGGCGATCGGCTACGGCACCGCCGTCGTCGGCGGTCTCGGCAGTCGCGAACGCAAGGCCATGACGTTCGAGGTCGGCATCCGCAATGCCGGACTCGGGCTGGGGCTCATCTTCGCGTTCTTCGGCGGACTGGGTGGCATGGCCGTCGTCGCCGGTTGGTGGGGAATCTGGGACATCATCGCCGGGCTCCTCGTGGCGGGCCTGTGGGCGCGGCACACGCGCCGGCGCACCGGATCGGCGTCGGGTGACGCGAGCCGTCACGCGGCCGCCCCCGGCGCCGCGTCTGGCCCGAGCAACGAGGATGCCCGATGACGCGCGTTCTGGTCACCGGCGGTGCCGGGTTCCTCGGTTCGCATGTCACCGCTCTGCTGGCGGCACACCCCGCCGTCGATCTCGTCGTCAGCGGCGACCTGCGCGACTCCTCGGTTCCCGGCGTCGTCTCGGCGCCGTTCGACGTCACCGACGGTACGTCGCTGGCGCCGGTGCTGGGCCAGCACCGCATCGACACGGTTGTGCACCTGGCGGCGATCGTCAACCCGGGGCGTGACACCGACCTGGAGTACCGCGTCGACGTCACCGGCACTGAGAACCTGCTCACCGCCTGCGTGGCCACCGGCGTGCGACGCCTCGTCGTCTCCAGCTCGGGGGCCGCATACGGCTACCATCCCGACAATCCCGACTGGCTGACCGAGGACGATCCGGTGCGCGGCAACGACGAGTTCCCGTACTCGCGGCACAAGCGCCTCGTCGAGGAGCTGCTGGAGCGGGCGCGTGACGAGCATCCGCACCTTGAGCAGGTCGTCTTCCGCATCGGCACGATCCTCGGCCCGACCGTGCGCAACCAGATCACCGCGCTGTGGGACGGCCGCCGCCTGCTGCGCGTGGCGGGCTCCGAATCGCCGTTCGTGTTCGTCTGGGTCGACGACGTCGCCGCGGCGATGGTGCGCGCCGCGACCGATGGCCCGGCGGGCATCTTCAACGTCGCGGGCGACGGGCGCATGACCGTCCCCGAGATCGCCGCGCGCCTCGGCAAGCGGATGCTCGTGGTGCCGGCCTGGGCACTGGGTGGCGCCCTGTGGGTCGGCCGCGCACTGCGGCTGACGCCGCACGGCCCGCAGCAGGTGCGCTTCCTGCGGTACCGCCCCGTGCTCGACAACACTCGCCTCAAAGACCAGTTCGGTTACACGCCCCACCGCACCAGCGCCGAGGCGTTCGAGGAGTACCTGCGCACGCATCCGGGCGTCGCGCGCCGGTAGCCTTGCGGAATGGCGAAGACACGCGCGGGTCGAGGCAGACGCGGCGGCCGCTGTCTGCGATGGACGCTGTGGGGCGTGCTCGCGGCCGTGGCGCTGGCGATCGCCGGGATGCTGGTGTGGAGTCAGGTCGGTGTGATGTCGGCCGAGCCGGAGCCTCTCGCCCGGGCCGAGGCGAACCCCGGGCTGGTGATCGACGATGCCCCGCAGGGCGTCGTGCTGACGCCGGCCGCCGGAGGATCGACCCGCGGGTTGGTGTTCATCCCCGGGGCGAAGGTGCAACCCGAGGCGTACATCGCGATCCTGCAGGATGTGGCGGTCGAGCACGGTGTCTCGGTCGTGATCACCCGCCCCTGGTTGAATCTGGCGTTCTTCGACCCGCGCGGTATGGACGCCTTCACGTCGGCGGCGCCGAACGTGGACACGTGGATGGTCGGCGGGCACTCGCTCGGCGGAGTGCGCGGCTGCCAGCTCGCCGGTGACGCCGACGCGCTCGTGCTGTTCGCCTCGTACTGCGCGGCCGACCTGTCGGGTTCCGGGCTGCCGGTGCTGAGCATCTCGGGTAGCGAGGACGGCCTGTCGACGCCGCAGAAGATCGCCGATGCCCGGGACCTGCTGCCCGCGGATGCCGAGATGGTGCAGATCGACGGCGCAGCGCACGCGTCGTTCGGCGACTACGGGCCACAAGCCGGCGACGGCACGCCGAGCATCTCGGACGACGACATGCGAACGCAGATCACCGAGCTCGTCAGCGGTCTCGCGGACGAGCTCGGCTGATCGCCGATCAGCGGTCGGTACGGCTCAGCGTTCGAAGCCCTCGGCGATCATCTCGACAAGCTCCTCGCGCTCCTCGACCGGCAGGAACGCCGCCGCCGCTGCGTTGAACTGGAATGTCTCGAGGTCGTCCAGGTCATAGCCGAACGCGTCGACCAGCAGACCCAGCTCACGCGTGAGCGTCGTACCGCTCATGGTGCGGTTGTCGGTGTTGACCGTCACCGAGAAGCCGAGCTGGTACAGCAGATCGAACGGATGATCGGCGATCTCATCGCCCCAGCGGGCGATCGCACCGGTCTGCACGTTCGACGACGGCGACATCTCCAACGGGATCTCGCGGTCACGCACCCAGCGCGCGAGGTCGCCGAACTGCACGTGCACCTCGTCGCCCTCCTGTTCGATGATCTGCAGATCCTCGGCCAGGCGCACACCGTGTCCGAGGCGCAACGCACGCCCGTCGATCAGGGCCGAGCGGATGGATGCCAGCCCGGCCGCCTCTCCGGCGTGTACGGTCACGGGGAAGAACTCCGACGCCAGGAAGTCGAAGGCGTCCCGATGCTGCGAGGCGGGGAATCCGTCCTCGGCACCGGCGATGTCGAAGCCGACGACGCCGCGCTCGCGGAACGCGACCGCGACCTCGGCGACTTCACGGGCCCGGTTGTCGTGGCGCATCGCCGAGAGGATCTGTCCGACGCGAATGCCACTGCCCGCAGCATCCACCTCGTCCTCGCCCTCTTCGATGCCGCGCTGCACGGCATCCACGGCCTGCGCCAGGCTGAGGCCGCCGCCGACGTGCTGCTCGGGCGCCCAGCGCACCTCGCCGTAGATCACACCGTCCTGCGCGAGGTCTACGACGAACTCACGCGCGATGCGCGTGAGCGCGCGCTCGGACTGCATCACCGAGGTGACCAGGTCGAACGTCTTCAAGTACTCGGTCAGCGATCCGGCGTTCGACTGCTCGGCGAACCAACGGCGCAAGCCGCGGGCATCCGCCGCCGGGGTCGGGATACCGGCTTCATCAGCCAGTTCCAGAATCGTCGCGGGCCGCACGCCACCGTCCAGGTGGTCATGCAACGACACCTTGGGGAGCTCGCGCAGGGACAACCCCTGGATCTTGCGGTCTTCGTTCTGCGCGTTGGTCATCGCGTCATCTCCTCGGCTGTGATCCGCTCTCGGACGATCGGGGTCGTATCGGGCGCCGCGTCACCGATCGCATAGGAGCCGTCGAGCGCCTCCAGGGCTCGGGCGAAGCGGCTTTCATCGTCGGCCGACAGGGTGAACAACGGCTGCCCCACCGTGACGCGCTCCCCCGGCTTGACCGCGAGGTCGATTCCGGCGGCATGCACGACGGCGTCCTCAGCACGCGCGCGGCCCGCACCCAGGCGCCAGGCCGAGATGCCGAACGCCAGGGCGTCCATTCGGGTGACGAAGCCATCGCGCTCCGCCGTGACGACGTGGGTCTCACGGGGCTGCGGCAGCGGTGCGGTCGGATCGCCGTCTTGCGCGCGGATCATCGAATTCCAGCGGTCCATGGCACGCCCGTCGTCGAGCGCGGCCTCGACATCCGCGTCCGGCTGCCCGGCCAGACTCAGCATCTCGCGAGCCAGGGCGACCGTCAGTTCGCGCACGTCGGCGGGGCCGCCTCCGGCCAGCACCTCGACCGACTCGCGCACCTCATTGGCGTTGCCGATCGCGCGGCCCAGCGGCGTGTTCATGTCGGTCAGTAGCGCGGTGGTCGCCACCCCCGAGTCGGTGCCCAACGCGACCATGGTGCGCGCGAGCTCCCGGGCGCGATCGATGTCTTGCATGAACGCACCGTCGCCGAACTTCACGTCCAGCACCAGCGCGTCCGTGCCCTCGGCGATCTTCTTTGACATGATGCTCGACGCGATCAGCGGGATCGCCTCGACAGTACCGGTGATGTCACGCAGCGCGTAGAGCTTCTTGTCGGCAGGCGCCAGGCCCGAGCCGGCCGCGCAGATCACCGCGCCGACCTCGCCCTGAAGCTGGGCGAACATCTCGTCGTTCGAGAGCGCGGCGCGCCATCCGGGAATCGCCTCGAGCTTGTCGAGCGTGCCACCGGTGTGACCGAGTCCACGACCGCTCAGCTGCGGTACCGCCACGCCGAACACTGCGACCAGCGGCGCCAGGGGCAGCGTGATCTTGTCGCCGACACCACCCGTCGAGTGCTTGTCGACCGTGCGCTTGCCGAGCGCGGCGAAGCTCATCCGCTCGCCTGAGGCGATCATCGCGTCGGTCAGCACCCGGATCTCGTCGCGCTGCATGCCGCGCTGGAAGATCGCCATCGCGAACGAGGCCATCTGCGCATCCGAGACGTAGCCGCGCGTGTAGGCGTCGACCATCCAGCGCAGGGCCGCCTCGGGGACGACACCGCCGTCGCGCTTGGCGCGGATGACGTCGATCGCGTCGAACGGCTCGATCGCGGTGGTGGCGCTCATCGGGCATCCTCCAGGTCTCGGGGCCCGAACGCGTCGGGAAGGACTTCATCGATGGTGCGGATGCCCGAAACGGTCTCGAGCAGCATGCCCGGCATCGCGTGCTCGAACAGCAGCTGGCGGCAGCGCCCGCACGGCATGATCGTCTCGCCGTCGTTGTTCACGCACACGAACGCGACCAACTGGCCGCCGCCCGACATGTGCAGGTCGCCCACCAGGGCACACTCGGCGCACAGCGTCACGCCGTACGACGCGTTCTCGACGTTGCACCCGGCGACGATCCGGCCATCCCCCACGAGGGCGGCCGCCCCTACGCGGTACCGCGAGTACGGTGCGTAGGCCTTGTGCATGGCATCGGTGGCGATCTGACGCAGCTCGTCCCAGTCGATGTCGGTCATCTCTCTCCTCTGTCGCAGCTACGACTTGATGTACGGCTCGCCATCGGCGGCCGGCGGACGCGAGCGCCCGACGAGACCGGCGACGGCGAAGATCGTCACCACGTACGGCAGCATCAGCATGAACTGGCTCGGCACCGGAGAACCGATGACGCTCAGCACGCCCTGCAGGTTGGTCGCGAAGCCGAACAGCAGTGCGGCGAGCGTCGCACGGATCGGGTCCCACTTACCGAAGATCACGGCGGCCAGAGCGATGAAGCCCGCGCCCGCCGTCATCTCCTGATTGAAACGCGGCACCGAGACGAGCGTGTAGAACGCACCGCCCATTCCGGCCACGGCACCGGCCAGCAGAACCGCGCGGTAGCGCGTCGCCGCGACCTTGATGCCCACGGTGTCGGCCGCCTGAGGGTGTTCACCGACGGCGCGCAGACGCAGACCCCAGCGCGTGCGATACAGCGAGTACGCGACCAGTGCGACGACGGCGTACATCAGGTAGACGATGAACGACTGCTGGAACAGGATCGGGCCGATGATCGGGATCTCGCTCAGCACCGGGATCGGCAGCACGGTGAACGTCTCGGGATTATTCAGCGTTTCGGTGTTGGGTGCGAGCACCTGCCGGAACAGGAACGTCGTGATGCCGATCACCAGCACGTTGAGCACGACACCGACGATCACCTGGTTGACGTAGTACGTGATCGTGAACAGACCGAGCACCAGCGCGACCAGCATGCCGGCCATCATGGCCGCGATCAGGCCCGCCCACGGCGAGCCCGCCAGCGACGCTGCAACGGCCGCGGTGAATGCGCCGGCGAGCAGCTGCGCCTCGATGGCGATGTTGACGACACCGGCACGTTCGCCGATGACTCCACCGAGGGCGCCGTAGATCAGTGGCGTCGCCAGCGCGAGCGCACCGGCGAGCAGACCGATCATCGGCAGCGTCGCGCCGGCAGCGGCCCACGCGAGGAAACCGATCAGCAGCACGACCACGTAGACCACGATGAGCCACAGCGGGATCTTGCGGTGGCGCTGCACCAGTGCAGCGGCAGCTGCGGCGCACAGGGCCATGAGCAGCACGGCGACCCAGGCCGTCGGCGTGGCCGGAAGCACCACGTCGGGCACGGGGATCGCGGCGTTCTCCTTGCCGAGACGGAAGGTCGTCACCCCCTCGCGCGGAGCGAACAGCGGCAGTAGCGCGAACAGCACGGTGAAGATACCGAAGATGATCGGCGTCTTCCACGAGACGACGGCGATACGACGCGGCTCTTCCAGCTGCGCGTCGACCTGAGCGGTAGTGCTCATGCCGACACCTCCTTCTCTTCGTCAGAACCCGATGCCTGCGGCTTCGACGCGGCACGGCGCTTGGCCGCGATGCGCTTGCTGCGGCGTGACGGTCGCCCGGGCTGGGGCAGACCGAACATGGCACGCACCAGCGGCGGCGCGGCGATGAACAGCACGATCAGCGACTGGACGACGAGGATGATCTCGACCGGGATCCCCTCAGCCGACTGCATCGTGAAGCCACCGGTCTTGAAGGCGCCGAACAGCAGGCCGGCTCCGAGGATGCCCAGCGGCGCCGATCTGCCGAGCAGCGCGACAGTGATCGCGTCGAAGCCGATGCCCGCGTCGATACCGCCGCTGAAGCCGCTGACCTCGGTGCCGAGCACCTGGCTGACGCCGGCGATACCGACCAACGCTCCGGCGATCAGCATGACCACGAAGTACATCCGGCCCACGTCGATACCGGCGACACGTGCCGCGGCCGGGTTCTCGCCGACCGCACGGAAGCGGAAGCCGAGCGCCGAACGCTCCAGCAGCCACCAGGTGAACGCGACGGCGAGCAGGGCGAGCAGGAAGCCGGCGTGCAGCTTGTACTGCGGGCCGAGCAGCTGCGGCAGCTGGGCCGTCTCGGCCATGGGAGCGGTCTTCGGGTTGCTCGACCCCGGTGCCTGCAGGATTCCCTGCGTGGCGAGCATCCAGGCCAGCAGATACACCGCGATGTTGTTGAGCATGATCGTCGTGATCACCTCGTGCGCACCGGTGCGTGCCTTCAGGAATCCGGCGATGCCACCCCAGATCGCCGCAGCGGCCATACCGGCGACGATTGCGGCGACCAGGTGCAGCCCGATCGGCAGGTCCATCGCGGTGGCGACGTAGCCCGCCGCGGCGGCGGCCATCAGCATCTGGCCCTGACCACCGATGTTGAACAGACCCGCGCGGAACGCCAGTCCGACACCGAGGCCTGCGGCGATCAGCGGCGTGGCGAACTTCAGCGTCTCGGTCAGCGGTCGGATGCCGGCCGCGAACGTGTCGGCGTTGTAGTTGTAGATCGCGCCGCGGAACAGCGCCGCGTATGCGCCGGCGACGGCATCCCAGATCGCGACGAACGTGTCGGCGGGCTGGGCGAAGAAGTACCCGGCTGCGGCCTGGACGTCTTCATCAGTCGCGGCGATCATGATCGAGCCGACGAGTACGGCCAACAGCACGGCGAGCAACGAGATGATGCCGTTGCCGTGCACGATCGCCTGCAGGGTCACCTGCCAGCGCGAGGGCGCGACCTTCGTCTCGGGTTCGGCCAGCGGATTCGACGTCTGCATGGTGTTCATGCGATCTCCCCGTTCTGGTCGCCGCGGGCCGGCGCCTCGGTTGCCTCGGCGAGGGCGGCCGTCTCGCTCATGCCGGCCATCATCAGGCCGAGTGTCTCGCGGGATGTGTCGCCGGGAACGATGCCGACGATTCGGCCGCGGTACATCACGAGGATGCGATCCGCGAGCGCCGACACCTCGTCGAGCTCGGTAGAGATGAGGATCACCGGTACACCGGCGTCACGCGTCTCGACGATGCGTTTGTGGATGAACTCGATCGAGCCGACATCCACACCGCGGGTGGGCTGCGCCGCGACGAAGAGCGACAGGTCACGGCTGAGCTCGCGCGCGAGCACGACCTTCTGCTGGTTTCCGCCCGAGAGACGGCCCGCCGACTGTGTCGGGCCCTGTGTGCGAATGTCGAACTCGGCGATCTTCTCGTGCGCGAAGCTCTCGAGCAGACCGCGCTGCACGCTGCCGGCGACGACGAACGGCGCGCCGAAGGAGCGGTCGAGCATGAGGTTCTCCGAGATGGAGAACTCCTTGACCAGGCCGTCGACGCTGCGGTCCTCGGGCACGAAGCCGACACCGGATTCGAGGATGTGGCGCACCGAACGCCCGACGAGTTCCTTGCCGTCGAGGCGGATGCTGCCGCGCACGTCGTCCTGCAGACCGATGATGGCTTCGGTGAGCTCGGTCTGGCCGTTGCCCTGCACACCGGCGATGGCGAGCACCTCGCCGCCGCGTACCTCGAAGCTGGCTCCGTCGACGGTGACGGTGCCCACCTCGTCGGCGACGGTCAGGTCGCTGACGACGAGACCGTTCTCGCGCAGCGTGGGGGCGTCTTTGGTGACGGTGAGCTCGACCGCGCGTCCGACCATGAGGGAGGCGAGTTCGGCGTTGGATGCCGTCGGCTCTGCCTCGCCGACGACCTTGCCGAGTCGGATGACGGTGATGCGGTCGGCGACCTCGCGCACCTCGCGCAGCTTGTGCGTGATGAACACGATCGAGGTGCCCTGCGACTTGAGTTGACGCATCGTCGCCATCAGCTCGTCGGTCTCCTGCGGCGTGAGTACGGCGGTCGGCTCGTCGAACACGAGCACGCGCGCGTCGCGTGAGAGCGCCTTGATGATCTCGACCCGTTGTTGCACACCGACGGGGAGGTCTTCGACGAGCGCATCGGGGTCGACCTGGAACCCGAAACGGTCCGAGATCTCGCGCACCTTCGCGCGGGCGGCCGCCAGGTCGAGACGTCCACCGAACGTCGTCTGCTCGTGCCCGAGCATGACATTCTCGGCGACGGTGAAAACGGGGATCAGCATGAAGTGCTGATGCACCATGCCGATGCCGGCTGCCATCGCGTCACCCGGGCCGTCGAACTCCTGCTCCACATCGTTGAGCAGGATCTCGCCCTCATCGGCCTGGTACAGACCGTAGAGGACGTTCATCAGCGTCGACTTGCCGGCACCGTTCTCGCCGAGCAGGCAGTGGATCTCCCCTGCCTCGACGGTGAGGTCGATGTGGTCGTTGGCCGTCAGCGCGCCGAATCTCTTCGTGATACCGCGCAGTTCAAGCTTCATGTTGTTGATCCTATTCGGGCAGCCGTCCTGATCGGGAGGGCCCGACAGGCAGAATCGGGGAGGTCGGCAGCTGCCGACCTCCCCGATCCGATGGCATCAGCCTGCGAGGTACGAGGTGACCTCGACCTTTCCGTCGATGATGTCCTGGCGGAGCTGGTCGACCTCGTCCTGCAGTTCCTGGTCCACCTTGTCGGCGAAGTTGTGCAGGTCGGCGATACCGACGCCCTCGTTCTCGAGAGTGCCAACGTACGCCTCGGGGTCGAACTCACCGTTGCCGCTGGACAGCACGGCCTGGTAGGTCGACAGGTCCATGGCCTTGAGCACCGAGGTCAGCACGACGTCGGCGGTGCTCGGGTCGGTGACGAACAGGTCGGCGTCAGCACCGATCAGGGCGATGTCCTTGCCGGACTCCTTGATGGCCTGCTGAGCCGACTGGTAGATCGGTCCACCCACGGGAAGGATGACGTCCACACCCTGGTCGAGGATGTTCACGGCGACCTGCTTGGCGTCCTGGTTGGCCTCGAAGCCACCCGTGAACGAACCGGTCGAGCCGTCCCAGCCGACGACCTCCACGTCGGCGCCCTTGACCTCGTTGTAGTGGTCGACGCCCTGCTTGAAGCCGTCCATGAAGATCGTCACGGTCGGGAACTCGCGTCCACCGAAGGTGCCGACCTTGCCGGTGGTCGAGTATCCGGCCGACAGGTAGCCGGCGAGGAACGCGGCCTGAGCCGTGTCGTAGAGCAGCGGCTTGACGTTGTCGGCGTCCTTGGTGCCATCGAAGTCGTTATCGGCGGCGTCGTCGACAAGGATGAAGTCGATCTCGGGGTTTGCCGAGGCGGCCTCGACCGTTGCGGCCGACAGCGCGAAACCGACGGCGACGATGGCGTCGCAGCCCTCGCCGACCAGGTTGGTCATGTTCGGGCCGTACTCGGTTTCGGCGTTGGACTGCACGTCCTTCAGCTCGACACCGAGCTCGTCAGCGGCCTTCTTGGCACCCTCGAACGAGAGCTGGTTGAACGACTTGTCGTCGAATCCGCCCTCGTCGGAGACGATGCAGGGCAGGAAGTCGAGGGCTTCAGAACCGCCATCGCCCGCGGGCGTGTCGGTGGGTGCCTGACCGCACGCGGCCAAGCTGAGGACGACGCCGGCAGCGACCGTCGCGCCGAGCAGCTTCTTGGTGATGGAGATGGACACTCATGCCTCCCTGAACGGTTCCGCGGACATCGCGGATCGATCGAGATTACCGAGTGTTACGCGCCGCTCGCATTACGGATCGCAGTGCACTCGCGAAAGGTTACAGATCTGCAATGATCACGCGCGGCGCGCACGAGAGCCACCTCGGGCACCGCTCAGAGGACGTCATCCCGCCCCGTGATCTTCAGCGATTCCACGACACCCTTGACCCGCTGCGCGTGCTCCACCGTGGTCACCAGCAGGGCGTCGTCCGTGTCGACGACCACAATGTCCTTCACACCGACGAGGCTGATCACCCGCGAGGTCTGACTCACCAGGATCCCGCTGGCGGCATCCGAGAGCACGCGGGCCTTGGGGCCGAGCACGGCGAGATCGTTCTTGCGCCCGTGCGTGATCAACTTGGTGAGCGAGGCGAAGTCGCCGACGTCATCCCAGTCGAAGTGTCCGGGGATCACCGCGAGGTGACCGCGCTCGGCGGCAGGCTCCGCCACCGCATAGTCGATGGCGACCTTCTTCAGCGTCGGCCAGATGCGATCCACCGCGGGTCCGCGACGTTCGCGGTCGTCCCACGCCTCGGCGAGCTCGAGCAGCCCGGCGTGCAGATCCGGCTCGTTCGCGGCGAGTTCCTCGAGCAGCACACTCGCCTTGGCGATGAACATCCCCGCGTTCCACAGGTAGTCCCGGTCGGCCAGGTACTGCTTGGCGGTCTCGAGGTCAGGCTTCTCGACGAAACGTTCAACCAGCGTCGCCTCGGGCGCGCCGTCCACCACGATCTCGCCAGCGCGCTTGATGTAGCCGAAGCCGACCGAGGGCTCGGTGGGGGGAATGCCGATCGTGACGATGTAGCCCTGCCGCGCGACCTGCACCGCCTGTTGCACGGCCCATTCGAACACCTGTGTGCCTCGGATGACGTGATCAGCGCTGAACGACCCGATGATCACGTCAGGATCGCGGCGGTGCAGGATCGCCGCCGCCAGGCCGATCGCGGCGGCCGACTCGCGGGGCTCGGATTCGAGGAACACGTTCGCATCCGGGATGCCCGGCAGCTGGCCCTCCACGGCGGCGCGGTGCGCACGGCCGGTGACCACGGCGATGCGGTCCTCACCCGCCAGCGGCACCAGGCGGTCCCACGTGTCGCGCAGCAAGGAGTGCCCCGATCCGGTGAGGTCGTGCAGGAACTTCGGTGCGTCCGCCCGCGAGAGCGGCCACAGCCGGCTCCCGATGCCGCCGGCGGGGATCACCGCGTAGAAGTCGTCGATTCTGGCCATGGCATCCAACCTATCCGGCACCTCACCCTGCCCCTGTGCCACCCGCCGACGACGCGCTAAGGTTCCCCTTCGTCGCACCCAGCGTTCTGACAGGAATAGGATGGGTGCGGCGGGGCATGCCCTCACGCAAGCACCCGACATCTCATCGATCAGGGAGGACGACGTGTCCACGAGCACACGCTTGACACCGTCGATTTCGGAGACGACCTCGAAGTCTCCGCGCGGAACGCTCTATCGCGGCCGGGAAGGCATGTGGTCCTGGGTGCTGCATCGCATCACCGGCGTGGCGATCTTCTTCTTCTTGCTGGTGCACGTGCTCGACACGGCGCTCATCAGGGTCTCGCCCGAGGCGTACGACGCGGTCATCGGCACCTACAAGAACCCCATCATGGCGTTCGGTGAGGTCGTGCTGGTCGCCGGCATCGTCTTCCACGCCATGAACGGTCTGCGGATCATCCTGGTGGACTTCTGGGCCAAGGGCGCCCAGTACCAGCGCCAGATGTTCTGGATCGTCATCGGCGTGTGGGCGGTCGTGATGGCCGGATTCATCCCGCGTCACCTCGGCCTCGCGTTCGCCGGATTCGGAGGGGACCACTGATGTCCACCCAGACTGCTGTTCCCGTCGCCCGCCGTCAGCGCGGCATCAACCTCGAGAAGTGGGGCTGGCTGTTCATGCGCGGCTCGGGCGTACTGCTCGTCGTGCTGATCTTCGGCCACCTGTTCGTCAACCTGATGCTCGGCGAGGGCATCCACGCGCTGGACTTCGGCTTCGTCGCCGGCAAGCTCGCGTCTCCCTTCTGGCAGTGGTGGGACGTGCTGATGCTGTGGCTGGCGCTGATCCACGGGTCCAACGGCATGCGCACCATCGTCAACGACTACGTCACCCACCCGAAGGCGCGCAAGGCGCTGGTGTGGGCCCTCGGCCTGGCCGCCGGCCTGCTGATCATCCTGGGCACCCTCGTGGTGTTCACGTTCGACCCCTGCGCTGGCGTCTTCGAGGACGGCACGCTGTGGGAGACCTGCCAGGCACTTGGCGAGTAACGAAGAAGGCAGACACAGAGTGACTACTCAGACCCAAGATTCCGTCGTCCGCGACGGCGTGCACTACCACCAGTTCGACGTCGTCATCGTCGGCGCCGGCGGCGCCGGAATGCGTGCCGCGATCGAGGCGGGTCCCGGCGCGAAGACGGCCGTGATCTCGAAGCTG